>JABHWG010000100.1 GCA_018657885.1 Pelagibacteraceae bacterium
TATTGACAAAAATAGCATTTAAATTAAATAAGACTATACACCGATTTGAGACAGCTTGCGGGTGTGTATCGAAACAGCTAAAGCGTGATACCTTCCGTAAAATAAAAATTCTCAATGTGGTTGATGAAATATGAGCAATATAGGATTTAAAAAAAATAAAAAATTAGACTGTAGTTTTGCTGAATTCAAAAATGCAGATTTAAAACTGGTATCAGGATTAATATTAAAAGATTTTAAATTAGCTTTTAAAACCTTTGGATCACTCAATCAAAATAAAACAAATGCAATTCTGATATGCCATGCATTAACAGGGGATCAATACGTGTCTGGTCAAAATCCAATTACAGATCGTGATGGTTGGTGGTCACGAATGGTAGGCCCCGATAAACCGATTGATACCAATAAATTTTTTGTTATTTGCTCTAATGTTCTTGGAGGGTGTGCAGGATCAACTGGCCCAAAAGAAAATAAAGATTATGATAAAAATCAAGATGAAATTTATGGAAGGGATTTTCCCTCTATAACAATCAAAGATATGGTAAATGCTCAAGCAAAATTAATTGATGCCTTAGGTATTGACCAACTCTTTAGTGTTGTTGGGGGATCAATGGGAGCAATGCAGGCATTACAATGGTCAATTGATTTTCCAAATAAAATTCAAACCATTATTCACATTGCAGGTGCACTGAAACACTCTGCACAAAATATTGCTTTTCATGAAGTGGGACGGCAAGCCATTATGAATGACCCAAATTGGCATAAAGGAAATTACTTGGAAAAAAAATCTATTCCTGAAAGAGGATTATCTGTTGCCAGAATGATTGCCCACATAACTTATTTATCAGAAGACGCCATGCATAGAAAATTTGGAAGAAAACTGCAATCAAGAGATATTATATCATTTGGATTTGATGCCGATTTTCAAATTGAAAGCTATCTTCGTTATCAAGGCAGATCATTTGTTGAAAGGTTTGATGCAAACTCTTACTTGTATTTAACAAGAGCAATGGATTACTTTGATCATTCCGAAACATATCGTAAAACACTAGAGTTTATTAACAACGAAAATAATCATATTAAATACCTTGTTATATCCTTTACTTCAGATTGGTTATTTCCAACGAGAGAAAATAAAGAAATTGTAAAAATATTGAATAATTTATCTAAAAATGTGAGTTTTTTAGAAATAGAAACTGATAAAGGACATGATAGTTTTTTGCTTGATGAACCAGATCTAGACTTTGCTATGAAAGGTTTTTTAGAAAGTAACTTTGGAAAAGAAGATGAATAGCATTAAAAGTATTCGAAAAGATTGGGATTTAATAGAGTCTCTAATAAGTGCAAAATCAAGAATTTTAGATGTTGGTTGTGGTGAAGGTGATTTAATCCAACAATTTAAAGAAAACCTTAAGGCAAATGTTCATGGTATTGAAAAAAGTCAAGATTTAGCAATTAAAGGAATAGCTAGAGGTTTAAATATTACTCATGGTGATGCAGAAAAAGATCTTTTTCAATATGCAAATCAAAGTTTTGATTATGTAATTCTCAGTCAAACGTTACAAGCAATGATGGATCCAAAAAAAATATTAATAGAATTATTAAGAGTTGGATCTAAAGCGATTGTTTCATTTCCTAATTTTGGACATTGGAAAATTAGATTGCAATTGCTTTTATGGGGGAAAATGCCAATAACAGAAGGTCTTCCATATTCATGGTATGATACGCCAAATATACATTTTTTTACTTTAAAAGATTTTGAAAATTTATGTAATGAAATGAATATAGTTATAGAAAAAAGTATTGGATTGACCAATAAGGGTAAACAATTTTCTATTAATGGCTCAATTCTACCTGCAAATATAATTACCCATGAGGCAATATTTCTTCTTAGCTACAAGAACTTTGAGCCAATAAAAATTAAATCAAAAAATAAACTATTTGTAAAAAACTCTGCCATAATTAATTAATGGAAAATCTTTCTGTAAAAATTATAAGTCAATTAAGTGACAACTACTGTTATGCGATTTATGAAAAAGAACACTCTTCAAGTATTGTAATCGATCCAGCAGAAGCTGAAAATATTATTTATTACCTAAAAGAAAAAAAATTAAATCTAGAATATATATTTATTACACATCACCACAGTGATCACACCTCTGGAGTTCTTGATTTAGTAAAAGAGTATCCTGAGGTAAAAATATATTCTCCATCTGATTTAGCCACTCTGTCTACAAATAAAATTTCACACGATGATAAAATAAAAACCTCAATAAATGAATTTGAAATTATTTCTGCACCAGGCCATACTCTTGATCATATTATTTTATGTGATCACAAAAATAATTTTTTATTTGTTGGAGATGTTCTTTTTCGATTAGGTTGTGGACGTATTTTTGAGGGAACATATGAGCAAATGCAAACTTCATTACAAAAAATTTTAAATTTGTCAGATGATTTGACGGTCTATTGCGGTCATGAATACACTAAAAATAATTTAAAATTTCTTGAACAAATTTTTGATAAAAATATGATTTTAGAGCAAGTTAAAAAAGAAATTTTTAAAGATATAAGCTCTAATGGTAAATCTATTCCCTTCAATCTTGGTGAAGAGAAGAAATATAATCCATTTTTAAATCAAGAGTGTGAAATGGGTTCTGAATTTAAACAAAAAAATAAATATTCAAATTTAGATTTTTTTAAATTCCTTAGAGAAAAAAAAGATCATTTTTAGCCATTTTATCCAAATAATGCCCAAATATCAGTATTTTTATTTGACTATTTGAGACCTTAGATATAAACGCCCATCAATCGAAAGAACTTATGTTAGCAGTATTTAAAACAGGTGGTAAACAATATTCTGTTAAGGCAGGACAGGTACTTAAAGTTGAAAAACTTGAAGGTAACAAAGGAGACAGTGTATCCTTTAATGACGTCCTTGCTATATCAGAGAATACAAAAAACACTATTGGATCACCACTCGTTGAAGGTGCTGTTGTTGAAGCAAAAATTCTAGATCAGATAAGAGATAAAAAAATCATCGTTTTCAAGAAAAGAAAAAGACAAAATTATCGATCAACTCAAGGACATAGACAATATTTAACAGTTCTAAAAATAGAGTCTATTTCTATGGGTGGTAAAAAGTCTGCGACAGAAAAAAAAGAAACAGCAACTAGTGATCCTGTTAAAAAAACTGCGCCTAAGAAAACAGCTGCTAAAAAAACAGCTGCTAAAAAAAAAGTTAAGAAAAAAACTGCGACACCAAAGGAAAATAAATAATGGCTACGAAAAAAGCAGGCGGTAGTTCACGTAATGGTCGCGACTCGGCAGGTCGTCGTTTAGGTGTAAAAAAATTTGGTGGTGAAAAAGTTATTTCTGGAAATATCATTGTACGTCAAAGAGGTACAAAATTTCATCCTGGAGATAATGTTGGTATTGGTAAAGACCATACTATTTTTGCTACTAGCGAAGGTAAAGTTGCATTTAAAAAGACACGCATTAGAACATACGTATCCGTAGTACCCGCTAATTAATTAATAGAATTTTACATTCTTTTTTTTCTAATGAAATTTCTAGATCAAGCTAAGATATATGTTGCATCCGGTAAAGGAGGCAAAGGTTGTGTTAGTTTTAGGAGAGAAAAATATATTGAGTATGGGGGACCTAACGGAGGTGATGGAGGCAGAGGTGGTGATGTTATTTTTGTCACTGACCAAAATCTAAACACACTTATTGATTTTCGTTATCAACAACACTTCAAGGCTATGAAAGGCCGGGATGGTATGGGAAAAAATAAAACTGGAGCCAGCGGAAACGATACTGTTATAAAAGTTCCCCCAGGAACAGAAATTTACAATGAAGACAAATCAGTATTATTAGTAGATCTAGTTGAAAATAATCAAAAATATATTTTCTTAAAGGGAGGCAAAGGCGGCCTTGGGAACTCGCATTTTAAATCTTCAACTAATCAAGCGCCTAGACAATTTACAAATGGAAATCCGCTAGAAGAACAATGGGTGTGGCTATCCTTAAAATTATTTGCTGATGTTGGAATTATTGGTTTGCCTAATGCAGGCAAATCTACTTTTTTATCAACAATTTCAAATGCTCAACCAAAAGTTGCTGACTATCCGTTCACCACTCTTCACCCTGTACTTGGAGTAATCAAAAATTTTGACAAAGAAATTGTAGTTGCTGACATACCTGGTCTAATAGAGGGTGCTCACGAAGGAAAAGGTCTTGGTGATACTTTTTTAGCTCATATTGAAAGATGTAAAATTCTCCTTCATTTAGTTGATAGCTCAGATCCCAACTGGAGAGATAATTATTCAATAGTTAGAAAAGAATTAAAAAAATACGGACAAAAACTTGATCAGAAAGAAGAGATTATAGCTTTAAGTAAACAAGATCTCAACCCTGAAAGCTCAAATAAAGTCATTGATGAAATGACAACTCTTAATAAAAATAAAAAATTTACTATTTCAAGTTTTAATAATAAAGGAATTAAAGAGCTTACTAATTATTTATTTGATAAATGTGAGATTGAAGATGATCAATAATTATAAAAAAATTGTCATAAAAATTGGCTCATCCTCTATTATCAATAATAAAACAAAAAAAATTAATTCAAAATGGATGACTAGACTTTGTAAAGATATTGAAAAATATCATAAGGATAAAAATATTATTATTGTTTGTTCTGGCGCTATTGCTTTAGGATCAAACTTAATAAAAAAAAATAAAAGTCTAACAAAATTAGAAGACAAGCAAGCAGCTGCTTCAGTTGGACAGATTGAATTAGCTCATCAATGGAGACAGAATTTAAAAGAACACAAAATTAATATTGCTCAAGTTCTACTTACTTTAGAAGACAGTGAGGTTAGAAGAAGATATCTCAATGCTCGTAAAACAATTAATACACTTTTAACAAATAAAATAATTCCAGTGGTTAATGAAAATGATACTGTTGCGACAGAAGAAATTAGATATGGTGATAATGATAGGTTGGCCGCAAGAGTAGCTCAAATGATAGATGCAGATCTACTTATATTACTAAGTGACGTTGATGGTTTTTACGATAAAAACCCAACTAAAAATAAAGATGCAAAAAAAATAAGTGAAATATTTAAAATAACTAGATCAATTGAGCAGATGGCTAATTCACAAACATCTAGTCTTGGTAGTGGCGGCATGACAACAAAAATCTCTGCTGCTAAAATTTGCATGAATAATGGATGTGATACTATCATCACAAATAGCGCAAAAAAACAGCCACTCAATTCTATTAATAGAACAAACTCTTCTATCTTTATTGCAAGCAAAAATTCTTCTTCTTCTCGAAAGCAATGGCTGCTAAATCACTTGCATCCCTCAGGTTTTATTAAAATTGATGAAGGGGCACATAAAGCAATTAAGAACAATAAAAGTCTTTTACCAGCAGGTGTAATCGAAGTAGGTGGAAAATTTAGTAGAGGCGATGTTATCAGTGTGTATTATCCAAAAAAGGAAAAGGTAGCTATTGGTATATCTGCATACGATATTTATGAAGCTAGAAAAATTATAGGTAAAAAAAGTAAAGAAATTTCAAAAATCTTAGGTTATGAAGGTAGAGATGAAATCATACATAAAGATGATCTGGTAAGAACTATTTAATGAATATTTTAGAAACAATTAATGATTTAGGTAAAAAAGCAAAAGCAGCTTCTATTAAGATAAGAGTATTAAATCCAGAAAATAAAAAAATTGCTTATGATTTTTTAGAAAAAAATATTAAAAATAAATCTAATGTAATATTAGATGCTAATAAATTAGATATTGAAAATGCTATAAAAAATAATTTATCTAAACCACTTATAAATCGTTTAAAAATTAATGAAGACTCAATTTTAGGAATAATCAAAAGTATAAATCAAATTAAAAATCAACCTGATCCTATTGGCGAGGTTTTAGAAAATTGGGAGCAACCAAATGGTCTAAAGTTTTCAAAAATATCAGTACCGCTAGGTGTTTTAGGAGTAATTTATGAGTCTCGACCGAATGTAACAATTGATGCATCTTGCCTTGCTCTAAAATCTAATAACGCGCTAATACTTCGAGGTGGTAGTGATAGTTTTCATACATCAAATGAGCTTGTTAAGATCATAACTGAGTCTTTTGAAGAGGCCAATCTTCCAAAAAATATTATTCAAATGATACCTACAACTAATAGAGAAGCTGTTGATCATCTTTTAGCAATGAACGATTATGTAAATGTAATAATTCCAAGAGGTGGAAAAAGCTTAATTAAAAAAATTAATGAAAAAAGCAAAATTCCAGTTATCAAACACCTTGAAGGCTTATGCCATGTATATATAGATAAAGAAGCTGACTTAGAAATTGCAAAGAAAATTATTTTTAATAGCAAGTTAAGAAGACCAGAAATTTGTGGTGCTGCTGAGACTTTATTAATTGATAACTCAATAAAAGATAAAGCCAAAGAATTAATACAGCCATTACACGAGGCTGGATGTAAAATTAAAGGTGATGAATATATTCAAACATTAGATCATAACTTTGAAGAAGCAACTGTTGAAGATTGGTCAACAGAGTATTTAGATAAAATTATTTCTGTGAAGATAGTAGATGGTGTAGAGGGAGCTATTGATCATATTAATAATTATTCATCAAATCATACCGAGTCAATTATTACAGAAAACGAACAAACTTTTTCAAATTTTTATAACAATATAGACAGTGCAATAATTCTAAAGAATGCCTCAACACAATTTGCTGATGGAGGAGAATTTGGTTTTGGAGCTGAAATTGGAATTTCAACTGATAAACTACATGTTCGAGGGCCTGTAGGTGCAAAACACTTAACAACATTTAAATATATTGTTCACGGCAGTGGTCAAGCTAGAGCATAAATGAGAAATATTGGCCTTCTAGGAGGGTCCTTTGATCCTCCCCACAAAGGACATCTATATATATCTCTTGAGGGTAAAAAAATCTTAAAGCTTGATGAGGTTTGGTGGCTTGTTACTCCTCAAAATCCTCTAAAAATTAATCAACCTGCTAGTTATAAAGACAGAGTAAAAAACTGTAAATTAATCACAAAAAACCACTCTATAAAAATAAAAGAGATAGAAAAAAAAATAAACTCAAGATATTCTTATGAAACTATTGAATATTTAAATGGCCATTACAAAAATATTAAATTTTTTTGGTTAATGGGAGCTGATAATTTAATTAATTTTCATAAATGGCAAAATGCAAAAAAAATATTCAATGAAATCTCTATTGTAGTATTTAGAAGATATGGCTATAATGAAAAAGCATTGAAAAGCTATACATCAAATTTTTATAAAAACTTTAGGCTAATTAGTAAAAAAATTAATGTAAAAAATTTTGATAAATTGCCAGCATGGACTATTATACAAAATAAAGAAATTAAAATTTCCTCAACTGAAATTAGAAATCAAAGAGAACAACTGAGGCAAAAAGATTAGCTCTTCATCTTCATTAACTGATAAAATCTATAGTATTCTTGATGATGCTAAAGCTGAAGATATCAAAGTAATTGATTTAAGAAAAAAATCTTCAGTTGCTGATTTTTTTGTTATATCTACATGTCGTTCCACTAGACACGCTGATGCGACAGCTGATGAAGTATCAAAACA
>JABHWG010000064.1 GCA_018657885.1 Pelagibacteraceae bacterium
TAATCAATCTATTTTCTTTATTTGTGACAAACAAAAAGAGGCTCAATTATTCTCTGGTAAAGTTAGGGAAAAACTATGCAAAGAATTGAATCTACTTAATAAAAATGCTTTTGAATTTTGCTGGATTGTAGATTTTCCTATGTATGAGTTAGATGAAAAAACAAACAAAATTGAATTCAGCCATAATCCTTTTTCAATGCCGCAAGGAGAGATGGAATCCCTATTAAATAAAGATCCTCTAGAAATTAAAGCATACCAGTATGATATTGTTTGTAATGGAGTTGAGCTCTCTTCTGGAGCAATAAGAAATCATAGAACTGATATTATGCATAAAGCTTTTGAAATTGCAGGTTATAATAAGGAAGTTTTAGAGTCTAAATTTTTAGGAATGCTTAATGCAATGAAGTTTGGAGCCCCCCCTCATGGAGGCAGTGCACCAGGTATTGATCGAATTGTAATGTTACTGGCAAATGAACCTAATATACGTGAGGTTATCGCGTTTCCAATGAATCAACAAGCTATGGATTTGATGATGAATGCACCAGCTGAAGTTGATAAGGAGAGACTTGAAGAATTAGGCTTAAAATTAGTAGATAAAAATTAAAACAGAACCAATTATTGCTAAAACTGTTCCAATCCAAGCTCCAGTAGTAGGAATTTTTTTTGTTACTACCCAAATTAAAAACAAGATCATAATAGGGCTAGTTGATGAAAGAGTAGCAACTATTCCTGCGTCTGCATGCTGAAGGGCAATTAATAAAAGACTCATTCCTAGAGCCATTCCTAAAAAACCACTTAATATGGATTGTCCAATGATTTTTAAATTTAGAGAGGTTTTTGTGTTAAAAATTTCGTAATTTAAAAAAAAAGTAAAAGCTAAAAAAATACAAGAAATTAAAGTTCTTAATGAGGCTGAAGCAATAGGATCTGCGCCCATGTTTAAAATTGGCTTCATCATTACTAGACCAATAGCTTGGCATAATGCTGCTCCAATTCCAAATATTACACCTAAGTATAAATTTCCTTCAACTAATTCCCATCTATGATTTTTATCTCTACTATTGCCGTATGCTATTGCAACAACAACTCCAAAGAAAACAATTATACATCCGATTAAGTTAACAAAGGACATTATTTCATTTAAAAAAATGATATTAAGAATAACAGTGAAAGGCGCTGCTAAAGAAAATAAAATATTGTTTCTTCTAGGGCCAATTTTTTGAAGGGCTATAAATAATAATGTGTCACCAAGAAAAATACCAATTATTCCAGACAATAAAATAACAAATAAGAAATCATTATTAATTGTACTCCATGTATCTAAATAAAAAGTATAACTAATTAGCATTAAAGAGACAAAAAATAATCTCAGCCTATTAAAAGCTAAACCTCCAATTTTTCTTGTTACATCAGCTGATATAAGTGAGGCTACTGCCCAACATAATGCAGCTGAAGTCGCTATAAAATAATATAAAAGCATTTTTTTTAATTAAAAAATATTTAAGATAAATTTTATTGGTAGTGATAAATATTCACCAAGAAGGTGCTCTTGCATAAAAACTCTTTTTATAAGACCTGTCCATCTAAGAAAAGCGTAAATTATTAAAACCCACAAATAAATACCAAAAATATAATTTAAGTAAGATATTATTTGTTTAAATCGATTATAAGAACTCATAATATGAAACCTAAATATTGGAATAAAGGTGTAATCCACTTATCAAACAATGATAAAGTTTTGAAGAAGATTATTGATAAATTCTCAAATCAATCTCTTAAGTTAAATAATAATAGCTTTCATGCTCTTATTAATTCTATTATTGGTCAGCAAATTTCAGTATCTGCTGCTAATTCCATGAAAACAAAGTTATTTTCTCTTAAGAAAAATATTACCCCACTAACAATTAAAAATATAAAGAAAACTGATTTAAGAAAATGCGGACTATCGAAACAAAAAATTCTATATATTAATAACATTGCAATTTTTTTTTTAGAAAATAAAAAATTTATTAAAGAGATAAGCAAAAAAGATGATTTGTCTATTAGAGAAAAATTAATAGAAATTAAGGGTATTGGTAATTGGACAGTGGATATGTTTCTTTTATTTACACATGGAAGCTCAGATATATTCCCATCTGGAGATTTGGGTTTCATAAAGGCTATAAGCAAACATTATAAAAAAGATTTACCACTTAGTGATAAGTTTTTAAAAAAACTTCAACGAAAATGGAGTCCTTATTCATCTATAGCAACTTGGTATCTTTGGAGGTCTCTCGATCCAATTCCTGTTAGTTATTAATATTTGCTCCTTGTTCTACCCAAACTCTAAGTTTATTTCTTTCAGTATTAGTAATACCTGTTAAATTATTAGGAGGCATGATCTCCTCATCTAATGCTTGTGCTTTTAAAAGTTTTAAGTTTTTTATAATATCGGTAGGTGAATCAAAAATAACTCCTTTTGGGGCAACTTCTATGCCTTCGTAAGTAGGATTTTTAGCATGACATGTTCCACATCTGTATTTTATTATATTTTGAACTTCATTAAATCTAATTATCATCACTGAAGATGACATTATAGGTTCTTTTTTATTAAGTATATTTAAGCTGCTAATTAGCATCAAAAAAAACATTATTAATGTTGCAGTTGGTAATATCCAAACTTTGTATTGTTTTTTATTTCTTAAGTTAAAATAATGACGTGTAAGAATTCCTGCTATGGAAATTATTATTAAAATTAACCAATTATATGACGACCCATAAGTAAAGGGGAAATGTGAGCTAATCATAATAAAAAGAACTGGAAGGGTAAAATAATTATTGTGAATAGATCTATTTTTTGCTTCTAATGATAAAGTTAAATTTGGTTCCTTATTTTTTTCAGCTGCATTTACTAAATTTTTTTGCGCAGGTATAATCACCCTGAAAACATTAGCAGCCATTAGCGTGCCTATTATTGCACCGACATGGATATACGCAGCTCTTGATCCAAAAATTTGAGTTAAAATATAACTCATAATTACGAAAATAGAGAACCCAATAATTACAAGTGTTTGCTGACTTTCTTCTGATGAATTCCTACAAGTAAAATCATATAATAACCATGATCCTAATAGTAATAATATAGAAATAAAAATAGAACCAAGAGGGCTTAATTCAATGCCGTCGTTCCCAAGCATCATAGTGCTAGCGTTTAGGTAATAAACTAAAATCAATAATACAAAACCACTTATCCAAGTGGAGTAAGCTTCCCATTTAAACCAATGAAGTACCTTAGGGAGTTGTTCAGGAGGTCCTTTAAGTTTTTCAATTCTATAGAATCCACCTGAGTGTACTGACCATAAATATCCATCTAAATGTTTAAAGTTTGGATCATCTCTTTCAAGTCTACTATCAAGCCAATTAAAATAAAAAGAAGTACCAATCCATGCTACTCCAACAATTATATGTATCCAACGGACTATTAAATGCAACCACTCTGAATAAACGGCAACTAGAGTTTCAAAAGAAACACCTAAATTATATAACGCAATTGTAAATGAGATAATTATAGTCAAAGAAAAAACAATATAGATACGATATTCCTTTGATTTTAATTTAGGGATGAATCCTAGAATGAAAAATAAAATAATACCAATAAGTATTGATGCTGGTAAGCTTAGTAATAAGTTATGAATAAAATTATTAAAATCATATGATTTAATAGGAGACACAATTTTTAGAAATAATTCCATTTTAATATTTTGTCTTATTTTCTTCTTTTTCCCATAACTTAAATGCTTTTATAGCATCATTTTCACATATTCTTTTGATTGGTATTTTTCTATGAGACATATTAACTTTAAATTCCTCATAAATAAATTTGTCATCAAAATTTATTTTTGAGGCATCTTCTCTAGAGTTACCATAGTAAATATTATCAATATGAGCCCAGTAAATTGCACTTAAGCACATTGGACAAGGTTCGCAGCTGGTATACAACTCATAACCACTTAAGTTGAAAGTATTTAGTTTTTTGCACGCTTCTCTTATTGCAACAATTTCAGCGTGAGCAGTTGGGTCATTATTAATTGTTACCTTATTAACTCCTTCTGCAATAATTTTACTATCTTTAGTAATTACGCAACCAAAAGGACCTCCTTTATCTTCAATATTTTTAATTGAAAGATCTATTGCTCTATTCATAAATTTTAAATTACTCATAAAGCTACCTTTAGCACCTCTTCTTTTATGTTAGTGAATATATTTTTTACATAAATTAATCTTGAAATAATAGAAAATGCTATTTCCGTTGGATCTTTAGAATCTCCAATTTTAATTCCAATTGGGCATTCTATTTTTTTTATTAATTCTTTATCATGACCATTATCAATAAACCTTTTTGCAAATCTTCTTTTTTTTGTATTTGAGCCAATTAATCCCACAAAGATAAAATTTCTTTTTAAAACTTCATTAATTATTTTAAAATCATAATTATGACTGTGCGTTAGAACAACATAATATGAATTTTTTTCTAAACGTTTAATAATTTTCCATGGCTCTTTGGATAAAAGATAATTAATATTTTTATAATTATTCATATTTAAAAATTCCTCTCTTGAATCTATTAGAAAGGTATTGAAATCTAAATCTTTAACATAGGAAATCAAAGATTGCCCTATGTGACCGGCACCAAAAATATATAAATTATTTTTATTTTCTTTAATTAACTTCTCACCCCTTATTGCTTCTGTAGAATTTGTATATAATGTTAAAATGAGCTCAACATATCCACCACAGCATTGGCCTATTCCTGGGCCAAGTGGCACACTTAATTTTTTCTTTTTAATATTTTTAGTAAGTAGATTATGTGATTCATTTATAACAAGATGTTCTAAATTTCCTCCTCCAATAGTTCCATAAATACCATCTAATGAAACAAGCATAATATCATTAACTTTAGTAGGGGCTGAACCCTTAACATTTATTATTTTAACTTTAATTATCTTTTTTTTATAAATTAATTCATTGTTAAGTTTGTTTAATTTCATACTAATAAATACTTTTTAATATATTTTCCGGCGTAGCTGGGGCAATTAAGTTTGCAGAGCCTTTTTTCTTATTAGCGTTAAAAACAGCATCTTTTATTGCTGTAAAACTAGAGATAGCTAACATAAAAGGTGGCTCACCTACCGCTTTAGATCTATTCACAACTTCTTCTTTATTAAATCCGCTTTTATAGATTTCAACATTTAACTTAAAAGGTGTTTCACCCGCTGTAGGAATTTTATAAGTTGATGGACTGTGTGTTAGAATGTTCCCATCTTTTCTCCACGATATTTCTTCTGTGGTTAACCAACCAAGTCCTTGTATAAAACCACCCTCAATTTGTCCTTTATCTATTCTTTTATTGATTGAGTTTCCTACATCATGAATGATGTCAACTTGTAACAATTTGTTTTCGCCAGTTAATGTATCTACAATAACTTCACTTACTGCAGCACCATATGTAAAATATAAAAATGGACGACCTTTTAATGTTTTTGTATTTATATCAATTTTAGATGTTTTGAAAAAACCTGATGAAGATAAAGAGACCCTATTTAAGTAAGCTTTGCTAATTAATTCTTTAAAAGTAATTTTTCTTTTATCAAAATGGACATAATCATTTTCATATCTAATAATACTTTTGACATTATAATGATCGTAAATAAAATTATTTAAATTAGATTTTAATTTGTAAATTGCATTAATAATAGCTCCGCCATTTAAATCTGTCGTAGCAGATGCCGCACTTGCTGAAGTGTTAGGGACTTTTTCTGTATCAGTTGAGGTAATTTTAATAAATTCGTAACTTAAACCAAGCTCATGTGAGGTTATCTGAGCCAGTTTAGTCATTAAACCTTGTCCCATTTCTATACCACCATGATTTAAATGAACAGAACCATCTGTATAGATATGTACTAAGGCACCAGCTTGATTTAAATGTGTTGTGGTGAATGAAATTCCAAATTTAATAGGTGTAATTGAAATTCCTTTTTTTAAAACTTTTTGTTTATCATTAAATTTTTGAATTTCTTTTTTTCTTTTATGATATTCTGATTTTTTTATGAGTTGATTAAATATGTCATTTATAACATTATCAGTGATTTTCATTCCATAGTGAGTTTCATTATTTATATTTTTTTTATAAAAATTTAATTTTCTAACTTTAATTGGATCCTCATTAATTTTTTGAGATATATTTTCTAATATATTTTCTATACAAAACATTCCTTGGGGACCTCCAAATCCTCTAAAAGCTGTATTGGAGACAGTATTAGTTTTGCAACGATAGGATTCTATTTCTATATTAGGTATAAAATAAGCATTATCTATATGGTAAATAGCCCTGTCATTAATTGCCCCAGACAAATCAGCTGAAATTCCACACCTTGAAGCCATAATAACTTTTAGTGCATTTATTTTTCCTTTGTTTGAAAAACCCACTGTATATTTAAAATAAAAATCATGTCTTTTCCCAGTCATTATCATATCATCATCTCTATCTACTCTTAATTTAACAGGCTTATTGAGCTTTTTTGATGCTATCGCAGCTATTGCGGCAAATAAAAAAGATTGGGTTTCTTTACCTCCAAACCCACCTCCAATTCTTCTGACTACAACATGAATACTATTAAAATTTTGATTTAAAACTTTGGCAACTATTTGCTGTGTTTCAGAAGGGTGTTGTGTTGATGAATATATTAAAAAATTGTCATCTTCTTGAGGAATAGTCATAGCAATTTGTCCCTCTAAGTAAAAATGATCTTGACCACCTGAATATAATTCACCCGATAAAATATTTTCAGATTTTTTTAATTTATTTTTAGTGTCACCTCTATTTAAAAATCTAGGCTTAAGTACATATGATTTTTTTTTGATTGCATCTTTAATTGTAATTATAGGTTTTAATTCTTTAACTATAATATTTGCTTTTAATGATGCTTTTTTAGCTAAAATATTTGATTTAGCTATAACAGCAAAAATTGGCTGACCATGATATTCTATTTCCTTAGATGTAAATATTTTATCGCCTTTAAATATTGGACCAACATCATTAACACCCTTAATGTCCGCCTCAGTAATAACATCTATTACACCTTCTGAATTAATGACATCAGTTAAGTCTATTTTTTTTATAATACCTTTACTGCAGTTGCTATACCCAATAGCTGCATGTAACAAGTTTTGTGGTTCTGGAATATCATCAGTATAAATAGCTTTGCCAGTAACATGTTTTTTTGCACTTTCATGCTCTATATTTTTAGTAAATAATTTATCCATTAATATACACTTGATTTAATATTATTCTCTTCATTGAAAAATCTTTCAAGCAAATTCTGACTAATTTTAGTTCTGTATTCTTTTGATGCCCTAACATCATCAAGAGGGTTAAAGTCTTTTTTTATAATTTTTTTAGCTTTCTCTATTTTGTCAAAAGTAAATTCTTTATTAATTAAGTAATCTTGAGTTAGTTTAGCAATTTTAGGTGTGCTGGCCATTCCACCACTAACAATTTTTATAAATTTAATTGTATTATTTTCTACTCTAGCATTGATTGACATAAATATTGAGCTAATGTCATCATCAATTCTTTTTGAAATTTTATAACATTTTAAAGTATTTTTTTTATATATTGGGATAATTATTTCTTTAACTAATTCATTCTTGGCTAATTTTGTTTTTCTATAATCAATAAAAAAATCATCAAAATATATAATTTTTTTAATTTTTCCTATAGTAATGATTTTACTATTTAAGCTCATCAAAACTGGTAAACTATCTCCAATAGGTGATGCACTACCTATATTCCCCCCTAAGGAAGCGGTATTTCTTATTTGTTCTGACCCATATCTTTCAAACATTTTTGCAAAAGTTGGATAATATTTTTCTAATACTGGAATTATTTCATTAATTGTTGTTGCTGCGCCAATATGTATATTATTATTTTTTACTCTTATATATTTTAATTCTTCATTAGAGCCCAAGTAAAAAATATTATTTAGATTTTTTCTTTTCTTTGTTACTTCTAAAGATAAATCTGTGCCACCAGTAAGCAAATAATAATCAGAAGTTTTATTTAAATCTTTTAGAAGACTTTTTAATTTATAATGAATAAAAAATTTTGATTTATTTTTGCTAATTAAAATATCATTTTTTTTTATTTTTTTTAATTGATTAAAAATTTTTTTTGTTTCAATTATATTTTTTTTATATTTATACATATCCTTAATAGATTTTTTAATTGGTAAATAACCAGTGCATCTACATAAGTTACCAGATAAGAATTTATCAATATTGTGATTTGTTGGCTTTACATTGTTTACATACATTCCATACATAGACATGATAATACCTGGTGTACAAAACCCACATTGAGAACCATCTTTGTCAATCATACTATTTTGAACAGGATGCAAGTTTTGTTTTTCAAGGCTTTCAACAGTAATTAAATGTTTTGCGTTTAAGGAGTATAAAAAAGTTATGCATGTATTAATGCTCTTGTATTGAATTTTATTATTTTTTATTTCTCCAATAACGGCTGTACAAGCACCACAATCTCCTGAAGCACAACCTTCTTTGGTACCTGTAAGTTTTTTATCATTTCTTAAATAGTTAAGAACTGTTGTGTTTGTTTCAATATTTTGAACGGATACCAATTCATTATTAAGAATAAAATTAATATTATCCTTAGTCATTAACTACCTCGATAAGTTGTATAACTCCATGGGCTTATAAGTAATGGAACATGATAATGTTCATTTATATTATTTATGCCGAATCTAATTACAACATCATCTAAAAAATAGGGCTCATCTAGATTTGTAAAATTTTTAAAGTAATCACCACAAAAAAAAATTAATTCGTATTTTCCTTTAATAAAATTTTCATTTCCCAATACAGGCACTTCGGATCTTCCGTCTTGATTTAATTTAAAATCTATAATTTTTGTCCTTTTATCACTATCAATTTTATATAGTGAAGCTTTTATACCGGAACCAGGGGTTCCATTAAAAGTATCTAATACATGTGTTGTTAAATATCCTTTAGACATAATATGTTTTTATTTATACAGTATTTATATAATTATTAAATTATAGTTTAAATGTCTGAAAAAAGAAATTTTATAGGTTATGGCAATAATTTACCTAAATTTAAATGGGTTAATAATTCAAAGATAGCAGTTCAATTTGTATTAAATTATGAAGAGGGGGCTGAGAACTCAGTTTTGAATGGAGATAATCAATCTGAGATTTTTTTATCTGAAATAATTGGCGCTGAACCTGTGGTAGGTCACAGACATATGAATATGGAGTCAATTTATGAATATGGATCTAGAAGAGGTTTTTGGAGAATTTATAATGAATTTATTAACAGAGATTTACCCCTTACGATTTTTGGAGTTGGTTTAGCATTAGAAAAAAACGAAGAGATTTGCTCTGCTATTAAAGAAGCAAATTTTGAAGTCGCAAGTCATGGATATAGATGGATTAATTATCAGGACATTGATCCAAAAATTGAAGAAGATCATATTATTAAATGTAACGAAATTATAAAAAAAATTTTTGGTTATTATCCATCAGGTTGGTACACGGGAAGAACTAGTCCTAACACTAGAGAGTTGGTTTTAAAAAATACTCAAGTTATTTATGATAGTGACTCATATTCTGATGACCTGCCATATTGGATAGATAATAAGGATAAAAGACACCTAATCATACCCTATACCTTAGATAATAATGATATGCGTTTTGTAACAGCTCAAGGTTTTAATACAGGTGATGATTTTTATAATTATTTAAAAGATTCTTTTGACACATTATATGAAGAAGTTAATAAAACAGGATCATCTAGAATGATGTCTATAGGTTTGCATTGTAGAATTATAGGAAGACCAGGAAGATTTCAGTCTCTAGTAAGATTTTTAAATTATTTAGATGGCTTTAAAGATATATGGATTTGCAAAAGAAAAGATATTGCTAATTTTTGGTACGATAAATTTTAATGAATATAAAAGAGGTAAATAAATTAGAGCAGTATAAGTTTAATTACATTTTTAAAAATATATTTGAGCATTCAGATTTTATTACAAAAATAGTTGAGAACAATAGGCCCTTTAAAAATAAAGAAGAGGTGATTGATAATTTTTTAAAGACTTTTGATTCTTTGGATGAAAATATTAAAGTTAATATAATAAAGTCTCATCCCGATTTAGGTGATAAATTAAAAATTAAAAAAGGTTTAACTGAATTTTCTCAAGAGGAGCAGGCAAAAGCAGGGCTTGCTGAGTGCTCCGATGATGAATTTAGTGAATTTCATAAACTAAATAATGATTTTAAGGCTAAATTTAATATACCTTTTATTTTTGCAGTAAGAGATAAAACTAAAGTTGAAATATTCGAAGAGTTTAAAAATAGATTAAAGTCAGATAATATAGAACAAGAACTTGACAAATCTTTAAATCAGGTGAAAAAAATTGCAAGTTTAAGAATTAATGAAATAATAACTAATGAACAAATATAAAATTAAAAACTATATTAATTTAGCAAGTCCAGTACTTGGCTCTAAGATTTATAAATTTAGTGACCAGTTTTTTGGAAATGCTTCACGTTTAATAAAAGATGAAGATCCTGTTTTTAAAGAAGGTGTTTATGATAAGCATGGTAAATGGATGGATGGCTGGGAAACAAGAAGAAAAAGAGACGCTGGAAATGATTATGTTATCTTGAAGTTGGGAATACCTGGAAAGATCTCTGAAATTCAAATTGATACTGCTTTTTTTAATGGTAATCAGCCTGAATATGCATCTATTGACGTATGTTTTTCGAAAAACTCTAAATTTAAATGGAATACAATTTTAACTAAAAAAAAACTTAATCCTAATAGTCTTCATAAATATAAAATCAAAAATAATAATACTTTTAATTATGTAAGATTAAACATTTTTCCTGATGGAGGTGTGGCTAGATTAAAACTTTTAGGAGACTTAATAGTTAATAATAAAAAAAGTAACGAAAAAATTGATTTATCAAGTGTTCTTAAGGGTGCCAAAATTATTGCATGTAGTGACGAACATTTTGGTGTTGCTCAAAATATTATCTCACCTGGTAAATCTATTAATATGGGAAATGGTTGGGAAACGAAAAGAAGAAGAGGCAAGGGCTATGATTGGGTTATAATAAAACTAGCAGACATAGGTTTAATTGATAGTATCAATATTCAAACTCATCATTTTAAAGGTAATTACCCTGCAAGTTTTACAATTCAGGGAGCTTTAAATAACACTAATGTCGGTATTATTAAATTAATTAAAGATAGTCAGAAATGGCAATCAATAATTAGTAAAACAAAGCTGAAGCCTCATGACGATTTCAAGATTGATAAATTAAACTCCAAAATAAAAGAAGTTAATTATCTTAAGTTAAGTATATTTCCTGATGGAGGAATTTCACGATTAAGAGTTTATGGAACAATTTTATGAACTACGAAATTAAAAAAATAACAAAAGATAATTTTTCAGAATTTGGTGATTTTATAAACCCTTATGACAAAATTGGTGAGAATATTAATTCCAATACAACTAAAAGTTATTTTGATTTAGCAAATATAGAAATTTTAAGTGAAGATAAGCGTGTTAGATTAAATTTATTTGATGCAAAAAAAAGATTATTCCCACTTAAAATTGATATGCTAGAAAATCACCCATTTAGCTCTCAGATTTTTTTGCCATTAGGTTCTTATGATTTTCTTGTAATTACTTGTCCAGCTAGTCCGAAACCAAATTTAAAAAAAATAAATATATTTAGAGTGGATCAAGGCAATGGCATTAATTTCAAGCCGCAAGTTTGGCACTTTCCTCTAATTTCATTTAATGACGCTAAATTTATTACTATCGATAAAAAAAATGATGAAAATAATTTAGAAATTTATAATTTTACCGAAGAGGAAACTTTTACAATTAATGGATAGCACAATTTTAAAAATTGATAATATTTCTAAATCTTTTCCTAGAGTAAAGGCTAATAAAAATATTTCGTTTAATATAAAGCGTAATACCGTTCATGCATTGCTTGGAGAAAATGGTGCCGGTAAATCAACATTTGTTAAAGTGCTATATGGTTTATTAAAGCCTGATGAGGGCTTTATGTATTTTAATGATAATCTTTTAAATATTCAGTCACCATCTGAGGCCAGGCAAAAAAAAATAGGGATGGTTTTTCAACACTTCTCTTTATTTGATTCACTTACTGTAAGAGAAAATTTAATACTTGGTATTGATCAAGATATGTCCTTTTCTGATTTACAAAAAAAAGTTAATAATATTTCTGAAAAATATCAATTACCTCTTGATCTTGACGCTCCTATAAATACTCTTTCAGCTGGTCAAAAACAAAGAGTAGAAATTGTAAGAATACTTTTACAAGATCCTGAATTATTAATTATGGATGAGCCAACATCTGTTTTGACACCTCAGGAAGTTAAAAGTTTATTTAAAACTTTAGATAAATTGCTAAAAGAAGGTAGAACAATACTCTACATTACTCATAAATTAGAAGAAGTTATTAATTTATGTGATGAAGTTACTATATTGAGAGATGGTGCCGTTATTGATTCCAGTAAATTAGAAAATGAGACAGCTGAAAGCTTAGCAACTAAAATGTTAGGTAAGAAATTAAGTGAAATTAAGACTGATTATGATCATATTAAAGATTCAATAAACTTTAAAGCTCATAATTTAGCCCAAAATTTTAATAATCCATTTAATACTGATTTAAAGAACATATCTTTTGAAGTTAAGGAAGGGGAGATTTTTGGCATTGCTGGCATTGCTGGAAATGGTCAATCAGAGCTAATGAATCTTCTTACTGGCGAAAATGTTGACGATGTTGATGGTTCAATAACATTTAATAATACTGAAATAACAAATTTTAATCCAAAAAAAAGGAGAGATTTATCTATAGCTTTTGTTCCAGAAAATAGATTAGGTCACAGTGCCGTTCCAGAACTAACTTTAGCAGAAAATGTTTTACTCAGTCAATTTCCTAATAATGGTTTTTTAAAAAATGGGATGATTAATTATAAAAATATTGAAATTCAGGCAAAAAAAATTGTTGATGAGTTTAATGTGGTAACACCTGGAGTTGATGCTAAAGCCTCAAGTTTATCAGGAGGTAATTTACAAAAATTTGTAATTGGAAGAGAATTAATATCTATGCCTAAATTATTAATTATTTCTCACCCTACATGGGGAATTGATGCTGGTGCTGAACATACAATTAGAAAATCTTTAATTGAGTTGGCAAAAAATGGTACCTCAATAATAGTTATTTCTCAAGATCTAGACGAGTTATTTGAAATTTCTCATCGCATATCAGTAATATTTAATGGAAACTTATCTAAAAGTGTTGATACTGCAAAAATATCAATCGCAGAAATAGGTCTTTTAATGGGAGGTAAAGGGTTTGTTTAATTTTCTCCCAGAATTAAAAGTAAGAGAAAATCCTTCTTCAATAATGAATTTTTCTGTTCCTGTTGTAGCAGTTTTTCTGACAATTGTTACGGGTTCATTAATTTTTGCTATGATGGGTTTTGATCCAATTTTTGCGTTACATACATTTTTTATATCACCAATTTCAAATACTTATGGCATTTCTGAACTTCTAGTTAAAGCTACTCCTCTTGCTCTAATTGCTGTCGGATTATCTTTTTGTTTTAAAAACAATTTATATAATATTGGTGCCGAAGGCCAATTAACTATGGGCGCAGTAATAGGTGGGGGTATAGGAATTTATTTTCATGACACTCAGGGTTTTTGGGTTCTGCCGCTAATGATATGTGGTGGCGCTATTGGTGGAGCGCTGTGGGGAATGATACCTGCATTCTTAAAAATTAAATTTAATACAAATGAAATTTTAACTAGCTTAATGCTTGTTTATATAGCTTTGTTAATTCTTGATTATCTTGTTGTTGGGCCATGGAAAGATCCTAATGGCTTCAGTTTTCCCAAAACACGTAAATTTGGTGACTCAGGCAGAATGCCATTATTATTTAGCGGTTTACGAGTTCATTTTGGAATTATTATAACTTTAATTGGCATATTTGCCTCATGGTTTATTTTTTCTAAAACTATGCTTGGTTATCAATTAAAAGTTACTGGCTTTAGCCCTGTAGCTTCAAGATATGCAGGTTTTAGTCAAGACAAACTGGTTTATATTGCTTTTATTATCGCAGGTGCATTTGCTGGAATAGCAGGACTAGGAGAAGTTTCAGGACCTATAGGATTGTTGTATAGAGATATTTCTCCAAACTATGGCTTTACAGCAATTATTGTCGCTTTCTTAGGAAGATTGCATCCAATTGGAATTATTTTTGCATCTTTAATTATTGCTTTAACTTATTTAGGGGCTGAAGATGCTCAATTATTTATGCAAATTCCAGCAGCAGTAGGCTTTGTTTTTCAAGGGTTAGTTTTATTTTATCTTCTAGGAGCCGAACTTTTAGTAAACTATAAAATTGTATTGAGGAAAAGAGTATGAATTTAGATATCGTAATAGGAATTATTCAAATTATACTTATTGCAACAACACCTTTAGTTTTTGCTGGAATAGGTGAGTTAGTTACAGAAAAAACTGGAGTTCTTAATCTTGGAGTAGAAGGAATGATGTTGGTTGGGGCAGTTACAGCATTTGTCACTTTAGTTATTACTGGAAGTTACTTTTTAGCATTTTTAGTTTCTATTTTATCAGGCGCTCTAATGTCTGGATTATTTGCTTATCTAGTTTTAATATTAATGTCTAATCAGGTTGCGACTGGTCTAGCTTTGACAATCTTTGGGATAGGTTTAAGCTCAATGATCGGTAAACAATATATTGGCACACCTATAAAAGGATTTAATCCATATTTTTTTGTTGTCCTTTCCTTTGTAATAGTCTTTTTAGTACATTATTTTTTTTATAAAACTAAGTTAGGTTTAATTTTTAGAGCTGTTGGAGAGTCTCATCATTCATCCCATGCATTAGGATATAGTGTAATAAAAATAAGATTATTAGGTATTTTATTTGGAGGCTCTATGTGTGGACTTGCTGGATCATACATGTCGATATGTTACGCACCTATGTGGCAAGAAAATATGATAGCAGGAAGAGGTTGGATTGCTCTTGCTCTAGTAGTGTTTGCAACTTGGAAACCGAGACGAATTTTAGTCGGTGCTTACATTTTTGGAGGAGTTTCAATCTTACAAATGAACTTACAAGCTTGGGGAGTTAATTTTCCTGGTCAATTTTTTAATATGGCTCCATATCTAGCAACAATGATCGTTTTGGTTATTATATCAAGTAATCGCCTTAGAATTAGATTAAGTGCTCCTGCCTCACTCACTATCCCTTTTTTTAAAGGAAGATAGATATCCACTATTTTTCGATAAAATATATTAAGAATCGTTGAGGTATCTTTAATAAAGATATTGAATAAACAATTATTTTTAGCAGGTGAGGTTAAAATGATTAAATTAATTACAACGACTATTTTTTTTTTAGGATTAATGCTTGGGTCAGCCAATGCGGATCCTAAAAAAATTGGCTTTATTTATATAGGCCCACCAGGAGATCATGGCTGGACTTACATGCATGATCAAGGAAGACAATATATGGAAAGTCAGCTAGGTGATGCTGTATCTTCTACTTATATTGAAAATGTTCCTGAAAATGCAGATGCAGTTAGAGCAATTAGAAAATTAGCTGCTTCAGGACATGATTTAATTTTCACTACTTCATTCAATTATATGGATCAGACTTTGGAAGTTGCAAAAGAATTTCCAGATGTAAAATTTGAACATGCAACTGGATATATGCGTGCTGATAATGTTTCAACTTATGGCGCAAGATTCTATGAGGGAAGAACTATTAGCGGTCATATAGCGGGTAATTTGACTAAAACTAATACTATTGGTTATATTGGATCTTTCCCCATTCCAGAGGTTGTTAGAGGTATTAACGCTTTCTACTTAGCTGCTTCTAAAGTTAACCCTGATATCAAAATTAAGATAATATGGGCTTTTACTTGGTATGATCCAGGTAAAGAGGCAGATGCTGCAAAAACTTTAATTAATCAGGGTGCTGATATATTAGTTCAACACACTGATACTTTTGCCCCTTGTCAAGAAGCAGAAAAAGCAGGAGTTCTTGCTTTTGGTCAAGCTTCTAACCAGGAAGAATTTTGTCCTAATTCGCACCTAACAGCTATTGAAGATGTTTGGGGTCCATACTATGCTGAAAGAGCAAAGGCAGTAGTTGATGGGACTTGGTCATCTTCAGATACTTGGGAAGGAATGGACAAAGGTATGGTTGTTATGTCTCCATACAATGCTAAAATAATGCCATCTGACTTAATTCAAGAAGCGGTAGCAATGGAAATAGCATTGAAAGATGGAAGTATGCATGCTTTTGAAGGTCCAATTTATAACCAAGCTGGTGAATTAATGGTTCCAGAAGGTGAAGTAGCAGACGATGGTATGCTACTTGGAATGAATTGGTATGTTCAGGGTATTGACGGCGAACTACCTCAATAATAATTTAAAACATATCTAAACCTCTCTTTTTTTTAAAGAGAGGTTATTACAATTTTTAATAATAGGAAAAGCAATGGTCGATTTACATATCACGTGGGACGAATATAATAAAAAAACAGAACAACTTGCCGCAATGGTATACAAAGACGGTTGGGATTTTAACCAAGTAGTTTGTATAGCTAAAGGCGGAATGAGAGTAGGGGACATTATAGCAAGAATTTTTAATGTACCTTTAGCTGTTCTATCTGTTGAGTCATATCGAGGTGATGGAGTTAAAAATAAAAGAGGGTCTATTACTTTTTCAAGAGACCTTGCTAAGACAAGCCCTAATATAGGTTCTAAAGTTTTGATAGTAGATGATTTAGCTGACTCAGGTATAACATTAAAAAAGAGTATTGAGTGGATGGAACATTTTTATGGATTTTATCTAGATGAACCAATCAGAACAGGTGTCCTTTTTTATAAAGCTGTTTCAAGTTTTAAGCCTAATTATTACGTAGACTATTTAAAAGATTCCCCATGGATTCACATGCCTTATGAAAAGTATGAAACAATGAAACCTGAAGAGATTGTCTAAAAAATTGAAGTTATTTTGCTAAAACTTTTTTTCTTTTCTGCAAATGCTGGAATAACACAATCATCTTTTGGCTTACCAATTATTAATAAAACAAAAGGTTTTTCATTATTAGGTCTTTTTAGTATTTGGTTTAAGAAGTTCATTGGACTAGGTGTATGAGTTAGCATTGATAAGCCCGAGTAATGCAAACAAGATATTAATATGCCAGTGGCAATGCCAACTGACTCTTTGACATAGTAATTTTTAATTTTACTTTTATTTTTAAGAGAATATTTTTTTTCAAAAATTGCTATTAAATATGGAGCCTCTTCTAAAAAAGATTTATTTTTATCCGTTCCTAATGGCTTAAGCGCATTAAGCCATTCTTTTGGTGCTTTATTTTCATAAAATTCTCTCTCTTCTTCCTCTGCTGCAACTCTTATTTTTTTTTTAATTGTTTTATTCTTAATAATAACAAAGTGCCAAGGCTGAAGGTTTGCGCCATTTGGAGCTGTACCAGCAGCTAAAACAGCATTTTTAATTATTTCAAAATCAATACTATTTTTTTTAAAATTTCGGACACTTCTTCTATTTTTTATCAAATTATAAAAATTTTTAGAATTAACTTTCATTTCTTTGATTGTTTGGTTTGAAAAATTTAATTTTTTAGTTATGAATTCCATAAATGTATTGGTTAATAATTATTTTAGGAACATTTATACTTTCTGTATCTGTTAGTAACCCTCTTTATCGACTCTTAATTAACAAAAGAATTAAGTTTAATGCTTTTATAAAAATAATTATTAGATTTTTTTTGTTTTTTATAGGAATAATAGTGATTTTTAGTGGACTTTATTTGGAGAGTATTTAATTTAGTATCTTCTAATATTCCTATCAATTAAAGCTGCCCAAGCATCAATCCCACCAAGAACGTTGACACAATTCATTAATCCTTTTGATTTAAGCCATTTGCAAACAGCCTGACTTCTTGTGCCAGTGTGACACATTACAAATATATTTTTATCACCATTTAATTCAGTATATCTGTTAGCTATCTCTGATAATTTTATATGAATAGTGCCTTTTACATGGGCATGATCTCTTTCAGTATCTTCTCTGACGTCTAATATCTGTATTTTTTTATCTTGATCTCTTAGCTCATTTAACTTGTGAACTGTAATTTCGCTACTTTTATATATTTCCATTCAATTGTATTTTATATAAATACTCTAAAATATCCAGTGTTTTTATGGTTAAATCCAAAATATAATTTGTTTAATCCAAAAAAATAAGTATAACAAATTTTTTTCAAGGAAATTTAAATATGTCTAAAAAAATTACTTTTTCTGCCTTTGGTAGAGACTCTTATTATCATAGAGACTGGTTTAAAAAAAATGGTTTTAAATTTGATAGAAGTTCAAGAAGGTGGGTTGTTGAAAACCTTCCTATTGAACATGCTGAAGATTTTGCAAGTTACTGCAGAAAGTATGGATTAACATTTGAAAGATCAGATAGAATGATCACTGAGTTTGATTACGCTGATTATTTATGGGATGGTCAAAGAGATGATTATATGAAAACCTTAGCGACAGTTAAGATCCCAACTCCAAAAAATAAGATATAGTTTCTGTCTAAATTTTGGCCTGTAAATAATATACTATTACTTTTTATTTTATCTGCAATTTGGGGCTCTGCATTTATTGCTATAAAAATTAGTCTTGAAAATTTTGCACCTGCTAGTGTTGCATCCTACAGACTAATTTCTGCTTCATTATTTTTATTAGTTTTTTATTTTATTGGTAAATACAAAACTTCTTTAAGTAAATATGATTTGGCTATGTTAGTTTTCGTTGGCATTGTTGGAAATTTTTTACCTTTTTATTTAATAAGTTGGTCTGAACAACATATACAATCATCAACTGCTGGAATATTAATGGGGGTTGGGCCAATACTAACTTTAATACTTTCTCATTTTTTCACAAAAGATGACAAATTCACTATATCTAAATTAATTTCTATTTGTATTGGCTTTGTTGGAGTTTTATTTATTTTTGAAATAGATACTTTTTTTAATATTAATTCATCTAATTCGATTCAATTACTATCTAAGTTTTTAATAATACTTGCTGCTTTAGGTTATATGTTATCTAATATAGTTGCTTATAATACACTAAAGCACATTGATTCATTTTCTATTACTTTTTTTGCAACATTGTTTGGAGCTTTAGCCTCAATCCCTTTTTTAGTTATTAGCGAATTTAATCAACCATCATATTTTACATTAAACTCTATTTTGCCAATTCTATACTTAGGTTTGTTCCCAACAGCACTAGCCTTTCAGCTAAGGTATCATATTACTAAAACTTCAGGACCGGTTTTCCTATCTTATGTTGCTTACCTAATTCCTATTTTTGCACTAATTTGGGGATTTATCTTATTGTCTGAAGATATAAAAGTATCATCATCTATAGGTATCTGTCTGATTTTATTAGGTGTTTTTGTTGGTCGTAAATATCAGTGAGAAAAATAACTATAAAAAGCATAGGCTATCATTAATAAACCAATTAAAATTGTTACATTTCCAGCATTAAAAAATTTCATATTAAATAAGTATTATATTTAAAATATTTTTTTTCTATTGATTTTTTCAATATTTAACGACAAGATATTTAATATTATGACAAATTCTGTAAAATACATTCTAGAAGAATCAAAAGCTCCAAAATTTTGGTACAATATAAACGCTGATTTACCAAGTCCACCCCCTCCGCCTTTACATCCTGGCACTAAAGAACCTGCTGGTCCTGATGATTTTGCTCCTTTATTTCCAATGGGATTAATAATGCAAGAAGTCTCTACTGAAAGAGAGATTGAAATACCAGAGCCCGTAAGAGAAATATATAAACAATGGAGACCATCACCTTTGTATAGAGCAAGGAGATTAGAGAAGTACTTAGATACGCCAGCTAAGATATATTATAAATATGAAGGGGTAAGCCCTACAGGAAGTCACAAACCAAACACAGCTGTCCCTCAAGCTTTTTTTAATAAACAGGAAGGTGTTAAGAAAATTTTCACTGAAACTGGTGCTGGCCAATGGGGAAGCTCCCTTGCTTTTGCAGGTCAAATATTTGGGATAGATATTGAAGTTTTTATGGTTAAAGTCAGCTATGATCAAAAACCGTATAGAAAATTAATGATGCAAACTTTTGGCTCTACCTGTCACGCAAGTCCATCAGAACTTACTGATTTTGGAAAAAAACTTTTAGCTGAAGACCCTAATAACCCTGGAAGCTTAGGTATAGCTATTTCAGAAGCTATTGAGGCGGTGGTAAAAAGTGAAGGTAAAGCCAAGTATGCTCTTGGCAGTGTTTTAGGGCATGTTCTTCTTCACCAAACAATCAATGGAAATGAAGCAATTCAACAAATGGAACAAGCTGGAGATTATCCTGATATAATAGTAGGTTGTACTGGAGGAGGTAGTAATCTTGCCGGTTTAATGTTTCCATTCCTTGGTCAACAATTAAGAGGTGGTCAAAAAATTGATATTATTGGTTGCGAACCTCTATCATGCCCTTCTTTTACAAAAGGTAAGTATGCATATGATCATGGAGATATGGCTAGAATGACACCTCTTATTAAAATGCATACACTTGGATCGGATTTTTTACCACCTGCAAATCATTCTGGAGGTTTGAGATATCACGGAATGTCTTATCATCTAAGCCACTTGTATGACCTTGGGCTAATGAGAGCAAAAGCTTATGGTCAAAAAGATTGTTTTGAAGCCGGTGTAATATTTGGAAAAGAAGAAGGTATAATCCCAGCTCCTGAAGGTAATCATGCTGTTAAAGGAGCTATAGATGCAGCTCTTGAATGTAAAGCAAAAGGTGAGTCTAAAACAATTTTATTTAACTTATGTGGGCATGGTCACTTTGATATGACAGCTTATGATGACTATTTTAGCGGAAGATTAGCTGATGATTTTTATGATGAAGAAACTGCAAATCAATCTCTTTCAAAGCTTCCTGAAATTGGATAATTTGTTTTATTATTAGAAATTAATAATTTTTTTTAATTAAAAATGAAATATTGAAACTCTTATAAAGGGAGAGATTAATTTTTTTAACGCCGAAGGAGCAACGACCCGGAAACTCTCAGGCAAAAGGACCTTTATAATTAAAATCTGGAGATTATAAAATCAACAGATGGGCTTGAAGAAATAACATGGTAGATATCTGGCCTTTCTTTGGTACTCGTCCGTACAGTCAAGATGCAAAAACATTAATTGCACCCTCCACCGATCATTTGAGTATTGAGAATATCGAAATATTTAGAAAAAATAATTATTGGAATTACTTAAAAATATTAAATCCTGTTGGTCAATTAAAAGAAAAAGATTCATTATTGGAAGCCAGAACTCATTTTAATGAGATGAAGGAAAATGATGTAATAAAAAAAGATAATGATCCAAATTTTTATGTATATCAAATTCAACTTGGTAATCATAATCAAGTAGGTTTTTTATCTCTTGCTTCAGTTGGTGATTTTGAGAAAAATATAATTAAACCACATGAGAAGATTTACGAAAGTAGAAAAGTTGAGAGAGCAGATCAAATGATGAATATTAATACTCAGATAGGTCCAATCTACGTATCTTATGCATCAGATGAAAATATAAGAAAATTACTATTAACTGAAATGACTAAACCCCCATCTTATGATTTTGAAAGTTTTGATAACTCTGTTCATAAATTATGGTGTATTAAAGATAATAAATTTATTGAAAGCCTTAAGAGTTTAGCTAAAAATATTCCTAATTTATATATAGCAGATGGACATCATAGAATGGGTGCTATGGAACATATAAAACAAATTAATTCCAAAAATAATAAGTTTATGATTGCCGCATTTCCATCTAATGAGTCTAAAATATTTGATTATAATAGAGTTATAAAAGATTTAAACGGCCTCTCAAAAGATGAATTTATTAAAATATTATCTAATAATTTTAATATAGTTAAAAAAAACAAATCCCATCGACCAACTAAGAAAAATGAATTCGGAATGTACTATGAGAAACAGTGGTATTCACTTGAATTTAAAGGATCTTTAAAATCTTTGAATTTTATTGATCAATTAGATATCAATATATTAAATCAATTTTGTCTTGTTAAAATTCTTAATATTAAAGATGTTAATAATGATCAAAGAATTCGTTTTATAGCAGGCTGTCATGGTTTAGATGCTTTGAAAAAAAAAGTAGATGAAAATCTTGATAGTGTTGCTTTTTCAATCTTCCCATCTGATATAACAGATGTTATTAAAGTCGCTGATAACAACTTAACAATGCCACCTAAATCTACCTGGTTTGATCCTAAACCTCTTGATGGATTGGTTGTGTATGAGTTTAATTAATTTATGGAAAAACCAAATCTAAAACCTAATAATCCCAATTTTTCAAGTGGTCCTTGTGCTAAAAGACCAGGATGGAAAATTGAAAATTTAACTAATGCAAATATTGGTAGATCTCACAGATCAGCGGAGGCAAAAGCAAAATTAAAACTTGTTATTGATAAATCTAAAGAATTATTAAATCTTCCAAACGATTATGTAGTAGGGATTATGCCTGCCTCAAATACTGGATCCTTAGAAGCAGCATTATGGTCTTTGTTAGGTCAAAAAGGTGTTGACATACTAGCATGGGAAAATTTTGGTAAAGATTGGGTTCAGGACGTTGTTAAGCAACTTAAATTAACAAATATTAATGTTCATGATGTTGATTATGGTGAATTTCCTGATGTATCAAAAGTTAACTTTAAAAATGATGTTATTTTTACATGGAATGGAACAACTTCAGGTGTCAAAGTTCCTAATGCTGACTGGATACCCGATAACAGAGAGGGTCTGACTATTTGTGATGCAACATCAGCTATTTTTGCCATGCCAATCAATTACAATAAATGTGATGTGATAACTTGGTCCTGGCAAAAGGTCTTAGGGGGTGAAGCTGCACATGGAATGATAGCTCTATCACCAAGAGCATTAAGTAGACTAGAAACCTATACACCTGAATGGCCAATACCTAAAATTTTCAGAATAGCTAATAATAAAAAAATAATTAAAGGAATTTTTGAAGGTAGCACTATTAATACACCTTCTATGATATGTGTAGAGGATGCTCTTGATGGACTTATTTGGGCAGAAAATAATGGCGGTCTTGAATTTTTATTGGAAACTTCAACAACTTCTTTTGATAAAGTTTATAATTGGATTAAAGAAAATGATTGGGTAACTTTTTTATCAAAAAATCAAAATAAAGAATATCTTTCTAATACTGGAATTACATTTAAAATATGTGAAGACTGGTATCTATCAAAAAATGAAGATGATCAAAGAATGATTGTAAAACAAATTTGTAAAATTCTATTAGATGAAAATGTGGCTTATGATATAAATGGTTATCCAAAAGCACCTCCATCCTTTAGAATATGGGCAGGTGGTACAGTTCAGCCTGATAATATTGAGTTATTATTACCTTGGTTAAAATACGCTTATTATAAAGTAAAGGAGTCTAATGCCTAAAGTTCTTATTTCAGATGCAATGGATGTTATTGCAGAAAAAATACTATTAGAAAATAATATTGATGTAGATGTTAAAACTGATTTCACTTTCGATGAGCTAATTGAAAAAATACCATCTTATGATGGATTAATTGTTAGATCTGCAACAAAAGTTACAAAAGAAATTATTGAAAATGCTAAAAAATTAAAACTTATTGGTAGAGCAGGGGCTGGAGTAGATAATATTGATCTACCTGCTGCAAAAGAAAAGAATATTATAGTAATGAATACTCCAGGTGGTAATACCAATGCAACAGCTGAGCATACACTTGCATTACTACTATCATTATCTAGGAAAATTCCAAATGCTGATGCAACTACGCATAGGGGGGAGTGGGCCAAAAAAAGACTTAAGGGAAATGAAATTAAAGGTAAAACTATTGGAATTATAGGTTTTGGAAATGTTGGAAAAAGATTTGCAGAAATGTGTAATGCCCTAGGTCTTAAGGTTATTATTTTATCAAAATCATTTGAAGGTATTAAAAATGATTATCCCAAATACGAATCTGTGTATTTAACTCAATTACTAGAAGCAGCAGATATTATCAGTTTTCACTGTAAACCTCCCCTTGATGGATCTCCAATTATTGCTACTAACGAGATTAATCAAATGAAAAAAAGTTCAATAATAATAAATACGGCAAGAGGCAATCTAGTTTCGGAAATTGATTTAAGTGAAGCTATTAAAAATAAAACTATTAAAGGTGCAGCAATCGATGTGTTTGCTGATGAGCCAGCTCATGATAATATTCTTTTTGGTTTGGATAATGTTATTTTAACACCTCATATAGCTGCATCAACAAGTGAATCACAAATTATTGTTGCAGAGATGGTTGCCAATCAGTTTGTTGATTATTTTTTACGAGATAAAGTGAATAATGCAGTTATTTAATAAATAAATCAGTCAAACTTTCCATATAGGCCGCAGGATTTGATAATATATTGCCATCTAATATATTAGCTTGATCTAAAATAACATGCGATACTTTTTTGTGATCAAATTTATTTAAATTTTCTGAAATTTTAATAATCATAGGATGATCAGAGTTAATTTCTAATATTTTTTTGGAATTTGGAGTTTTTTGATTATGCATTTTCATTAACTTTTCCATATTTATGTCCATGCCAGTTTCTTCAGCCACCAGCAGTACTGGGCTTTTAGTTAATCTGTCCGAAACAACGACATCAGAAATGGTATCCTTAAGTTCATTCTTTAATAAAACAACTAAATCATTGATTTTATTATTTATTTTTTTATCTTTAACTTTTTTATCATCTTTAGTTTTTTCACCAATTTTTGATAAATCAACCTTACCCTTGGTAATAGATTTAAAATCAAAATCTTTGTATTTGCCGATATTCTGCAACCAGAATTCATCAACTGCATCTGTCATAAATAAAACTGGTATTTTTTTATCTAAGAAAACTTCTAACTGAGGTGAATTCTTTATGTGATCTTTATCTGTATTAGCAAAATAATATATTTCTTTTTGATCCTTAGCCATTTTTTCAACGTAAACATCAAGTGAGACTGTTTCATTATTTTCTGAGTTTTCAAATCTAAGTAAAGTCAATATTTTTTCATGATGATCGTTAAATTCGTATAAACCTTCTTTTATTACTGCACCAAAATTTTTCCAGAAATCTAAATATTTTACATTATCTTTTTTTGCAATTGAGCCCATTTCATTCAAGATTTTATTTGTTATACCTTTTTTTATTTTTTCAATGACAGGATTATTTTGAAGCATTTCACGGCTTATATTTAGTGAAATGTCTTGAGAGTCTACGACACCAGGAACAAAACGTAGCCAATTAGGCATAATCTCATCACACTCGTCACTAATGAATACTTTTTGAACATATAATTTTATTTTATTTTTTTTATCTGAATTGAACAAATCCATTGGTTGATTTGTTGGAAGATATAACAGTGCTTTGTAGTTAATTACTCCTTCAGCATTAAAATGAACAGTTTTTAAAGGTTCATCAAAATTAAATGAGATATTGTTATAAAACTGCTTATAATCCTGTTCTTTGATATCTTTTTTATCCTTTAACCAAAGTGGATCTCCTTCATTAATTTTTTCTTCTTTTTCTTTTGCATTATCAATATCATCTAAAATGATAGGAAAAGGTATATAATTTGAATATTTCGTAATTATTGATCTTAATCTCATTGCGTCTAAAAATTCTTCTGCATCTTTTTTAATATGAAGTGTTATAATGGTACCACGATCTGCTTCATCTATTTTATCTATAGTATAATTTTCTTTGCCATTTGATTTCCATAAATGTGCTTCTTGATTATCAGCACTTTTGCTAGTAACCTCAACTGTATCGGACACCATGTATGAAGAATAAAAACCAACACCAAACTGACCAATAGCAGAAACATCAGACTCTTTTTTATTCTTCATTGCTTCCATAAATTTACTTGTTCCAGATCTTGCAATAGTTCCAAGGTTATCAATTAATTCTTCATTTGACATACCTATTCCGTTATCTTGAATTTCAATAGTTTTTTTCTTTTTAGAAACTTTTACAGTAATTTTTAAATCCTTATCATCTCCTAAAATATTTTTTTTAGAAAGCGATTGGTATCTTAATTTTTCACATGCATCTGCTGAATTTGAAATTAATTCTCTCAAGAATATTTCTCTCTCACTATAAAGAGAGTTTGCTACTAAGTCTAAAAGCTTACTTACTTCAGCTTGAAAACTATGATTTTTTGATGTTTTATTGTTCATTTTAATGATTTAAGCACTCATAATTAATATTCAATAGGTTGCAATAAAATTTTGCCATAATTAACATTAATAAAGTTATTATTATGTTAGTATGGAGATTAATGTCATTGGATAGACTGCTTAAACTTGTATCAATACTTTTTATTTTTGTAATTGCATGCACTTCAAATCAACAAATCAATACAGCAGATTCATGTATAATTTTTGATCAAAAGAAAAATTGGTATAAAGCTACTAAAAAATCTTATGATAAATGGGAGACACCTATAGCTTTACAATTAGCAATTATTAATCAAGAATCTTCATTTAATCAATTCGCTAAACCAGAAAGAAAGAAATTCCTTGGTATTTTTCCTGGCTCTAGACCATCTACAGCTTTTGGTTATGCTCAAGTTACGAACCCTACATGGGAATGGTACAAAACAAAGACTGGAAATAATAATGCCTCTAGAGCTAATTTTTCTGATGTAACTGATTTTATTGGATGGTACACAACACAAAGCAAGAACATAATTGGTATTTCTAAAAAAGATTTTTACAATCAATATTTAGCTTATCATGAAGGGCAGGGTGGTTGGAAAAAAAAATCTTATTTAAAAAAAAAATGGCTAATTGAAGTTGCTAAAAATGTTGAAAGAAATGCAAAAATGTATAACAATCAATTAAAAGATTGTGAAAATAGTTTAAACAGGAAAGGCTTTTTTGGTATTTTTTAGATGATAACCTCAAATAGAATTAATCAAATGTATGAAGAAATGAAATCTTGGAGACAAGATTTACACCGAATGCCAGAAATTGGATTAGAAGAATATGAAACATCAAAATATATTAAGTCAAAGCTATCTGAGTTTAATATAGAATTTAAAGATGGTTATGCAAATACAGGTATAATTGCTTATATAAAGGGCTCAAAAGGAAATAGTGATAAATCCATAGGATTAAGAGCAGATTTTGACGCATTACCAATGCCTGAAAAAAATGATTTTGATCATAAATCACAAAATGAAGGCATGATGCATGCTTGCGGTCATGATGGACACACATCAATGTTATTAGGTGCCGCTAAATACCTAAGTGAAAATAAAGACTTTGATGGAAATGTGTATTTTATTTTTCAACCAGGTGAAGAAGGTTTTGCTGGTGGTCAAAAAATGATTCAAGATGGTATGTTTGATGATTTCAAAATAGACCAAGTATATGCTCTTCATAATTGGCCGGAGTTACCTATTGGGTCAATAGGCGTTAATGACGGACCTATGATGGCTGCAGTTGATGAATTTGATATTGTTGTTAAAGGGCGTGGAGGTCATGCGGCTATCCCACAACTCGCTATAGATCCCGTTGTAATAGCTTCACAAATTGTTTTAGCAGTTCAAACAATTATAAGTCGATCTACAGATCCCGTTGATAAAGCCCTAATAAGCATTACAAAAATACATGGTGGAACGGCATATAATGTTATTGACGATAGTGTTAAATTAGGCGGAACAATAAGAACATTTAAACCTGAAACTAGATCATTTTTTGAAAAAAAAATTCATGAAATAGCTTCTGGCATTGCCAAAGCAAACGGCGCAGAGGCTGATGTTGAATTTCATTTAACTAATAAATATCCTCCGACTATAAATTCTAAAAAAGAGAGTGAATTTGCAGCTAATGTTGCAAAAAAAATATTTGGTGACAAAAATGTTAATACGAATATTGATCCTTCAATGGGAGGTGAAGATTTTTCTTATTTATTAGAAAAAAAACCTGGTTCATATCTTTACATAGGTCAAGGGGATAATGATCATAAGGCCCATCTTCATACTACTAAATATGATTTTAATGATAACCTTTTGCCTATAGGCGTTAATTATTGGGCTGAACTTGTAAAAGAATATTTTTCTCAATAAATTATTACTTATGATCAATGTATTTGCTATTTTAACAATAGTTAAATTTCGTATTCGTGAATTTGTTACAGAATACCATTATTCAATACTAGGTCCTCTAATATCAAATTTACTATTTGTTATCATATTCTCTACAATTGATAGATTTTATTCTTTATCAGTTGGGGATATATCTTTTATACAGTTCTTGATTCCTGGATTAATTGTTATGATAGTTGCTCAAGAGAGTTTTGATAATCCATCAGCTTCAATTATCAACAGTAAGCAAATAGGCTCCTTTGATGATTTTTTATTAGCCCCTTTATCAAGATTTGAAATATTTATTGCATATGTTTTATCCCAAATATTTATTGGATTATTATTAGCTATTATAAACGTTATAATTCTTTCTTATTTTATTACATTCAACTATTTTTCAATTTTTAGTTTTTTTTATTATTTAACCTTAGTTATAATATTTTTTTCTTCTATTGGCTCTGTTGTGGGTTTTCTTTCATACAGATGGGATACACAAAGTACTGTTTCAAACTTTTTTATTAGTCCAATAAATTTTATGTCTGGAACTTTTTTTTCGATTAATTCTTTACCAGACAACTTAAAGATAATTCTTCTTTATAACCCTTATTATTATATTATTACTTATTTTAGAGACTCTTTTTATGTAAGATCAGAAATTCAATATTATAATAATTTTATAGTATTTTTATTTATATTTATAATTTTTATTATTTCTGGTTACATATTTTATAGAGGGTATAATGTAATTAAATGACTGATTTTATTTTTGATGTAATCCTTAGTATAAATAATTTTATTAATACTTATTATATTTTTTCTTTTATTATTTACTTTATATTTTCTATTGTTTTTTTTATGTTTTCATTACCTGGAGGTTTAATTATTTTGATGGGATCGGGTTTTTTTTTTGGATTTCTTAATGGCTTTTTAATTAATATTACCTCAATATCATTGGGAAGCTTAATATTTATAACTTTTTCAAATAATCTATTTAAAAAATTATTCAACAAAGCTTATAATAAGTATTCTAAAAAAATATCTGGTTATATCTCTAGCTCATCTTATGAATATTTAATTTTAATAAGGCTTGTAGTTGGACCTCCACTGATTTTTCAAAATTTATGTATTTCATTATTAGATATATCTAAGACAAAAATTTTGATTTCATCTGTTATTGGATTCAGCCCCTTAATGTTTGTATTTTCTTATTCTGGAAACCATGCATCAAACATTATTCAGTTAAAAGAATTTACTTTATCAAAACTAATTTCATTTGAGATATTATTAGTTTTAATTTTTTTAATAATTTTAACTTTACTCAAAATTTTTTTTAAAAAATAGTAATTAATTTTTTTTAGCTTTATTCCATATTTTATTATATTGCTTTAATGAAATTTTCCTTAAATTTAAATTTTCTTTTATTGCAATCTTTTCTACTTTTTTCCATCTTTTTGAAAACTTTCTATTAGCATTTTTTAAAATTATTTCTGGGTCAAGTTCTAACTTTCTTGATACATCTAAAGTGGCGAATATTAAATCACCAAGTTCTTCTTTAATTTTTTTTTTGTTTTTATTTTTAATTTCAATTTTTAATTCTTTAATTTCTTCTTCTATTTTTTCTATAGATTCTAAATCACTTTTATATTCAAAGCCAACAGATGCTACTTTTTTTTGAATTTTGTTTGCTTCTAAAAGAGCAGGATATGTAAATGGAATATTATCTAAAATTGAGTCTTGTTTTTTATTTTTCGAGTTTTCCCACCATAACTTGAATTCTCTTAAAGTTTTAAATTTTTTATTATTAAAAACATGAGGGTGTCTATTAATCATTTTAGAAGTTATCGTTTTTACAACATCATTAAAATTAAACTTCTTTTTTTCTGAGGCTATCTGAGATAGATAAACGACTTGAAATAATAAATCACCTAATTCTTCTTTTAATTTCTCATAGTCTTTTTTGTATATTTGCTCAGCAACTTCATAGACTTCTTCAATTGAGTGAGGTATTATTGTTTCCATTGTTTGCTTCTTGTCCCATGGGCAACCTTTTTTAGGGTCCCTGAGTTGCTTCATTACTTTAAGCAATTCTGAAATATTATTTTTTTTCATAAAAAAAGCCCTCTATTAAAGAGGGCTAATTTAAATAATTAAAAAGGTAGGGCTATCTTCTAGCTAACCACCATAAGATACCTAGTACGATAATTCCTACTAAACCACTTCCACCTAAATCAGAAACTAGTGAAGAAATATTACCTACTACTGCAGTACCTATGAAAGGAACGCTTGGGCCAAAAATAATGCCTAATACGACACTTAGTGGAATAACCACCATAGCCACGTCCATTACACTTCTTAAAAAACTTTTTACTGTATCCATCATTGCTAACTCCTTTTGTTAA
>JABHWG010000073.1 GCA_018657885.1 Pelagibacteraceae bacterium
TGGATTGAATAAAGATTAACTTAATTTTCAATAGCATCAGCTAAAATTGCATTTGCTTCTTCATTTAAATCATTCAAGGTAGACATAATATCATCACCATTAATGATTGCAGCATATGCCTTTTCAATTTCACCTCTAACAGAATAATAAGCTGGAACTGAAGGTTCTCCTTTTCCATACTGAATTAATCCGAGAGACCTATTATATTGAGGTAGATCATTTCTCTTTGCAACAATTAATGAATGATCTGCAGAAGAAGTTCTAACAAAACCATAGCCACTTTCAGTAGACCAAACAGCTGAATTTTCAGTATTAGTTATATATTTCATCCATTGATAAGCTGCTACCATTTTATCAGCATTACCGGTATTACCCATAATTAAACCTCCACCATATAAATTCATCACTGGTTCTGAAGTTGTATGAGGAACTGCTGAAATTTCCCAATTTCCGTTATATCCATCTTCAATTGCATTTTGAAAATATGTGATTCCTGAAGTTGAACCTAAAGCAAATAAGTTTGTACCCAAACCAAGATATTGTTGATCTGCATATTTATCTCTTGTTACTTGAGCGCAGCCCTTATTAGACATGCCTTGGATAAATTCCATTGCTGCAACAGTCGCTGGGCCATTAAGAATATACTGACCTACATCATAATCAAAAACATCTCCACCATGAGCAAAAACCCATGCAGCAAAATTACTTGCATCAGTATCTATTTCATAACCAAGACTTGTTGCTTCTCCAACACTACCACTAAAAGTACTGTTAGTTGCAGCACAAGCAGCTTCCGCGAATTCTGCTGGAGTTGTTGGTTCAGATAAGCCTAATTCATTCAACCAATCTTTATTATAGTAAACCACCTCAATAGATTTTCCAACTTCATGAAGTAATTTTGGATTGCCATCAAAATACCCTGAAAATCCAACCGTCCAGTTTGCTCCCCAATCATCAATATCATCTTGGCTAACTCCCCATTTTTTACTATTTGCTAAAATAGATTGATCCATTGCAGCACCAATTTGATACATATCAGCCGCAGCGTTTCCATATCCTCTAGCAACATCCGCTTGGTCTGATGTTCCTGCTGAAGTCATCATAGCAGATTGAACTTTACCGTAATGACCTTTGTAAGTAATATTAACTTTAATACCTGTTTCAGATTCAAACCTTTCTGCCCTAGCTTTCATAAAGTCTAATCGCTCATCAGAATATTGAACCCAAAATTCAACAGTTTGTCCTTCTGGATTTGCATTCTCAATATCTGCTGCAGTTACAGCCAAAATTTGAGAAGAAAATATAATTGTTGCTATAAAAACAACTTTAGTCAAAAATTTATAAATCATAATCACACCCCTGAATTAACATAACCTTTAAATCATGAAATATCACGATTCTATTACTAATTAATTACAAAAAATTGTTAGCAATTATTGTTTTAAACCAAAATTTGAAATACTTTCTAAGAAAAGCTTCTGGGTAAAGAAATATAATATTAGAACTGGTGTAATTGATATCAATGAAGCAGCCATTAAAAGATTGTAGTTAGTACCTGCCTCTCTAATAAAGCTATAAATTGAAACTGTAACTGGGAACCAGTCTTCTTTTGTGAGTATTAATAATGGCCAAGCAAAAGAATTCCAAGCTAGAATAAAAGCAAATAAAGAAACAGTTACTATAATTGGCATACTCATTGGAATAACGATTTTTCTTAAAAAATAAAAATGTGTAGCCCCATCCATTCTTGCAGCGTCCCAAAGTTCATTAGGAATTTTTTTTATGTATTGTCGTAATAAAAAAATAATAAAAACATTACCAAAAAAAGGAACAGTTAAACCTTGAAGAGAATTCATCCAAGAGGGGCCAAAAGGTAATGGAAATATGTTTCCCCTAATGATCAGTAAGTGAGGAAGAAGTGCTATAATCTCAGGTATCATTAGAGATAAAAGTAAAGAGTAAAAAATTATATCTCTAAACGGAAAGTCAATTTTAGCAAAAGCATAAGCTGCAGGAATACTTGTGCACAAAACCCCTACAACAATGATAGCACTTATAAGGATACTGTTAATTGTATATTGCTGAAAATTATTTGAAGTCCATACATTAATGTAATTTTCAAATCTAAGCTGTCTAGGTAATAAATATTGATTAGAAGCTTCTCCAGACGTCATTAATGAAACACTAATCATATAAAGTAAAGGATACACTGACAAAAACATAACTATAAAAAGTATAATGTAAGGAATAATCAATTCTTTTTTTTGAAAACTAATCATAATTTAGCCTTTTCCTAAAAATTACATATTGTGAAATTGCCAATACATTAAGAATAATAAATAAAACAACACCCTCTGCAGCCGCATATCCAAATTTTACACGGTCCCAAAAATGGTCAAAAATTTCAATAGTAACAACATCCATAGTTTCACCTGCAGAAGAAGTTTTCATAACTAGAATATGATTAAATGCTTGAAACGAATTAATAAAACCAGTTAGCAATAAGAAAAATATAATTGGCATTAAAAGTGGAATTGTAATTTTAGTAAATGTTTGCCATCTTGAAGCTCCCTCAGTTTTGGCTGCTTCGTATAAATCAGAAGGAATAATAGAAAGTCCTGCTAAGAGAATAATTGCGTAATACCCTGTGTAAGACCATATCCCATAAAATATAGAGGTCGCTAAAGCCAAACTTGGACCTCCAAAGAAACCATCTATTTTAATGCCAAATAAAATTTCTGATAATTTTCTTTTATCAAATAACCACATCTGAGGCTCATATCCAAAATATCCAATGAATTCATTTAATATAGAATTATCAGCTTTACCAAATATAATAAAAAATACAGCGCCCCCCATCACAGCAGGAGTAATATAAGGAAAAAGTAAAACCATTTGAAAAAACTGTTTACCTTTTAGCTTTTGGTATAAGGCGAAAGCAATAAGTAATCCAAAACCAACTTCAAGAGTTATAGCGAAGAAGGAATAATAAAAAATATAAATTAGCGAGTTAAGAAAATCCTCATCACCTTTCTCCATCATGGTAGCCCAACTCATATTTATGAGGAAAAGACTTAATAAGAGTAATAAAAAAGAAATAATAAAACAATAAAACTTACTATGGAATTTATTTTTGAATTCTGACCAAACCCAATAGGATAAAATCATAATTAATAATCCTAGAACAAAAACCCAAAATGAACTTATATCACCAAGAATTTTTTGATAATTTTCAAAACCAAGAAATCTCCCTTTAAAAACTTTCCATTTGTGTAAACTCATAAACATGCCAAAGAAAACAGGAAAGATTCCAAACAAACCAATTATTAGAAAAGCAGGTAAAACAAACAAATAACCATTAATTTGATTTGAATATTTATTTAAAAAATTAATCATAAATTCTCAGTTCATTATCAATATTTATGTCGCCATTACTAAGAGGAGTAAGATATACACCCATATAAATATGATCATAAGTTTTTTTAAGTTGATTTGGTAAATTAATTGTAACATTATCTGTTTTAGGCTGCAAGTTAGTGGCTGAACATCTTGGAATTTCTTTAGTAACTGAAAACTTAATATTATTTATTTCAATAATTTTACCTATCCAGGTTCTTTCTTCCCAAGCCTTAAGTCCATTAATATAAATGTTAGCTCTAAAACGCTCAATTTCAATTTCTGTATTAATTTTTTTTTCAAAATCATTTATGCTATTTTTGTTAATTAAGGATATTGAGTTACTTGGCATAGTATCAAAAAAAGGATTTTTTTGATCTATAACAAAATTTATTTTTTTTTCTTTTTTAATAAACTTGCTTATTTGATTTAATAGCAACACCCTCTCATCTTTAGCATAAGGATTTATTTTAATAATTTCTTCAGAACTTTTTTTTAATATTAACTGATCTTTATTTAATAAAAAATTATATTGATTTAATTCAGGTGAATTTTTTAAAGTAATAAAATTATTTAATTTTCTTAAATGAGGTTTCTGCTCAAGATTTTTAATTTGAAATGTGTCTAAATTTTGTGTGAATGCAAATATTCGATCATTCTCAATACCCCTATCTTTAATTATATTAAGAGTAATCGACTCTGTAAAAGAAATTGATTTAACAGGACAATAAAATAGATTTTCAATTTTTAACAAAACAAATATTTATAGAGTATTTAGTTATTTATGAGCAAGTAAATAGTTATCCAAAAAAGAGTCTAACCAGAGTGAAATTGATTTATTGTGTTTAAATCGTATATATATCTGAAAAAATAAATTTTGAAAACCTTTGACAAATAAAATTTTAGGATTTTTTTTTAAAATTAAAAAAATCCACCTTAGATGTACAATGAAATTTACTTCAGGATGAAATTGTAAAGCATAACAGTTTTCATATTTGAATGCTTGATTTTTAAAAATCTCACCTCTTGCAAGTAGTTGACATTTATTTGGTATTTCAAAACCCTCAGTATGAAATTGATAAAAAATATTTTGATCTTTAAACATTTTAACACCATCTCCAACTGGCTCAATCTCAAAAAAACCAATTTCAGCGAGATCATTTTTATTTTTTACAACATCGCAACCAAGATATTTTGCAAGAATTTGTGCACCTAGACAAATACCTAAATAAGGAATGTCAGAATCTATTACTCTTTTCATCCATTTAATTTCTTCTTTTATAAAATCCTCATCATCGTTTACACTCATCGGTCCTCCAAAAACAACTATTGCTGAATAAGTTGACAAATTATCTGGAAGGTTGTCACCTAAAGGTGGCCTAATAATATCGGCTTCAAAACCTCTTTCTTTAAATTTATGTCCTATATCTCCTGTTACAGAAGTTTTTTGATGCAAAACATATAGAACTTTCTTCATACTTATATTTAAGAATAATTACAAAAAA
>JABHWG010000079.1 GCA_018657885.1 Pelagibacteraceae bacterium
ATTGGTATTGGTGTTCCTGAGTTAATAGATAATAAAGGTATTATTAGAGGGGATTATAATTTTAATTGGTTAAATAAAAACCTTGCTGATAATTTTCCTAAAAAATTTAAAGTGATTGTAGATTCTGATGTTAGATGTCATCTACGTGCAGAAAAACTGTATGGACATGGTAAGAATGCAAAAAATTTTATTTACATAAATATAGGTACGGGATTAAGCTATGCACATTTTAAAAATAATGAAATCTATTCAGGAGCCAATGGATTTGCGATTCATTTTGCTTCATCAAAAATTACATTATTTGATCCTAAAAGAAATAAAAAAATATCATTAATTCCTGAGGATTTTTATTCAGGTAAATTTATCATGACCTATTTTAAGAAAAATAAGAATATTAAAAAACAAAAAGTTATTTTGGAAAACATAGCTGACTCACTAGGGTCATTAATTGGAAATTTAATTAATACAGTTGATCCAGGATTTATTGTATTAGGAGGTGGTGTAGTACTCAACAATATTGAATTTAGAAAGATGCTTATCAATTACTCTCATAATTATATTTTTTTTAAAGATATCAAAAAAATAAAGATACTTGTATCTAAATTAAAAATTGATACCGGAGTATTAGGTGCAGCTGCAATTTTTAAATAAATTATTATATTTAATTCATTTTTAGGTTCTGACAATTCTACTTTTATAACTAGTCAAAGCATCATTATTAATGATAGGTAAACAACTAAGAAGTAATTTGATCAAATAGATCCATTTTTCCTTTGAAAGCTGTATATCCAGAATCAACAGCATGAATTGCACCTGTAATTCTAAGTGATTTATCAGAAGCTAAAAAAAGTGCAAACTCAGCAATATCTTCAGGTTGTAAAATACCCATTAAATGTAAATCTTCTAATTCTTTTCTTATTTTAGGATCATTCATAAAATTCATTTGATGAGGAGTTTCTACAAATCCTGGGCATATTGCATTTACTCTTATTCCTTCAGGGGATAATCCTGCAGCCATTGATCTAGTTAAAGAGATAATAGCTCCCTTAGAGGCAGTATATGCATCAAGACCTGCTTGTCCAATTAAAGCATCAGTAGTAGCCGTTAGAATTATTGAACCTGATTTTTGTTTTAGCATTTGTTGTCCTACATATTTGGAAATATAAAAAGTTCCATCTACTATAAGAGTAGTAATTTTATGCCAAATCTCTTCAGGTAACTCTGTTATACGTTTATCGTGATTGTTAACCAGGGGAACGTCGACCGCATTATGAAACAAAACATCAATCTTACCAAATCTATTTACAACTTCATTAATTGTATTTTGAACATTTTTAGTATCGGTTACATCTGTTTTAATAAAATCTACTTTTAATTTTTGCTTTCTCAATATATTTTCTAAGTATATTCCAGCTTCTTCATTAATATCAGCTATTATAACTTGACTGCCTGATTTAGTAAATAATTCTACACCAGCCTTACCCATTCCAGAGCACCCACCTGTAATAATACTTACTTTATTTTTTAATAATTGATCCATCAGCCTCTATATTTAGTCATCCATAAAGCAATAGCTGACGATGAAATAGTCATAAATAATATTATTGTACCGATAGCATTAACCTCAGGTTTTAATGATGTTCGCATCATGCCAAATACTAATGTAGGTAAAGTATTGCCAGCGCCAATAGTAAAATAAGTAATAATAAAATCATCAACTGAAAGAGCTACTGCAAGTAAAGACGCACCTATTACAACAGGCTGTATAATAGGAATAGTTATAGTAAAAAATGCTTTTAAAGGTGAGGCACCAAGATCTCTAGCACTATCAATTACACTATAATCAAAAGTAATCATTCGTGAATAGATTATTAAAATAACAAAAGGTTGCGTAAACAATAAATGACTAATGATCACAGTATGTAAACCTAATTTCATACCTATTGATACATAAAAAGTTAACAAAGTAATACCCAGAACTAGTGGCGGCAACATAATAGGAATACTAATAATAGCTAAAATAAGTGATGCTGACTTTGAGGGAATTTTTGATAGACCTATAGCTGCCATAGTTCCAGTAATAGAGGACACTACAGCAACTGAGATTCCAATAATTATACTATTATTTAAACAACTAAGAAATTGTCTATGATTAAAAATTTCAATCCACCACTTAAAAGAAAAATTATAAATAGGAAAACTAGCAATTGCTCTATCTGTGAATGCAAAGAGTACGACCAGAAAAATTGGTGAGATTAAAAAAAATGACAGAATGATAGCTAAAATAATAGAAATATTTTTTTGAATTTTCATTTTGGATCAGTTAATTTGAATAAATAAGAAACTATTGCTATAATTAAAATGGAAACAGTTAACATCGTAAAAGACATTGCAGAACCTAAAGGCCAATCAAAAAATTGACCGAATTTTGGTGCTATCA
>JABHWG010000131.1 GCA_018657885.1 Pelagibacteraceae bacterium
ATTCATCAAACGGCGGGTAAGATGAAAATATTTCTAGGCGTTCCTCCGAAGCAAAGAAATTGAGTTACAATCCGACTATGTCCTGATTACTACAAAGATAATAAAATTCAACTTTTGCGAACATATAAGATATAAAAATTCATTGATTTTTAAGGAAATTTATTGTTAAAATCTTAACTATCCACAGACTTATACACATTTTGATATTTATTGTTTTATCATTAGAAACTATAATTTTTTTTGAATTTCTGCAAAAAAAATATACTTAGTGTTAATAAAGTACCTATTTTAAAATAAGAAATGTCTTTGAATCGCCCTTTATCCCCACACCTTTCTATTTACAAAAAGGTTTTACCAGCAGTTTTTTCTATTTTTCATAGATTTACCGGTATTGGGATGAGTATTGGAGCTCTTTTATTATCAATATGGATTATTCTAATTGCTTTAGGCCCTAATTATTTTTCAATATTTCAGTCCATCAGTTCATATGTAATTTTTAAGGTTTTTTTATTTTTTTGGACTATGGCGATTTTTTATCATCTTTTTAATGGCATAAGATATTTGATTTGGAGTTATGGAAAAATGATGGAATTAGATGCTGTTTACAAAAGCGCTTATATTGTTTTAGCTCTATCAATATTATCCACTTTATTTGTTTGGCTATCTGTATGAAAAATTATGCAAATAAATGGATACTACAAAGAATAACTGCGGTTATTTTAATACCTCTTACTTTTTGGTTTGTGTATCAGTGTGTTTTACTTTCAAATTATGATTATCAAGAAACGAAAGCATTTTTTTTATCAAAATTTAATTCATCACTTTTTTTTATTTTAGTAATAGCTATGTTGTACCATGCAAAGCTAGGTTGTGAGACGATAGTTGAAGATTATGTCACATCAGATAAATTAAAAAAAGTTACTATATTATTTATAAGCGCCTTAGCTTATTTATTTATGATTTTAACAACCCTCTCTATTATATTTATGATTAATTTATGAGTAATTCTTATCAAGTAATTGATCATCATTATGATGTCGTTGTTGTAGGTGCTGGTGGATCTGGTTTGAGAGCAACCTTAGGATCTGCTGAATTTGGTTTAAAGACAGCATGTATTTCAAAAGTATTTCCAACAAGAAGTCATACAGTTGCGGCGCAAGGCGGTATTGGTGCAGCGTTAGGCAATATGGGTGATGATAATTGGAAGTGGCATATGTACGATACAGTCAAGGGATCTGATTGGCTCGGAGATCAAGATGCAATAGAGTATTTATGCTCTAATGCTCCCGAGGCTGTAATTGAATTAGAAGAATATGGTATGCCATTTAGTAGAACGGAGGATGGTAAAATTTATCAAAGACCATTTGGTGGACATTTAACGAATAATGGAGAAGGAGCTCCAGCGATGAGAGCTTGTGCGGCGGCTGATCGAACAGGTCATGCACTTTTACATACTTTGTACCAACAATCACTTAAACACAATGTAGAGTTTTATATTGAGTATTTTGTTCTTGATTTAATTATGGATAATGATGGAAACTGTAAAGGTGTTGTTGCATGGTGTTTAGAAGATGGATCAATACATAGATTTTTATCACACCAGACAATACTTGCGACGGGAGGCTATGGGCGAGCATATTTTTCTTCAACAAGTGCGCATATTTGCACAGGAGATGGAAGTGCAATGGCCCTAAGACAAAACCTACCTTTATCAGATATGGAATTTATCCAGTTTCATCCTACAGGAGTATATGGTGCAGGTGTATTAATTACAGAGGGCGCAAGAGGCGAAGGTGGTTACTTAACTAATAGTGATGGTGAAAGATTTATGGAACGATATGCACCTAATGCAAAAGACTTAGCCTCAAGAGATGTAGTGAGTCGAGCTATGACAATCGAAATAAATGAAAATAGAGGTTGTGGTGAAAAAGCAGATCATGTTCTTTTACATTTAGAACATATAGATTCTTCAACATTGCACAAAAGACTACCAGGTATTTCAGAAACAGCAAAAATTTTTGCTGGGGTGGACCTTACTAAAAATCCAATCCCAGTTCTACCAACAGTTCATTATAATATGGGAGGTATTCCCACTAATCACAGAACTGAGGTCCTTCGACCAACCGCAGATAATCCTGATGCTATATGTGAAGGCTTATTAGCTGTTGGAGAAGCAGCATGTGTTTCTGTTCATGGGGCTAATCGATTAGGTACCAATTCTTTAATCGATCTAGTAGTTTTTGGAAAAGCTTCAAGTATTACAGCATCTAAAAAAGTAAAACCAAATAACAAACCAGTTGATGTTGAGTCTAGCGTATTAGATCCAATTTTGGAGCGCTTTGATAAAATTCGATACAATAAGGGTGATAGTTCAACAGGAGAATTAAGAACTTCCATGCAAAAAGTTATGCAAGAAAAGTGTGCTGTTTTTAGAACTGATGAGCTTATTTCAAAGGGTATTGAAGAATTTAATCATATTGAAAGCTCAATGGATAATGTAGATGTTAAAGATAAATCAATGATTTTCAATACGGACCTTACAGAGTCA
>JABHWG010000086.1 GCA_018657885.1 Pelagibacteraceae bacterium
CTTAAATATTTTAAAAAAATTTAAATTAAAAAACATAAAATTATTAAGTATCTCAAAAGGGCCAGAGAGAAATGCTGGAAGAGAAATTGTTCATCTGGAAAATAAAAATATTAATCTAAAACCAAATGATGATTTACTTTTTTTTATACAACGATTAAGGGATGAGGCTCATAGATTTGCAATTACAGCTCATCGATCAAGAAGATCAAAATCATCTGTAAAATCAGTTTTTGATGAAATAAAAGGGATTGGGCCAAAAAGAAAAAAGATTTTACTTCTTCACTTTGGAACAGTTCAGAAAATTAAAATAGCCTCATGGGATGATCTCAAAAAGGTAAAAAATATACCTATTAAGAATCTTCAAGATATATATGAATTTTTTAATGGCTAATAAGCTAAACTTAATCTAAAAAAAATTTATGAAATTAAATATTTCAAATTTTCTAACTATAGCAAGAATAATTGTCATTCCTGTAATAGTATTGTGTATTTACTTAAAAAGCCCTTTTTATGGGTGGGTGGCATTTATCCTTTTTTGCTTAGCTAGCATTACTGATTATTTTGATGGGTATATTGCTCGAATCAGAAATGAAGTAACTAATTTTGGAACATTTCTTGATCCAATTGCTGATAAATTACTTGTTGCAGCAGTTATACTCATCTTGACTTCAAAGGAAATTATTGCAGATTGGGATACTATTCCTGCTTTAATTATACTTCTAAGAGAAATAGCTGTGTCTGGCCTAAGAGAATATCTAGCGAAAATTAAAGTAAGCGTCCCAGTTTCAAGTATTGCTAAAATAAAAACAGCTATGCAATTAATTGCACTAGCTTTATTAATTTTAAGTGAGAGTGGAATAACCATTATACCCATAACATATATTGGAAAAATTGCCTTATGGATTGCTGGCCTCTTAACTTTATATACGGGTTATGATTATCTTAAATCAGGTTTAAAGCACTTCTAAATGAAAATTAAATACTTTGCTTGGATTAAAGAAATAACCCAAAATGATGAGGAAGAAATAAATTCAGATGAAATAGATAATTTAGATCAGTTAAAAAAATTTTTAATGAATAAGTACCCTGACCTAATAAAACATTTTAATAAAGAAATTCTAAGATTTGCAGTTAATCAAGAATATATTGTTGAAAATATTAAATTAAATTCAAAAGATGAAATTGCGGTTTTTCCACCAGTAAGTGGGGGATAATGATTAAAATTCAAAAAGAAGATTTTAATTCTGAAATAGAAATTGAAGGTATAAAAAATTTATATTCAAACATAGGAGCTTCCACTTCATTTGTTGGTTATGTTCGTGATAACAATAACAACAATAGAGTACAATCAATTAACATTGAAGTTTATAAAGAGATGGCTCACAAACAATTAGACAAAATAATAAATAAAGCGAAATTAAAATGGCAACTTTTAGATTGTCTAATTATTCATAGATATGGAAAACTAGATGTAAATAGCAAAATTGTTTTAGTTTCATGCTTTTCTGAACATAGAAAAGATAGTTTTGAGTCATGTAGCTTTATTATGGATTATCTTAAAAAAGATGCTCCTTTATGGAAAAATGAGTTTTATGATAAAAATAATGAATGGTTGGAAAATTCTAATTAGTATTATTTACTAAATCACTAAAATCACTCATAAATTTAAAAGTCTTTGTGTTTTCACCAGTTTGAAAATTAACACTATCTATTGAACGAACCGGCGTAATTTCTGCAGCTGTTCCTGTTAGAAAAGCTTCATCATAATTATTAATTTCATCTGGTAGTATATGTCTTTCTGTAATTTGAAAACCTTGTTCAGTTGTCATTTTTATTACAGCCTGTCTAGTAATACCATTTAAAAAACAATCTGGAGTTGGAGTATGAATATCATTGTTTTTTATAAAAAAAATATTTGCCCCAGTGCCTTCAGCAACATACCCTCTATAATCTAACATTAAAGCATCATGATAACCTTTTTTTTCTGCAAACTCTTTTGACATGGTACATATTATATATGGTCCAGAAGCTTTTGCTTGATGAGGTGCCGTATCTGGCGCTGGTCGTTTCCATGGAGAGGTTATTAATTTTAAACCTGCTTTTCTATCTTCTATTTTAAAATAAGAAGCCCAATCATCCCAAAGAGCAATAGCAACATTAATATTAGAGTTTGTTGTAGATATTCCCATTTGTTCACCACCTCTCCAAGCCAAAGGTCTAACATAACAATCTTTAAAATTCATTTTTTTAACTAATTCATTTTTGGCAGTTATAATTTCATCTTTAGTAAATGGAATTTCAATGCCAATAATTTCTGCTGACTTGAAAAATCTTTCAGTATGTTCTTCAGATTTAAAAATTATACCATTGTAGGATCTTTCACCCTCGAATACAGCACTGGCATAATGCATACCCTGTGAAATAATGTGAGATGTGGCATTTTTCCAAGGAATAAATTCACCATTCATCCAAATCCAACCATCTCTATTCTCAAATGATTTTGCCATTTTATAACCCTCAATCTTTTTTTAATGACAATTGAGTATCAGTGATGCATAATTAAGTCAATATGACTGACCTAAATAATTTGATATCCCCCTTTTATTTAAAAGACAAAGAAATAAGAAAAATAATAGAAATAATTTTTTTTTCTTATAGAGACTTTACTGAGGGACCTGACAGAGTCCTTGAAAAACTTAATTTTGGCAGAGCTCACCATAGGGTAATTTATTTTGTGGGTAAGAAAAAAAATATAACCATTAAGAATCTGTTAAGAGTTTTGAAAATAACAAAACAAAGCTTATCGAGGGTACTAAATCAATTAGTTAAAGAGGGTTATATTACTGTATCTACTGGACTAGATAAAAGAACAAAAACATTATTACTAACTGATAATGGATATAATCTTGAAAAAAAACTTTCATCAATTCAAACAAACAAAATTAAAACAACATTAGGTAATTTTAATGAAGATGCTATTAATAGTTTTAAAAAAATTTTATTTGAAATGATTGAAACTGATAATAAAAGAATATTTCAACAATTAAATGAATGAAGATGAACAAAGCAATTCTTTTAGTTGATGATGACCAAAGATTAAGAGATTTGCTAAAAGATTATTTAACAGAAAAAAATTTTAAAGTATTTCCTTCTCAAGATTTTTCAGAGGCTAAAGAGATTTTAAATTTTTTTATTTTTGATTTAATTATTCTTGATAGAATGATGCCAAGCGGTGATGGAATTGATTTAGTTAAAAAAATAAAAGAAGTATCAAATACACCAGTTATTATGCTTACAGCAATGGGGGAAAATAATAATAGAATAGATGGTTTAAAAACAGGAGCAGATGATTATATTACAAAACCCTTTGAACCTGAAGAATTGTATCTCCGTATTGATAAATTATTAAGGTTATATGATGGTATAAATAAATCTGAATTACGTATTGGATTTGGTGAATTTATTTTTGATACAAAAACTAACTCTCTAAAGTTAAATAATAAAGAAATATATCTTACTGAAGGAGAGAATAATTTACTTGCAAAACTTATCAATAATAGAAATAATATACTTTCTCGCGAAGAATTAGCAGACAAGGAATTTGATGAGAGTGAATTAAGAAAAATAGATGTAGGGATCACTAGACTTAGACAAAAAATTGAAAAAATACCTAAGCAACCTCAATTTATCAAAACTATTAGAAGCAAAGGTTACATGCTTATATGCAAAGAAATATGATTTTTAAAAAGATTATACCACTTTCTTTATTGGGACGTTCAATAATAATTATATTTGTTCCAATTATTATCTTAATGATTGTTACTTCATTAATTTTTTATCAAACATCATGGAATATAATCTCCAAAAGACTGACGGAGTCTGTAGTTGCTGATATAAATGTTATTGTAAAATTAATTGATCAAAATTTAAAAACTGAGGCAATAAATATTGCGAAAGAAGATTTTAAAATGAAAATTAATATACAAGAAAATTCTTTAATTGATCAAATGATTTTTCAAGAACAAAGAGGGATATTGTCTAAAAGATTAAAAC
>JABHWG010000083.1 GCA_018657885.1 Pelagibacteraceae bacterium
TAATGATGCAAATAATGATAATATTTTCTTCATTTTACCTCCCAAAAAAAATTATTAAAAAATAGTAATATTTTATAGAGATAAATAAAGAAAATTAATTAATTATTAGTTATGATAAGTCTTAATAATGAAAATTAATGCTAATATTAATAAAGTTAAAACGTCAGCAACACTAGAAATCAATGAAAAATCGAAATTTCTAGAGAAGAAGGGGAAGCAAATATATAAATTTGGTTTAGGACAATCCCCCTTTCCTGTTCCAAAAAACATCGTTACAGAATTAAAAAAAAATTCTCATCAAAAAGATTATTTAAACGTTTCAGGTTTAGAAGATTTAAGGGTAGCTGTTTCAAAATATCATTCTAAAAAAAATAAATTTAACTACCTTGAGAATAATGTAATGATAGGACCTGGGTCTAAAGAATTAATTTTTCAAACACAATTAGTTCTTAATAGTGATCTTTTATTACCTGCACCAAGTTGGGTTTCTTATGAGCCACAAGCAAAAATTTTAAATAAAAAAACAATTTGGATTCAAACTTATAAAAAAAATAAATGGCATCTAACAGGAAATGACCTAGAAAAAATTTGCAAAAAATCAAAGAAAAATAAACTATTAATTTTAAATTCGCCTAATAACCCTTCTGGTACATCGAATGAATATCTTAAACAAATAGCCAAGATAGCAAAAAAATATAAAGTAATTATTATAGCAGATGAAATTTATGCTGAATTAGATTTTTCCGGTTCATACAAATCAATCACTCATTATTATCCTGAGGGAACAATTATATCTTCTGGTTTGAGTAAATGGTGTGGTGCTGGTGGATGGAGAATTGGGACTATGATTTTTCCTCAAAATTTATCTTATATTAAAGACGCTATAAGAATAGTTGCAAGTGAAACTTTTACATCTGTTAGTGCGCCCATACAATTTGCAGCTATAAAAGCATATTCTAAAAATCATCAAAATTATTTAAATAAATCAAGAAAAATTTTAAAATTTATAAGTGAATACATTTTTTCTGAATTTACATCAAATAGTATAGAGTGTGTACAACCAGATGGTGGTTTTTATATGCTCTGTAGTTTTAGTAAAATAAAAAAAATTAAACAATATAAATTTAAAAATTCACAAGAAATGTGCAAAACAATTCTATCTGAAACGGGTTTTGCAATGTTGCCTGGAAGTGATTTTGGTTTCAAAAAAAATAAACTGATATCAAGAATTGCCTTCGTAGATTTTGATGGAAGTAAAGCGCTGAAGGAATTTTCATCTGTTAAAAAATTTAATAACAACACAGTAATGAAAAACATATTTCCTAATATATTTAACGGCGTAAATTCACTTTTGAATTGGTTAAAAATTAAAACATGAAAATAAGACATATTGAGAAAAAAGATTTTGAAGAATGGCAACTTTTATTTGAGGGTTATGCTGATTTTTATAAAGTAGATATAAATCATCATATAATTAAAAATGTATGGGGTTGGCTTAATAATGACAAGAATGAATTAACAGGGTTAGTAATTGAAACTGAAGGAAATATTGTTGCTTTTGCCCATTATAGAAGAATCCCTAGTGCTTTAAGAGGAAAAGATATTGGTTTTTTAGATGATATATATGTTCATCCTGAATTTAGAGGGCAAAAACTATCTGAATTATTAATTAAAGAATTACAAAGAATTTCAAAAGAAAAAAATTGGAATTTAGTAAGGTGGATTACAAGAGAAGATAATTTAAGAGCAAAAAAGGTTTATGATAGAGTCTCCAATAAAACAAATTGGAACGTTTATGAATTATTATAGATTCAAGATTTACAACTTTTGTTTTTGAATAAAATTTTGATCAAAATTATCTGTTATTAAATATTTTTGATATCTTTTTCTTAAATTTTTCCACTCACTATCAATAATAGAAAACCAAGCTGTATCTCTGTTTCTCCCTTTAAAAACATTCATTTGTCGAAAAAGCCCCTCATAGGTAAACCCAAGTCTTAAGGCAGCTTTTTTAGAGGCATTATTTAAATTATTACATTTCCATTCGTATCGACGATTACCTAATTGATCAAAGGCATTACTCATCATTAAATACATCGTTTCTGTGCCTTCTACAGTATTTTGTAAGAGTGGAGAATAATTTATGTGCCCTACTTCTATAGAACCATGCTCAGGAGTAATGCGTAAATAACTAGCCATCCCACAATATTGTTTATGTCTTTTTGCATAAATAGCATAAAAAAAAGGATCTTTATTCATACAACTATTCAAAAGCCATTTTTTAAAATCCTTAATGTTTTTAAATGGCCCGTAAGGGAAATAATTCCAAATTGTATTTTTTTTATCTTGATAAAAATTGTTGAAAAGTTGAGTTACATGCTTTGTGGGATTAATAGGCTCTAATACAACATAGTCACCAAGTATTTTTTTACTTAATGGGGTTTTTGCTTTTTTAAAATTTACTTTTGTTCCCAGCATATAATTATCTTACAATAATTCATAATAAATAAAATGCCATTAAGTTAAGTTACTTAGTGCTTGATCTAAATCATTAATTAAATCTTCTACATCTTCTATGCCTGTTGAATAGCGAACTAATCCCTCAGGTATACCTGCTGCTGCTCTCTCATTAGCGCTGCACTCAACGTGACTTGTTGTTAGAGGTGGACCAACTACTGTTTCCACGCATCCTAGGTTTGCTGCCATATGTGCGTATTTAAGTTTTGGTAAAAATTTTTTAATAGCACATAAGTCTCCTTTAACTGCGAAACTTAACATACCACCGTAACCGCCATGCATTTGTTCTTTAGCCACTTCATGACCAGGGTGTGTCTCTAGTCCAGGATAATTGACTTGCTCTACCATTGGATGTTTTTGTAAATGTTTTGCAATAATCATTGCGCTTTCATTTTGTCTCTCAACACGTAGTTTTAAGGTTTTCATCCCTCTTAAGAGACTATAAGCATCCATTGGTGCCAAAGTAGCACCGTTAATTTCTCGGTAATGATAGACTTGATCAACTAATTTTTTACTGCCACATATAACACCTCCAAGAGCATCAGCGTGTCCACCTAAATATTTTGAAGCAGAATGAAGAACTATATCAGCTCCTAAAGCTAAGGGGTTCTGGTTTATTGGTGTGGCAAACGTATTATCAACAACAACTATAGCCCCTACTTCCCTAGCTACTTCACTTAATTTCTTAATATTTGTTATCTTAATTGTTGGATTTGTTGGTGTTTCTAAATATAAAACCTGACATCCTTTGGCAATTTCTTCCTCTATTTGCTCATGATCACTAGTGTCACAAAGACTAACATCAATATTAAGTGGTGGTAAAAACTCATTAAAAATTACATTAGTACCTCCATAACTATCTTTAATAGAAACAATTCTATCTCTTGACTTTAGAAAAGTACCTAAAGTATTTGATATTGCTGCCATTCCTGATGAAAAACTAGTTGCAGCTTCCGCATTCTCTAATTCCTTAACCTTATCTTCAAAAGCTCTAACAGTTGGATTAGTGTTACGAGAATAGATGTGGCCATCAACAACTCCTAAAGCGGCTTTATGCCAGGTATCTATATCTTTATAGCCAAAGGAGACACTGTGGACGACAGGGACTTGTGTAGAGCGCTCATATAGCTCGTGCTCTTGTTCCCCACCCCAGATACTTTTTGTTGATTGTCCGATATCTTTTTTATCCGTCATAAAAACTCCTATATTTGCATTGACTATAAATAAACAAAACCAATTACTTACTTATTTTTTCAAGGCAGCGCTTTAAAAGCCTTTATCTTGATAGAATTATTATAGTAAAAAATTTAAACTTAATAAACAAATAAAAGACTAGAATATAAAAAATGATGAGTATTATTTATTCAATTCTAGAATCATATAAAAAATAATAAAGATGAAAAATGGCACGAGAATGGGTAATTAATGACTATTCAGGATTTAAAGGATTAGTTCTTCAGGAATTTTCACCTCAAAAACCTGGACCTGGGGAAATTCGTCTTCGTGTTGAAGCATTCGCTTTAAATTGGGGTGATATGGATTTGATGCTTGATCGTTATTCTTTTAGTTTTAATAAATTTCCTGCTCGAATAGGTATGGAGGCTGCTGGGATAGTAGACGCAATTGGTGAAGGTGTTAAAGGTATTAAGCTAGGTAAACGTTATTGCACCTTACCTTATTTTTATTATAATAAAGGAGCTAGTGCTGACTATGTTAATATAAATGCTCAATATGTTACGCAAGCTCCAGAAAATCTTACTGCTTTAGAAAGTTCCTCAGTTTGGATGCAATTTATGACCGCTTACTTCCCTATAGTTGAATTATGTAAAGCCTCAAAAGAAAAACATATACTCGTAACTGCTGGGACTGGGACAGCGGGGAATGCTGCATTAAATATTGGAAAAATGTTTGGTGCAAATATGATTACTACCACGCGGTTTGAAAATAACCATGACTACCTTATTAATTCCGGAGCATCTCATGTTTTAGTGACAAATAATATTGACGATATGGCAAAGTCATTACGCAAAATAACAAATGGGCATGGGATTGATGCAGCTTTTGATCCAGTTGGAGCAGGGATGATAAATAAGTACAGTCCAGCTCTTGCGAGAGATGCTACAATATTTTTCTATGGAACTCTTGATGGAGTGTTTCCGCAACTACCAATAGTTGATATGTTTCAAGCTAATGCTACATTTCATCCTTATTCACTTTTCAATTATGTAGAAGATATTGATATGAAAGAAAAAGGGATAGACTTTGTTTATAACACTTTAATAGAAGGTAAACTTAAACCAAACATTGATAAAATTTATTCAATGGAAGAATACATTGATGCATGGGAATATGTTAGTAAGCCTCGTTTAAAACATGGAAAAGTAATTATTAAAACAGGCTTATAATTAAAAAAATTTCATTTATTCTCTAATACTTTATGTATTTAAAGTATCATGGTTTCTAGCTGTAACTCCGCCAGATACTGGATACTTAACACCTGTAGTGGAGGGGAAAGTTAAAGGTAATTTTTTTAGAGATCTCACAGCTAAAAAAGCAAATGCTTCTGCTTCAATGGCATCTCCGCGCAAGCCATATTCTTCTATATTCTTGCAATCTATTTTAGTTTCCAAAGAAACTTCATTCATTATTGTGAAATTTTTTCTCCCACCACCTGAAGTTAGAATTTTGGAAGGTTTTCTAGGCAATAATTGCAAAGCTTTAGAAATACTTACAGCAACTATTTTTGCCATTGTTGCACAACCGTCTTCTAGAGATAACTTGTAAATATTATCAAAATTAAAATTATTTCTATCAAGAGATTTTGGATAAGGGAGATTAAAGTAATTATTTTCCATAAATGCATTAACTAAATCGTAGTTTACAGTGCCAAGTTTAGCAAAACCACCATCTGTATCCATCAATCCCTTATTATGATAACGAACAAAGTCATCAATCGGTGCGTTGCCTGGACCACAGTCTAATGCAATTAATTCATCTTTGTCTCCAACATAGGTAATGTTAGAAACCCCACCAATATTTAAAAAAACAATATTTTTTTCATTAATATTTTTTGCTAATGCTAAATGATAAATAGGCGCTAAGGGTGCGCCTTGTCCTCCATGTATAATGTCGTTCGTGCGAAAATCATTTACTACAGGCAATTGAAGATAATCAGCCATCATTTGTCCATCACCTAGCTGTCTAGTTTGTTTTGATGCATTAGTTGAAGTAACGGGTTGATGTAATATCGTTAAGCCA
>JABHWG010000136.1 GCA_018657885.1 Pelagibacteraceae bacterium
AACTTAATAATTAATCTATCACTATCATATTTGGGAGTCGATCAAAAAATTCTCACAAATTGGGCTAGATCAAAAAAAAATAATTCTAATTTTGTTAATGTATGTATAAAATACTTAAAATATCCTCATCAGTTCTAGTGAAATAACTTATTATACTGAAAAAGAATAACAAATATCCTCAACATTCCTCGTGGTTGGTGGTAGGGTATTGCGATGATTAAATAAATTTCAGCTTTTTTCTTGAAGGTACCTTAACATTGTATCTGCATCAGATACTTGAAAAGGATCGTTGTCATAACTGTTATCGTTTTTTCCTTCTTCGATAAACATTTTAATAATTTCACAATTATCTATTAGGGCAGAGTATCTCCAAGATCTCATACCAAAACCTTGTTTTGGTTTATTCACAAGCATATCCATACCTTCAGTAAACTTTCCTTCTCCATCTCCTATCGGTTTTACTTTGGATATGTTTTGATCTCTAAACCAAGCATTCATTACGAATGAATCGTTAACTGATATACAGTAAACTTCATCTACATATTTTCTTAGTTCATCGTACCTCTCTTCATATCCAGGTACTTGTTGCGATGAGCAGGTTGGAGTGTATGCACCAGGTAAAGAAAACAACACTACCCTCTTATTTTTAAACAGTTCATCCGTGGTAACATCTTTCCATTCACCGCCAATTGCACAACCACCACCCAATGATTGGTTGTCTCCTACTCTAGTTCTAAATATTGCTGCTGGTATTTTCGTCATAGATAAAAACTGAAATATTTTATTACGTTAGCAGATATTTTGAAAAACATCAGTATCTATTTTGGCAGGGTAGTCTTTTATTCATCAACCCGTTGTATTAAAAATAATTTAGGTTGATATTTTTTAAAATAATTTTTTTATAACAAAATAAGCCATTTTATCCTCTCATTATGCTCTTTTACGCACAATTTGATAACCGCGGCGGAAAATATATTTAACAGGAGCAGCTACTCCACTGAATACATGCACCAATCGGGTGAATGGAAACAGCAGAAAAATTGTTGTACCCAACACTAAGTGCAGCTTAAATATTATCGCTTCACCCATGATAAAATCAGCCGCACCGCTACGGAATGTAACTATATGCTGTGCCCAGTTTGCCATTGCGATCATTGAGTTTCCATCCATATGCTGTGCTGAAAACGGAATTGTAATCAAGCCTGTAGTAAGCTGCACATATAATACTAGCAGAATAATAATATCAGATGGTTTACTGGTAGCACGGATACGTGGATCAAATAGTCTTCGTACTAGAAGCATGGTCATGCCGATGAAACAAAGTGTGCCGAAAATACCACCAGCAACCATTGCCATCATCTGTTTGGTACCTGAATCCATAAAGTGATGATAGACTCCTCGCGGCGTTAGAAGCCCAACCAAGTGCCCAAAGAACAGCAAAATAATACCTATATGAAATAAATTGTTGCCTATACGCATTCCTTTTCTACGTAAGAGTTGGCTGGAATCTGCCTTCCAAGTATATTGATTCCGATCGTAACGTAATGCACTACCAAGCACAAATACAGTCAGACAAATGTAAGGATAGTAAACAAAAAAGAATTGATGAAGATAATCAGCTTTCATTTTTTACCTCCTGCTATTTTATTTAATGCTTCCATAGTATTTGGGAAAGCGCTACATGTGTTGCAATCTGTGGCAACATCAGCCAGCGGATCACCAGTGAAGGCTTCCGCTTCTTCCCACTGCTCATCCAGTTCTTCCAAAGTTTCAGGATCTTTTCGAGTTTCTTTCAATACGGTTTTTATCTTCTCTGTATCAACTTTGGCAGCAGAAAGTACTTCTATGCATGCAAATATATCTGCATAAGGCGACTTACTTTTTTTTAGCTTGGCACCTATCAAGGCAATCACATTAATTGCTTCTCCTAATAATTCAGTAGCATCCTGGGGATCGCAACGTGAGAGATATTCCATGAAGAGCGGCAAATAATCCGGCAACTCACCACTATCAATATGCAAACCTTTTGTGACGTATGTCTCTGAAAGATCAACCATCGCCTGTCCTCGATCACGCGATTCACCATGAATATGCTCAAATAAATGTAGGCAATGAGCGCGACCATGGTCAAATGTTTCTACATAGTCTTCCTGAGCTACCATTAAACCCCGTTTTTTTTGTGCAGTTAAAAAAATTTCAACTTTTTTGATGAATTTTTCCGACAACAATGTTTCAGAGCGCAATGTCTGCAATAATTCATCCGATGCTGAATAAACCGTTCCTTCCGGATAAGTGAGCAGCAATCCTAATAGTTTAAATGTTTTCATGAACAACTCCCGAACTTCCCGAGCCGCGATTTTTTTGAAGTTTTAGGCACTTTCCCACTCATCGTGTTTTTATGGGTTTTAGTGCCGAACAGACTGGTTTTACCTACATCGCCCGAGCATCCATTACCAAAACTAAAGCCGCAGGATGAACGAGTGTCAAACGCAATTTCGTTATCAAAGGGCGTGGCGCCTGAATATTCACGGTGGTTAGTTGGAATCACAAAGCGATCTTCATAATTCGCTAGTGCCATAATACGATACATATCGGTGAGCATAGCTTCATCCAATCCTACTTGTTTCAGTAACTCAGGATTGTCGAAACCCTCAACATTTTTTTCGCGCATGTATTCACGCATGGCAATCATCTTCTCTAATGCACTCACTACAGGTTCTTCTTTGCCTGCCGTTAATAAATTGGCAAGATATTTCACTGGAATCCGTAGTTTATGAACATCCGGAATCACTCCATCCATTTCAATCTGCCCTTTTTCAGCAGCATTGGTAATTGGTGATAGTGGCGGAATATACCATACCATTGGCAAAGTTCTATATTCTGGGTGTAGGGGCAAAGCGACTTTCCATTCCATCGCCATTTTATAAACTGGTGAATTTTGGGCAGCAGTAATCCAGCTATCCGGAACGCCGTCCTTTTTTGCCTGATCAATAATTTCCGGATCATGTGGATCTAGGAAAATATCACACTGCGCCTGATATAAATCCTGTTCATCTTTTACACTTGCAGCATCCTTGATTTTATCCGCATCATAGAGCATTACGCCCAGATAACGAATCCGTCCAACACAGGTTTCTGAACACACAGTCGGATCACCTGCTTCAATACGCGGATAGCAGAAGGTACATTTTTCAGATTTACCGGACTGCCAGTTAAAGTAAATTTTCTTATACGGACAACCGGAAATACACATGCGCCATCCACGACATTTATCCTGATCAATCAACACAATGCCATCTTCCTCACGTTTATAAATTGCACCGGATGGACAGGAAGCGACACAAGTAGGATTCAGGCAATGCTCGCACAAGCGCGGCAGATACATCATGAAGGTGTTTTCAAACTGTCCATAAATATCCGCCTGAATATCCTGAAAGTTAGAATCTTCACGACGCTTTTCAAACTCACCACCCAGGATTTCCTCCCAGTTTGGTCCCCATTCAGGTTTTTCTATCTTTTTGCCGGTAATTACAGAATGCGCACGCGCAGTAGGTACATGTTTGGATTCAGGGGCTTTTTGCAGCCGTTCATATTCAAACGTGAATGGCTCATAATAATCATCAATTTCAGGTAGATCCGGATTGGCAAAAATTTTAGTGAGCAGACGAAATTTTCCACCCATTTTAGGCTGAATATTGCTATTATTTTTACGTTCCCAACCACCATTCCAGACTTTCTGATTTTCCCATTTTTTGGGATAACCAACGCCAGGTTTTGTTTCCACATTGTTAAACCATGCATATTCTACTCCCTGACGCGAAGTCCACACATTCTTGCAAGTTACCGAGCAAGTATGACAGCCAATGCATTTATCCAGATTAAGGACTTTTCCAATTTGTGCGCGTATTAGCATTATATTACCTCTTCATGATTAAGATTAGATTTATCGTCGTCCAGCCAATCAACTTTATCCATTTTCCGTACGATCACAAATTCATCACGGTTGGAGCCAACTGTACCATAATAGTTAAAACCATATGCTAGCTGAGCATACCCCCCTATCATATGGGTTGGTTTAACTACGGTGCGTGTTACAGAATTATGAATCCCTCCGCGTGTACCTGTTACTTTTGACCCGGGATTATTAATGATTTTCTCCTGTGCGTGATACATCATACTCATGCCTTCTGGGACACGCTGTGATACCACGGCTCGTGCAGTAATTGCACCATTAGTGTTGTAGAGTTCAATCCAGTCATTATCTTCTACACCGATTTTCGCTGCGTCTATTTCACTAACCCACACCACCGCACCACCGCGGTTTAATGTTAACATCAATAAATTTTCGGAATAGGTACTATGGATACCCCATTTTTGATGTGGAGTTATCCAATTGAGAACAACTTGCTTGTGATCTTTGCCATGCTCATTGATCACCGGAGCAATTGTCTTAGTGTTGATTGGTGGTTTATAAACACACAGCGATTCACCAAAATCACGCATCCATTCATGATCCTGATAGAATTGCTGGCGGCCAGTGAGTGTACGCCATGGAATCAGTTCATGGGTATTAGTGTAGCCCGCATTATAGCTAACGTGTTCATCTTCTAGACCACTCCATATAGGAGAAGAAATTATTTTACGCGGTTGAGCCTGAATATTATGGAAACGAATTTTTTCTTCTTCCTTAGGTTTGGCCAGATGGGTATGGTCACGTCCGGTCATTTTACTCAGTGCCCCCCATGCTTTTACTGCTACTTGACCATTTGTTTCAGGAGCCAATGATAGTATTACTTCCGCTGCATCAATGTCAGATTCAATGCGCGGCAGACCTTTGGTGACACCTTCTTCAGTTACCTTATAATTCAGTTGACCAAGGAATTTCACTTCCTTTTCAGTATTCCACGAAATACCTTTGCCGCCATTACCAATTTTTGACAACAATGGGCCTAATGCCCTAAATTTTTTATAAGTGTTGGGATAGTCGCGTTCAACCTCAATAAAGTTTGGCATTGTTCTACCAGGGATAGCCTCGCACTCGCCTTTCTTCCATTCTTTTACACCTAGACCTTGCGCCATTTCACCCGGTGTGTCATGAAGAATTGGTAACGCTACTACATCTTTTTCAACACCTAAATGTCCCACGCAAAGTTCAGAGAATTTTTTAGCCAGGCCTTTATAAATATCCCAATCACTGCGTGATTCCCAAGCCGGATCAACTGCAAGTGATAGAGGGTGGATAAACGGATGCATGTCGGAAGTATTAAGATCATTTTTTTCGTACCATGTCGCCGCAGGCAGCACAATATCAGAATAAACACAGGTAGTAGACATACGAAAATCAAGTGTTACCACAAGGTCAAGCTTTCCCTTGGGTGCTTCATCATGCCATATGACTTCTTTTGGTTTTTTACCACCTAGCTCGCCCAAATCCTTGCCAAGTACGCTATGTGTTGTACCAAGTAGATGCTTGAGCATATATTCATGTCCTTTGCCCGATGATCCCAGCAGGTTAGAACGCCAGATAAATAGATTGCGCGGAAAGTTTTTTGGATTATCTGGATCTTCACAAGACATTTTAAGTGAGCCAGCTGTTAGTCTGTCAACAATATAGTTTCTAGTATCCTTACCTGCTTTTTTAGCTAGCTTTGTTAATTCAAGAGGGTTTTCTTCCAACTGTGGTGCGGAGGGCAACCAACCCATGCGTTCAGAGCGTATGTTACAATCAATAAGAGAATAATCCTTCCATTTTTCTTTATCAGCCAATGGAGAAAGGATCTCATCCAACTCCAGTTTCTCATAACGCCATTGGTTAGAATGTGCGTAGAAAAAGCTGGTGGAATTCATATGACGCGGTGGACGGCACCAGTCAGTTGCAAATGCAAGTGGTTGCCAGCCTGTTTGCGGACGAAGTTTTTCCTGTCCGACATAATGTGCCCAGCCACCACCGGATTTGCCTATACATCCACACATCATCAACATGTTGATAATACCGCGGTAGATCATATCCATGTGATACCAATGATTAATGGCAGCACCTAGAATCACCATCGAGCGACCTCTGGTCTTGTCGGCGTTATTTGCAAATTCGCGCGCAATGCGAATCACCTGCTCGGCAGGAACGCCGGTGATTTTCTCCTGCCATGCTGGGGTATAGGGAATATCATCTTCGAGTGAGTTAGCAACACTCTCTCCGCTTCTGCAATCAAGCCCCTGGTTTACACCATAATTTGCCACCATCAGATCATAGACTGTTGCAACCAACACTTCCTTCTTAACATCAAGTTTAATCTTACGTGCCGGAATATTACGCAGTAAAATACTGTCATGTTTGGTATGCGAAAAAATCGGCTGTTCATGTTCTAAGTTACCAAAATAAGGAAAACCAACGGAGACTACCTCGTCATTGGATTTAACAAAGCTCGTTTCAGGCCAGATGTCAGAATCATTATCAGCATTTCTGGATTCCAAATTCCATTTTCCACTTTTATCCCAGCGTGAACCTACCGTTCCATTAGGCACAACAACTTTACTGGTTGTTTCATCAAAAATAACTGGCTTCCATTCCGGATTCTGATTTTCTCCCAGTTTATCTTCAAAATCCGCAGCGCGTAAGGTGCGTGTAGGTATATAATTGCCATCTTTTTCTTCTAACATCACAAGAAACGGCATATCGGTATACATACGACAATAATCATCAAAGTATTTGCTTTTACCGGCAACATGGAATTCCTTTAAAATTACATGACCCATTGCCATAGCAAGTGCAGAATCTGTTCCCTGACGTGCAGGAAGCCAGCTATCGGAAAGTTTGGCAACTTCACTATAATCCGGTGTCACCGCTACAGTTTTTGTACCGTTATAGCGTGCCTCGGTAAAGAAATGTGCATCTGGAGTACGAGTTTGTGGCACATTGGAACCCCAGGCTATGATGTAGGAGGAATTATACCAATCCGCACTTTCAGGCACGTCAGTCTGCTCCCCCCATACTTGCGGAGAGCTTGGCGGCAGATCGCAGTACCAGTCATAAAAACTCAAGCAGGTACCGCCGATAAGTGACAGGTAACGGCTGCCCGCAGCATAAGAAACCATTGACATTGCAGGAATGGGAGAAAATCCCATAACACGATCAGGACCATACTCTTTGGCTGTGTAGATATTCGCGGCGGTGATAATTTCATTCACTTCATCCCAATTGGCACGTACCATACCGCCCAAGCCGCGAGCTTGTTTATACTCTTTTGTTTTCTCAGACTGAGAGACAATGCTTTCCCATGCAACCACCGGATCTGCGTGCAGCTTTTTTGCTTCACGCCATAATTTCAACAGACGTGAACGGATCATCGGATATTTTAGCCTTGCTGCACTATAAAGATACCAGCTATAGCTTGCTCCCCGCGCGCATCCACGAGGTTCATGATTAGGTAGATCAGGGCGCGTACGAGGGTAATCTGTTTGCTGGGTTTCCCATGTTACCAGGCCGTTTTTAACGTAAATCTTCCAACTGCAAGAACCTGTGCAGTTCACGCCATGCGTTGAACGCACTACCTTGTCATGCGCCCACCGTCCACGATAGGCACGTTCCCAATCACGGTTCTCATCCGTGGTGATTCCATGACCACTGGCAAAAACTTCAGGAGCTTTATTTGTAAAAAATGTCAGCTTGTCTAGTATACGACTCAAGGTAATACTCTCTTTTTTTTGTAGGTCTTGTAAGTAATTATTGATTGAAGTTGAGAATCATTCATATATCCGGAAACCAATATCTGCAAAAGTTTTTCATTTAATTTATTAATCTACAATTTTAAAATTTTAATACTTATCTACGGTGGTAGCACTGTATTTATAGTGTTTTTCAAATATTGATTTTCCTCTTTATACTGCTCGATGATATGATTTATCACGTCACCAATAGAAACAACGCCTAAAAGTTTTTCTTCTTCAATTCCCAGTTGTTTTGCTTTTTTCCGATTAATTTCATTACGTAATTGTGTCGCTTCTTCAAATTCTTGTTTAGATGCATGATCTTGCATTTTTTTTTCTAAATTTTGAATGTATTTATCCGAGTCTTTTCCAACCAGTTGTTTTGCATTTTCAATTTCAACAGTGACACGGTCTTGCTCAGCAGTGTGCTCTAATATTTCATCCATTATAAGAATATGTCTAATTTTTTTATTAGTAATTATTTCCATTAGTTCAGTTACAGAAGTGTTTAGATTGCAAGTAATTAAATTTTTTGACATTATTTCAGTAACTGGAAGATCGTTTTTAAATTCATCATTAGAAATGTATCGAGCAAGGTCACGTTCAGAAACAATTCCAATTACGTTGTTATTTTGTGTACTTAATACTGGCATGGAACCAATATTATGTTTTTGAAGTTTTTCGCTTACTATTTTTAATGTATCATTTTCATTTAATGTAAAACATTTTCTTTTAGATAGTTTTGTAACAAGTTTTTCGGCCATAATTTAATAGTTAATATGGTAGTCTTTTATTCATCAAACCATTGTATAAAAAAAAAATTTATTTAATTTGATTTAGATCAAATAATTAATCCCTCTTCTTGAGATAAAGTTAATTATGAATGCAGGATTAAGAATAACGTTTTTCACTTGCCATATCAAATTATAGACTAAATTTCAATGGCACTATTAGCAATATTGTTTTTGGTTGTTGCAATTTTATATTCCAGCATTGGTCTTGGTGGTGGATCTACTTATTTTGCTCTTCTTTTAATTTGGGGAATCCCATACTTTATTTTCCCTGTTATCGCTCTGTCGTGCAATATCATTGTTGTATCAGGTAATTGTTTTAATTATATTAGAGCAGGAAACTTTAATCTTAGACTTTTAATTCCTTATTTGATTGGATCTGTCCCCTCAGCCTATATAGGCGGATCTTTATCCGTAGAAAAACAACTTTTCGAAATCTTATTATTTTTATCATTATCAGTAGCTGGGTTTTTACTATTGTTGAATATTAAATCTTACAATGATAAAGAAGAAGAATACCGAAAAATTCCAATACCTGTTTCAATTTTAATCGGAGGGATTTTAGGATTTATTTCCGGAATTGTGGGGATTGGAGGTGGAATATTCTTAAGTCCAATTTTAATATTAATAAAAGCTGGGAAGTCCAGGCATATTGCAACTACTGCATCGTTATTTATCTTAATTAATTCTATTTCAGGCATTATTGGACAGTTAACTAAAAATGCTGTTTTGTTAGAAGCGTTGAGTTATTGGTATTTACTGGTTGTTGTTTTAATAGGAGGGCAAGTTGGTAATTTTTTAAATTTAAAAATATTTCCAGCTCGTATTTTAGTTTTGTTAACTGGTATATTAGTAATTTTCGTTGCTGCAAGAATAGGATTTAGAATTTACCTAAATTAGGCTTCTTAAATTAAATAGTTAATTTTTTGACTTAAGTCAATTAGTTAACAGTTTTTCTCAGCTATAGAATCATAATTAGTATTAATCATGATAACTAAAAGTGATCAAACAAGAGCCCTTTCTTTAAGCACTTTTACTTTTACCGTTTGTTTTACCATTTGGACGATTTTTTCAATCTTAGGTTTACAAATCAAACAAGAACTTAATTTAAATGATACGCAATTTGGTATCTTGGTCGCAACGCCAATTCTCACGGGGGCTTTAAGTCGTCTCATTTTAGGCATCTGGACAGACCAATACGGCGGGCGAATTGTTATGTTCTTGACTATGGTATTATCAGCTATATCAACTTACCTTCTTTCCTCAATAGAAACATATGGGATGTTCTTAGTGGCAGCGCTAGGTGTTGGGTTAGCGGGAGGAACCTTTGCTGTCGGGATCACCTATGTTTCTGCCTGGTATAAAAAAGAAAAGCAAGGAACAGTACTTGGTATTTTTGGAGTCGGTAATGTTGGAGCAGCTCTTACAAATTTTGGTGCACCTTTCATTATGTTAGCTTTGGACTGGCAAGGATTGGCAAAAACGTATGCTATTATCATGTTCGCTTCTGCAATCTTTTTTTATTTATTTGCCAAAGATGACCCTAAGCTCCTAGAAAGAAGAGCAAAAAAGGAAAAGCCACGCAGCATTCTAAAACAAATAGAGCCATTGAAGAAACTTCAGGTTTGGAGATTCTCTCTATATTATTTTTTTGTCTTTGGAGGTTTTGTAGCTTTATCCTTGTGGTTACCACGTTATTATGTAGGGGTTTATGATCTCGATATTAAAACTGCAGGATTACTAGCTGCATCTTTTGCATTGTCAGGTTCTATTTTTCGTGCCCTAGGTGGGTGGATGTCAGACAAATTAGGTGCTCGCACTGTTATGTACTGGACATTTACAGCTTGTGTAGGATGTTGTTTTTTCATGTCTTATCCAGCTACACACTATATTGTTGAGGGTATTGAAGGACCTATTGATTTCACTATAAAAATAAATCTTCCCGTTTTTGTTTTCTTTAGCATTATTCTTGGTTTTTTTATGTCCTTGGGGATGGCAGCTGTTTATAAACACATACCTGTGTACTACCCAAATAATGTAGGAGTTGTTGGAGGTATTGTCGGTTTAATTGGTGGTCTAGGTGGTTTTATTTTACCAATCATTTTTGGCATTATGAATGATTTAATCGGCGTATTCACAAGTTGCTTTATGCTACTTTTTGCAATTACAGCAATTGCACTTACGTGGATGCACTTTTATATTTTAGCTACAGAAAGAGAAATTGATAAATCTAAATACCTACCAGAACTAAACAAGGTTGAACGAAATGAGTGATTTAAATAATTGGAACGTTGAAGATAAAGAATTTTGGGAATCAACTGGGAAAAGAATAGCGACACGAAACCTTTGGATTTCTATACCAAGTCTTCTTTGTGGTTTTGCTGTTTGGATGATGTGGGGAATTATTGTAGTACAAATGCGTAATTTAAATTTTTCATTTTCAAACACTGAACTGTTTACCCTAACTTCTATTGCGGGATTGTCCGGTGCTACTTTAAGAATACCCAGTACTTTTTTTATCCGCATTGCCGGCGGTAGAAATACAATTTTTTTTACAACAGCTTTGTTAATGATTCCAGTTACTGGAACAGGTTTTGCTTTACAGGATAAAGAAAGTCCATTGTGGATATTTCAATTATTAGCTCTACTTTCTGGTTTTGGTGGAGGAAATTTTGCATCTTCAATGTCAAATATTAGTTTTTTTTTCCCAAAACGCGTTCAAGGAACTTCATTGGGATTTAACGCTGGTTTAGGTAATTTTGGGGTTACAACCATGCAAATTTTAGTGCCGCTTGTAATGACAATAGGAATATTTGGAGGAACTTCTTTAATATTAGATAATACTAGCGGTACTTTGATTGGAAAGATTCCTGCTGGAACCGAAACTTTTATTCATAACTCAGGTTTTATTTGGTTAATATTTCTAATTCCCTTGGCTTTCGCAGGCTGGTTTGGAATGAACAACATTGTAACAAAAACAATTACTCCTCGCCCAGGAAATCCATTTCTTGCATTTTATAGAATATCTGGATTGTTAACAATTGGTTTGATCACCGCTTCAATTGGCTTATATCTTCTTTTATCTCCCCCAATTGGAATAGGTTTATTAAATAAATGGATTGTCTTACCAATGGTGATTGTAGTGACGGTACTACTAATGCGTTATATAACTCGAGGTGAATTACAACAGAATTTAATACGACAATATAAAATCTTTAAGAATAAACATACATGGGCAATGACTGTGATCTACACAATGACCTTTGGTTCATTTATTGGTTTTTCAGCAGCATTCCCATTATCAATAAAAATTATTTTTGGTTTCAGTCATGTAATAAACTCAAATGGCGTAATAACTCATGATACTATTAATCCTAATGGACCAAGTGCTCTGATGTTTGCTTGGATGGCACCTTTTATAGGAGCGCTAATCAGACCAGTTGGGGGCTGGATTTCAGATAAAGTGGGAGGTGCAAAAGTAACACAAATCGTATCTATAGTAATGATAGCTTCTTCTCTCGGAGTGGCTTATTATATGGCATTAGCGTATAAATCTGCTGCCCCAGAACAATTTTTTTGGCAGTTTTTTATTTTATTTATCGTTCTTTTTACAGCAACAGGCGTTGGTAATGGTTCAACCTTTAGAACTATTGCGGTTGTATTTAATGAAGAACAAAGAGGGCCTGCCTTAGGTTGGACTTCTGCTGTAGCAGCCTATGGAGCTTTTATCATTCCTATAGTTTTAGGTGAACAAATTAGTGCAAAAAAACCCGAATTTGCTCTTATTGGATTTGCTATTTTCTATGCAGTTTGTCTTGTATTAAACTGGTGGTTTTATCTACGTCCTAATGCTTATATAAAAAACCCTTAATCAATCAGATATGGAACCAATGATCCTGCAAAACAGTTTTCGACCATTTTTCATGGCTGCTGGTGTCTGGGCAACTTTGGCTGTGCCTTTCTGGCTTTTAAGCTATGCGGGGATATTGGTTGTACCCAATAATTTTGACATCTTATTATGGCATCAGCACGAAATGTTGTATGGTTATATAAGTGTTGTAATCGCTGGTTTTACTCTTACTGCAATTCCAAACTGAACCGGAAGACTGCCAATAAGAAGTGCGAGCTTAGGTCTGTTGGTATCTTTATTGACAGCATGTAAATTATTACTAGTCAATCTTAGAGTCATTTTCTTGATTTGAATCAACTCACTTATTTTTTTGATCTAAATCAAATTAATGATTTGATTGATATGAGTCAAAATTTTATTTTTATTTTTCTTTAAATTTACAGGAAGGAGAGATGTATGAAAAAAATAAATAAAAAACGTAGTATTTTACCACTTTATAAAACCAAAGATAATAAAATAATTTCATATGGTTGGCATTCTTCCCCTCCATTTATTACTAAAGTAGCAATAAAAAAATATTCTTTAAAAGTTAGTGAAGAAAATTTTTATGAAGATGAAAATACTGGAAAATTTTTGGAATCTTAATCATAATTTTTCTTTTTTATAAAATGAAAAATAAAATTGACTTACTGACAAATTTTGCAACCCCCATATGGTTAATGCGTCTTAAAAATGTATCGTCATTAAATAAAGAATTATTAAATTTTTTTTACGAACAAAAAAAAATAAATCCTAAAGGCATTGAACGTTCTAGTCTTTTCGGATGGCATAGCCAAGATTATGTTGGTGGCGAGATATACAAAATAAAACCTTACAAAAATTTTTTTGAAAGAATAGCTCCTCTTGTACAACGTGTATCTGATGATATGGGCTGGGACAGAAAAAATTATACCCCATCTATAACCTCTACGTGGGGAATTATTAATCCTCCCTATGCATCAAATTGGTCTCACATTCATCATAATAACATAGTTAGTGCTGCTTATTATGTTCAATGGCCTACCAATGGAGGGGGATTTGTTGCTCAAGATCCAAGAAATGATGCTTTGTATTATCGGCCAAGTTATAAGGAAGTAAAACCTCTTAATGTGCAACAGGTTACTATTGAACCGCAAACTGGATTAATCGCAATGTTTCCTAGTTATTTGCGTCATAGGGTTGAACCTAACATGTCTAAAAAGGACCGTGTAATAATTAGTTTTAATATTAATCTTATTCCATTAAAAAATTAATAAGTAAAATAATAAAAAAACAAAATTTATAAAAGAGAGCAATAAACATTTAGAGCGAAAAAATATTCTCGAACGGAAGAGTCCCATTGCTCTCTTTATAATATTATACAATATATAATTTTCTTAGTATTGATCTATATCAAATAATTAATTCTTAACATCCCTCATGGTTGGTGGTAGGGGGAGTAGTGATGAAAAAGATAAAAAAAATTAATACACCTTTTGTTTGGTTATTTTTATTTATTTTTTTTATAACTTTGGTTAGAATTTTACTTATTCGCATTTCTTCCATTTAAATCTTAAATAGTTATAAATAATAGTAATAATTTAACCCATAATACTAAATGTTAAATTAAAAGACCTAATGTTCATAATTACCCTTTTAATCTTTTTGCTATGAAAAAGATCAACTCGATTGATTCAAGTCAAAATAAAAAATTCTTTATATATTTTTTTAAAAGAAATGTTTTGATTAACTTTTATTTTTTTCAGTTTAGAATTTTTAAAAAACTTGTAACTCATAATTGTTATTAATGAAAAAAAAAGTTATTATTATTGGGGCTGGTCCAGCTGGATTAAGTCTTGCTTGCTCTCTTTCTGGAACGAATCTTCAGATTACTCTTATTGAAAGACAAACAATAGAGAGTCTTTCTTCACCTTTTTACGATGGAAGAGAAATTGCACTTACACATTCTTCAAAAAAAATTTTAGAAAATTTAAATGTATGGAAATCTATTCCTGCAAAAACAATATCCCCCATTAAGGAAGCAAAAGTATTAGACGGAAATTCTTCGTACATTATGCATTTCGACACTTCTGAAGTAAAAAAAAATGTTCTTGGTTATCTCGTCTCAAACCATCATATTAAAAAAGCTTTGTATAAAATAACTAAAACAAAAAAAAATATTACTATTATTCCAAATACTGACGTTACACATATTAAACAAAGAAATGAATCAATTCAAATTCGTTGTTCTGATAATAAAAAAATAGAAGCATCTTTAGCTATTGCAGCTGACAGTCGTTTTTCTGAGATACGTCACAAAATGAATATTACTGCCTCTATTAATAACTTCAAACAAACGGCTATTGTTTGTCAAATGAGTCATGAGTTAAATCATGAAAATATAGCTTATGAATGTTTTTTTTATGGAGAAACTCTAGCTGTATTACCTTTGATAAATAATACTTCATCTATTGTTTTAACCTGTTCGAAAGAAAAATCAGATACATTAATGAATCTGGAAAAAAAAGATTTTAGTAACTTTATTACGAGTAAATTTGGAAATTTTTTGGGTAGTATGAAACTTGTTAATCAACGTTTTTCATACCCTCTGATAGGCGTCTATGCCGATCGTTTTGTAACAAACCGTTTCGCGTTGATAGGAGATGCGGCTGTAGGAATGCATCCTGTAACTGCTCACGGTTTTAATTTAGGACTTCGGGGACAAGATATTTTATCAGAAAGAATTAAATTCGCATTGAAACATAAATTAGACTTTGGTGCATTAAGCATACTTAAGAGATATGAATCACAACATCGATCTATAAGTAGACCGCTTTATTTAGGAACAAATGCAATTATAAAATTGTATACAAGGGAATCAATTTTATCAAAAATTGCAAGAAAAGCAATCTTGCGAATAGGTAACAACTTTATTCCAGTTAAAAAAAGAATTATTAATTCTCTCACAGAAATTCAATAACAAATCTTTCTACTGAATTTTTGTTAAATTTGGTTTTTCTTTTTTAGATTTTAAAACATTTGAAACTAAATCAATTTTCAAAATTTTATTGTTAATTTTTGCTTTTTTAACTTTAAAATTATCCGTAAAAACAAAGGATTTTTTAAATTGTTTTTTTTCAATTTCTGATCCTTTATTTTTTGTATACTTATGATTTCCAAAAATAGTTAAAAAATTTGTAGTGGTTTCAATTTTAATATCTTTTTTTGTAAAATTACCAATATCAATTTCTATAGTATAATTTTTTTCATTCTTTTTTGTAATTATAGATTTTGGATATTTTCCTATAAATTCAGGTGAATCTAACATACGATCAAATTCGTCAAACATTGAATCAAAACCAATTGTAAATGTCTTAACGATATTAAAAAAATTACTAAACGGAACGTTAATAAGAATATTTCCAGGCATAATTTACTCTTTAAATTTTTATTCTTAATACTGTAAACCAATCACAATAAATTGATTTATGTCAACTTTGTTATTAATTTGACTTATCTCAAATTTTAATCTCAACATTATTTTTTGATAGTGATATGAATAGATAATTAAATTATGATCAAAAATAAAATTTTAAAGGGGTAGGTTTTTATATAAATGAGAAAAATAATTAAACAAACGAGTAATTTTGAAAAAATGATACGATCCATGATAAGTATTTTTTATTTTTAGTTTTATTCGTTGAAGATGTTATGTTGAAAAAAACTAATGAAGTTATTTTTGGAGCTTATCTATTATTTATAGTAGTTGATCACTCTAAAATGTTGCCACCTTTTTTTCAATCAAATGAATTACCATCTGGGCATTATGGATATATAGGGAGCGCATATGGTCCAGGAGGAATTTTAGCAAGATGTAAACGTCATTTCCTCAAAAATAAAAAAAAACATTGGCATATAGATTGGCTAACTACAGATTGCAGTAAACTTGAAGCTATAGCTTTTCAAAATATAAACGAATGTAAAATTGTACAAAATTTATTATCTATTAAAGGGGTAAAAATTGCTATTAAAAATTTTGGAAATACTGATTGTGCTAATTGTTCATCCCATTTAGTGCAATTGCCAACTAATTTTAATAAAAAATCTATATCCTTTTCTTTTGAAGAAGTAGAATTAATCCATAATTCAAATTAATTATTAAATCGATAAGTTAATAAATAAATTAAAAATACGATGGAGCAAGTTCATCTGTATTTCTCCAATTTTTTTTAACATAATTAATTATTAATGATTTTCTAATTCCTTTGATATTTTGTTTAGATACCCCATGCCATGTATTTTTTCCAGCCATAAACATGAAACCTAAATTTAATTTATAAGGTACTTTTTTATAAATATTTAAATCTGAATTATAAATGGTTGTTCCCCATTCTTTTGATCCTGGTTCTTTTGATAAATAAATAAGAAAAGTTAATAATTTTTCCTTTATATCTAGATGAGGTTCTAGCCAAAAATCACCTGTATCTAAGGTATATTCAATTCTTAATTTACCTTTTGATAGCTCTCTTCCACATATATAACTAAGCTGTAAAATTATTTTGGGATTATTAAATACATTGGCGATATCATGGAATAAAGTATATTTTTCACAATTTTCTTTATTGAAAAATATTCTGGACGAATTATATGTATCACGCTTTCCACTATGTTTATTTAATGAAGGGGGGATCATCGGTAATTCAGAAAGATCATTGGCAATATTTTCTGGCAAAACCTTATTATATACCCAATGATTAAATGGTTGTGTTTCAAGTTGTGCTTTATCTAAATTATGATTTACTATGTCAATCATCATGTCTGACATCTAAAATTCCTCTTTGTTTTTTATAAAAAAAATAATTTTTTTAATTTATTAACTACCAATTTTTAAAAATACTTTCTTGATATATGTCAATATTATTTCACTTTGATCTAAATCAATAAATAAAAAATATAAAAATGTATTAATTCCAAAAGGAATAAAATTATGACAATTAAAACAAATGATATACCAACAATCTTTGTTGGGTATGATCCAAGAGAAAATTTGGCTTATGAGGTATTAAAGCATTCTGTTAATAAACACGCCTCAAGATTAGTAAATGTTTATCCAATAAAACAGGATTTGATGAGACTCATTGGATTGTATAGAAGGGCTTGGCAACTTGGAAGTTCAATGTTACCAAAACCTGTTAGCGATAAGGATATACAGCATCGAGATCAAATAGATGGAAAACCATTTGCAACTGATTTTTCTTTTACAAGATTTTTAACCCCTTTCTTAAATAGATTAGAAGGGTGGGCGTTATTTATGGACTGTGATATGTATTTTCGTTCAGATCCTATAGAGTTATTTGAGAAATATAATAATTCAAAATACGCTATTTACTGCGTAAAACATAATCACACACAAGCATCAGAAGAAAAATATAAAATGTATGGGAATGAACAATATCAATATTCTCGAAAAAATTGGTCTTCTGTTATCATGTACAATTGTAGCCATGAGGGTCATAAAAATCTTACTGTTGATGATGTAAGCACTAAGGCTGGGAGGTGGTTACATAATTTTAAATGGCTTGATGATAACGTTATAGGTGATTTACCCGAAGAGTGGAATTGGTTAGATGGACATTCGTCATCTAATATAGACGCAAAAAATGTTCATTTTACTAGAGGAGGTCCCTGGTTTAGGAACGCTATATGGAAACCACTAGATGAGAAATCTGAAATGTACGCAAAAGAATGGGAAGTTCTTAGTCAAGAAATTAAATAAAATAGTATTCTTTAACTATAGATTTTGTTTAACTTCAGTCCAATTAAGATTGGTATAAATATCCAAAGAAAAATTAAAAATGAAATGAGCCAATAAACTTGGTTCATTATCAGACACCATCTAGTAAATTCATTGATTGATATAAATCAATGACAAACTTTATTTTTTTATAATGCAATTAATAAAATATATATTTTTAGTTAATAAAAAAATAATATAAGTATAAAATTAGAGATTAGACTCAGTCGTATATTTTAAAATATTAGCATCTAAATCAATTATCATATTTGACATTCAATATTCCTCCTCAAGGATAAAGCATAAATTTATTCCAACGATTGCTGTCTTGCTTATACGCAATACGGTAATGCAGTCTAAATTTTACGTCCCACCAGAATTCAAAATATTGTGGAATTACTTTATATCCTGACCAAAAAGCAGGCCGTTTTAAAGGTTTTTTGTTAAATATATTTTCATAATGATAAACTCTTTTATTGAGAATTTTTCTATTTGGTAAAAATTCAGATTGCTTAGATGCCCAAGCAGCAATTTGAGATTCTTGCGGTCTATCTTTAAAGCACCTATCTGCTTCTTTGTTACTTAATGTGATTGCTTTTCCTTCAATACGCACTTGTCGACGAAGACTTTTCCAATGAAAATGAAGAGCTACTAAGTCATTTGATTTCATTTCATTTGATTTTTTGCTTTCAATATTTGTATTAAATATAAATCCTGTTTCATCATATTCTTTTAATAAGATCATCCTTGTGGATGGTTGCAAATTTGCTGATACAGTTGCAAGATTCATCGCATTGGGATCATTAATTTCATATTTTGTGGCAGATTCGTACCAATTTGAAAATTTTTCAAAAGGATCTTGATTTTGTTCATCAATTAAAATTTCTTGGTTAATTAAATTTTGGGATAAGTTCATGAGTATTTTTTCAGCCATTATTAGCATTGTTATAAAAGAATAAATTGATCTTAATCAAAAGTAATTTTGATTTGATTAAGATCAAAAAAACCTTTTCTGTTTTCTTTAAGTCTAGAAAAAAGGAGATGATATGAGTATCAATTACAAAAAAAATTTAGAAAACAATAAAGATAACTCGGATGGTTTTGAAAAAACAGTGTTTTCCTTTGACTATATTAAAATTGGAAATAGAATAACTTTATTTATTTTAATTTTTTTCCTTACTATAGTAATGATTACGCTTTTAAAATAAAAGCAGAAACAGCTGATGATCTCCCAGTTGTTGCACAAGAATTAGTACCCCTCCTTTCGTTCCAGTTCATAATCAAGTGGCTGGCGAGAAAGCGAAGGGTAGTTAAGGTAACTATGATCGTGGAAGAAAAAGTAAGTGAAATTGATGATGAGGGAACACAATTTCGTGTATTTGCATTTAATGATTTTGTTCCAGAGTCTTTAATAGTGGTTCATGAATTTATTTTTATGTTAGACACAAATATTTCTGACTAAAGATTTAAACTACCTAAAGGGGTTCATAAACCACAGATAATAGTACATTAGCCTACATCCAATTTTTTGATCTAGGTCAAATATTGTGGAATTTGATCTTTATTATTAAGAAAAATATCGTGTGTTCCAATCATTTTAATTATCTGATCCTTCTTGAGTTCAGAAAGCGTTCGGCTCACAGTTTCAATGGTCAAACCTAAGTAGTTGGCAATATCAGATCTTGGCATACTTAAGCGAATGGGGTTACCTCCCCATCCCAGTTTTTCACGTTGTGATGATATATTCAAGAAAAATTGTAACAGACGTTCTTTTGCGGAATATTTTCCCAAGAGAAAAATTTGGTCTTGGGCAGCTGCTAGTTCGTGATTAACTAAATTGAGTATTTTGCTCTCCACCTTAGGAAATTTGAGAAAAAAATTCTCAAGAACTGTTTTGTTAAATTGACATAACTTCGTATCCTCTAATGCTTCTGCATTATAGGTAAATAAATCTTGATCCGACATGCCTAAAAAATCCCCGGGATACATAAAACCGACAATCTGTTTTCTTCCATCATGTGAGAGCTTATAAATTTTTACACTTCCCTGTTTAATATTGTAGAATGTTTTGACCTCATCTCCTTGTAGAAAGATACTGTTTCCTTTTGGAATATTTTTGTTTTTTGATATGGTTTCTAATTGTAAAATATCTTTATCTTCAAGAATACCACAAAAAGCAATTAGGCGAACGGAGCATTGCGCACATTTAGGATTATTTTTGGTGACAATTGACGGACGACATGAAGGATGTTTCATACTAAGCTCTTTTAGAGTTTATCCTTTTAGCAAAAATATTTCTAGGATGAATTGATCAATATCAAATTATTATAGTTCATAATCGTGTAAGCTTGAATTATGGTTGTGGAGCGTGTTGCAAAAAAAAAATTTGATTTTCAGAAAAAACTTATCATTAGTCCTATGGGGCGCTGTCATATCAATAAAACTTTTTCTCTTTTTCAAGAACATCAAGATGATTTGACACTTGAGCAATTTTTAAAGTTATGGGGTAACGTATCTCCATATAAAATAAATCAATCAGTAGAGAATCAAAACTGTATCCGAGATATTATTATTGCAAGAAGTAATAATGACTATATCCATGGTTTGTATGTATATTCAGCAACACCAAAAAAGGTACTTAATATTGAACACCTTTTCATTCCAGGACCAATTGCAAGACAGACAATATTGAAACAGTTTATAGAACACATGATTAGCTTAGGATTGGATCTTCAATGTTCAATGATAAACATCTATCATTTAAATGAGAGTGATTGGCGTTCTTTATTTCTAAAAGAAGCAGGGGCCAAAAGAGTGAAGCCGGATTGTTTACAAATTAATCTCTTATCCTAAAAAATTAAAAGTAAGAATTCCTACTTAATACGATGATAGTTTAATAAGAAAAAAAATATAGGCAACTATAGCGATAACAAAGAAAGCAATGCCAAGGAAGCCATACCATTTCTGCCTCCTAGATTTGTTATTTATACCTGCAATTATATAAATTGCTATGAGAGGCACCGCAGGAACGTAGGTAAGGGCAAATAATGCTTGAGGCGATAGCATGAAACTATGCTTAGCCAATTTATATTTTTAATAATTGATCTATATCAAGAAGAATGTTTTTTGATTTAAATCAAATAATTCCCTCAACATTCCTCGTGGTTGGTGGTAGGGTAATCGTGATAACGATACGGGATTAAGGGGGAAAGAAGGCTTATTTCAGTATTGTTCTCTTCATGAATTTATACATGACAAAGGAAACAATAATCCACGGAGTAAGGACCGCTATCCCTCACATCATTAAAACATTTGTGTTGCACTT
>JABHWG010000138.1 GCA_018657885.1 Pelagibacteraceae bacterium
AAATAAATCCATAATTTGTGATTGAATGGTAACATCTAATGAAGTTGTTGGTTCATCTGCAATTATTATTTCTGGTTTACAAATAATTGACATTGCAATCATCACTCTTTGTCTCATTCCCCCAGATAGTTCATGAGGATAGCTATCTATAGTTTTTCTAGAATCATGAATTTTTACTGCATCTAATATTCTCAATGATTCTTTTGTTGCTTGTTCATTTGTGAAACTATTATGATAAATTAAAATTTCATTAATTTGTTTCTTAATCTTCATATAAGGATTTAGAGATGTCATTGGATCTTGAAATATTATTGATATTTTTTTTGTTCTTATTTTATTTAAAGACCTTTCATCTAAGTTTAATAAATTTTTGTCTTGATAATTGATCTGACCTTGAGATTCTGCATTTTTATCTAAAAGTCCTAATATTGAAAAAGCTAATTGAGTCTTACCAGACCCTGATTCTCCAACAATAGCCAGACTTTGATTTTTTAAAAGATCGAAAGAAATATTATTTACAGCTCTTACAACTCCCTCAGGTGTTTTAAATTTTACAAAAAGATTTTTTACGCTTAACACCTATCTATCCTTTGGATCTAATGCATCTCTAAGACCATCACCTATAAAAAAAAATGAAAATAGAGAGATTACAAAAAAAAACAATGGGAACAACAGTTGCCATAAAGTTCCATAACGCATTGTTCCAGCCCCCTCACTTATTAGAGCTCCCCAAGAAGTATTAGGTTCTTGTACTCCTAATCCTAAAAAAGAAATAAATGACTCTGTTAAAATCATGCCTGGCACTAACAATGTAGCATAAACCGCTACAACACCAAGTAAGTTTGGTATGATATGTCTTCTAATAATTGTGAAGTGACTCACACCAATTGTAATAGCTGCCTCAACATATTCCTTCTTTTTTATTGAAAGTGTTTGACCTCTAACAATTCTTGCCATGTCGAGCCAAGATACTAAACCAATACCAATAAACAACATGAGGATTGATCTACCAAAAATTACTAGAAGCAAAATCAATACAAACATGTATGGGATAGACATTAAAATATCAACAATTCTCATCATTATACTATCAATCCTACCACCAAAATAGCCCGCAGTAGCCCCGTAAATAGTTCCAACAACAACCGCTATTAATGCACCAACTATACCAACCATTAATGATATTTTTGTGCCTTGAATTACTCGTGAAAATAAATCTCGACCTAATTCATCAGTTCCAAAATAATGACCAGTCTCAATTGAAGGATAACCAAGGGTTGATATATCACCAAGAACACTCCAATCAATTTCTTCATTTGACCATTTAGCAAAAATTGGCCCTAAGAATGAAAATAATAAAACTAAAAATAGAGTGGTTAAACTGACTACAGCAGCTTTATTTTTAAAAAAACGAACTCTTGCATCATGCCAAAGAGATCTACCTTTCACTTTCTGAATTTTAGAAATATTTTTTTCTATTTCATTAAATTTTTTATTAAGAATTATCATGAATCGTATCTTATTTTAGGATCAATCCAGGCATAAATAATATCAACTAAAAGATTAAATGTAATTGTTAGGCATCCTATTAGAATAGTAATACCCATTATAGTCGAATAATCTCTATTTAAAGCACCATTAACAAAATGTAATCCAATACCACCAGTACTAAAATACATGTCTATTACTACTGAGCCAGTAATCATCCCAACAAAAGCTGGCCCTAAATAAGATATAACAGGCAAGAGTGTTGGTTTAAGAGCGTGTGAAAATATTATTTTATATTTAGGAATGCCTTTAGCTCTTGCAGTTCTTATAAAATTTGAGTTTAAAACTTCCAACATAGAAGACCTAGTTAATCTTGCAATACTTGCCATATAACTGGTTGATAATGCAATAACTGGCATAATTACAAACTGAATTTTACCTCCTTCCCAACCACCTCCAGGTAACCATCCTAACCATAAAGTAAAAATAAGAACTAAAATTGGAGCCATAACAAAATTAGGCAATACTTGAGCAGAGACTGAAAAACCAACTGATAAATAATCTAAATAAGAATTTTGACGAATGGCTGCTATCACACCTAAAGAAACTCCAAAGAAAACGGCAATTATAAATGACCAACTTCCATACTTTAACGTTACTGGGAATCCTTGAGCTATTAAATCATTAACACTTCTATCTTTATATCTAAATGATGGACCAAAATCAAAATTGAAAATTATACCAGTTATGTAATTATACATTTGTATATACATTGGCTGATCTAAACCATACTTAGCATTTATATTTTTTAAAACTTGCTCAGGTAAAGGTTTCTCAGAGGTAAAAGGGCCTCCTGGGGCACTGTGCATTAGAATAAAAGAAATGATTATTAATATAAGTATTGTAGGTATCGCAATACTTATTCTTTTTAAGATAAAATTTATCATTAAAGAATAAAGCACCGAAGCATCGGTGCTTTATTATTATAAATATTTATTTGGCAACTTTATAGAAGTTACGACTGTACCAATTTTGCTCTACGTTATCATACGGCCATCCCTTTATTTGAGAATTAAGCATGAAAACACCAGCATAATGATAGATTGGAATAACAGGCATTTCAGCAGCAAGTATACGTTCTACAGTAGTATAAAGTTTACTGGAGTCAGATGAAGTTTTAGCTTCCGTCATTAACTGGTCTACTGATGCATTGCTATACTTACCATCATTATAACCAGACGGTGAAGTTAACAAATCTAGGAAAGTAGAAGCCTCGTTATAATCACCACACCAAGCACCTCTTGCTATTTCAAAATCTTGCTTGCCACGAATATCAAGGAATGTTTTCCACTCTGTGTTTTCCATAGTAGCGTTAATACCAAGTTTTTGTTTCCACATCTGAGCCATTACAGTTGCAATTTTTTTGTGACTCTCTGAAGTATTGTAGATCATAGTAAATGATAATGGATTATCTTTACCGTATCCAGCCTCCTCCATTAAAGAAACAGCCATTGCATCTCTTTCAGGTTGCGTCATTTTTGAAAAAGCTACTTTAGGAACATCAAAGCCTGCAGTTGACCCAGGTGTAAATGTATACGCTGGAGTCTGACCTGCTTGAAGAATATCTTCAGTAATTACATTTCTATCAATAGCATATGCCATTGCTTTACGAACCCTAACATCTTGAAAAGCTTCAATACCAGTTTCACTTAAATTAAATGTATAATAATAATTACATAATCTTGGAAAAGATGTTGCTTGTTCTGGATATTCAGCTTTAAGTTTTTTATACTGACCTGCAGGAACAGGACCTTGATCCAATTCACCAGCTAGATATCTTGTTAGTCCCTGGTTTTCATCAGGAATAACTAAAACAACTACTTTTTCAAGGATGGTATTATCATTATCCCAATACATTGGGTTTCTTTCTCTCACTAACCTTTCATTGATAACATGTTCAGTTAACATATAGGCTCCATTTGAAACCATATTTTCAGGCTTTGTCCAATCAGATCCATGTGCTTCAATTGTAGCTTTGTGAGTTGGGAATGTTGTAGCGTGAGTAGTCATTGCTGCAAAATAAGGAAGTGAAGCTGTAAGTTCAACTTGAAAGGTATAATCATCAAGCGCTTTAACACCCAAATCAGAAGGTGGTACATCGCCACTAATTACTTCGCCACCATTTTTTATAGACATTATTTCCATAAACCATGAATATGGAGAAGCAGTAGCTGGATCTACAGCTCTTTGCCATGCGTAAACAAAATCATGTGCAGTAATAGGATCACCGTTTGACCATTTTGCATTTTTTCTTAAATTAAATGTATAGACATCCTTAGAGTCGTTTGCTGACCAAGTTTCAGCAACCCCAGGAATTAAATTACCATCAGCATCTTGATTTAATAGGCCTTCAAATAGATCTCTAGCAATATTAGAACCATAGGTGTCTTCTAATATTTGTGGATCATGACTACTATGCTCATCACCATGCCAATAGGTAAAAGTTTGATCTGCAGCAAGTTTTTCTCCAGTTACAGGATGGCTGTGACTACCAGCATATGTATTAGTAGAAAGAATAAAAAATGATACAGAAAATAATAATGAAAATAATTTTTTCATATTTCCTCCAAAAGTTAATAAGCCCTCAATAATACAAAAGATTAAAAAGGCAAATAATGATTTTATCATAGATAAAATGGCTAAAAAGCTATAAAAAATTAATTCAGCAAACATAATAACTTATACTAAAACTCCAAAATGCATAAAAAACATTATTTACTAATTATTTTAATAACTTTTCTTTTTGGTAGTTCATACCCGGTAGGTAAAATAATTTTTAATAACTCAGTCCCACCTCTTCTAATGGGAAGTTTAAGAATGTTAATTGTATTTTTATGTCTGTTACCTTTTGCAACAATAACAATTCCTGAAAAAAAGTATTGGTTACCTTTACTTGGTTTTGGGATTTCTATGGGTTTTGCTACAAATGTTTTTTTAAATTACTCAATTTATGTTGCTGAAGTTTTATCTCCAACAATTATAGGTACTCAATTATCTATTCCTTTTGGAATTCTATTAAGTTCGTTTTTTTTAAAAGAAAAGGTTTCAAATATTAAATGGTTTTTAATATTTCTTATTTTTATAGGTATTTTAATAATAGGTTTTGATCCAGGGTTACAGAATGAGAAACTAGCGTTATTATTAGCTACTTTTATGTCAGTCTTCTATGGAGGTTCTCAAGTTTTTTCAAGATACTTAAAAGAACTAAATATTATTTTCACAAATGCCTTTATGGCTTTAATTGGCTTTATTTTACTTTTAGTTTTTTCAATAACTTTTGAAGGGAATATAAAAGATAATATTATTAATATAAATTTTACCTCATGGATACTAATAGCTCATTCGGCAATATTTATTTCAATAGTTTCCCATATGTCATTGTTTTATCTTTATAAAATATACACAGTTCAAAAGGTTTTCCCTTTTTATTCATTATTTCCTATATTTGGTATTTTACAAACAATGATCATATTTAATCAAATCCCAACTTTAATGATTTTAATCGGTGGATTAATTATCATTAGCTCAATTTATCTATTGAATAAATTAGGTTAAATAAATTATAGAGATATAAATTGACTTATTTTTTTATAAAAACAGTTATTACAGCTTTAATTATTGTAATAGTATCGGAGATAGCAAAAAAATCTTCTTTTCTTGGTGCATTAATAATTTCAATTCCTTTAACTTCATTATTGGCTTTTATATGGCTTTATTTTGATACAAAAGATTATCAAAAAGTAATAGATCTATCATACGGAACAATCATATTAACAGTACCTTCTTTTGCTTTTTTTATTATCCTACCAATACTTTTGAAAATGAAACAAAATTTTGCAATATCTATTTTAATATCAATAATAAGTACTTCTATAATTTACCTCATATTTATATTTATACTTAAAAAAATAGGTATTAATCTATGATCTCTGTAAATTAATTATTTCTAATAAAATAAATTATATTATTCTTTCGACAAACCAATAAATGGCAATTAATGAAATAAATAAAGATAAAGGAATTTGAAAAATTATTTTATAATATTTTTTTTTAGAAAAAAATAATCCAATAGTTAAATATAATAAAAATAAAATAAATATCTGAGCAATTTCAACACCTATATTAAAAGAAACTAAATT
>JABHWG010000097.1 GCA_018657885.1 Pelagibacteraceae bacterium
ATTGACAATTCTTCTATGAAAATAAAAGTATTTTCTACCAATAAAATTTGCTTATTAAAAGATATCTGACTAAATTTTTTATCAGTTATGACATATTTAACTCCTGCATTTAAAGCTTCATAGATAAATTCATTACCATGTATATTAGATCCTTCTAATGCAATAAAAACATCATTTTTTTTTATATCTTTTGAATTAATTTTAATCTTATCTGATGAATTTATTAAGTATTTTTGAATTTTTTCATTAAGTTTCATAATTATTTTATAAAATTTTTTGCTATTTTATAATCATCAAATTTGATTTTATTATTTTTGATTATTTGATATTTTTCATGCCCTTTGCCAGCTATGATTAGTATTTCATTTGTATCTATTTCTCTAATAGCTTTTTTAATCGCTAAACGTCTGTCAGATATTTCTATTCCTTTTGAACAATATTTTTTTAGAGTTTTTCTGATGTCATCTGGATTTTCATTTCTAGGATTATCATCAGTTAAATAAATTCTATTAGCATATTTTTTTGCAATAATTGCCATTTTTTTTCTCTTTTTTTTATCTCGATCCCCTCCACATCCAAAAACAATTGACGGTTTAATTTTATTATTAGTGTACGTCTTTAAAACATGAATAATGGCTTCTGGAGTATGTGCAAAATCTATTACTATTTTAGAGGATTTTTTTGCATAATTTATCTCTTCATATCTACCTGGTGCTGATTTTAGATTAGGTAATATTTTTATGATATTATTAATTTTTATATTCATAGCTATTGCGCAAGCTATTGCGCATTCTAAATTTTCTTTTTGAATACTATTTATATTTAGTTTTTTTATTTTATATTTTTTACCTAAAATATTTAAAATAGATGTAGAATTTTTGTTGAAATAAATATCCTTAGAACCAAATGTAATTATTTTTATATTCTTTGATTTAAGTTTTTTTTTTAAAATATTATAATTATTTAAACGATAATTAATTACAGCTATTCCATTTTTATTTAACACTTTTGTAAAAAGTAAAAACTTACTCCTTCTATAAGAAGTAAAATTCTTATGATAATCCAAATGATCATGTGATAGATTTGTGATCGCTGCTATATCAATATTGATATTATTCAAGCGCCCTTGATGAAGCCCATGACTAGACGCTTCAGAAATCAAATAATTTTTATTTTTTTTATTTGAGTAAGCAAATTGATAAAAGTCCAAATTATTGGGAGTAGTAAGTATTGAATCTTTTATTTTTTTTAAATTTTTATAATAACCTAAAGTTCCAACTAATTTTGTTGGAATTTTATTGGTATTGCAAATTTGACTTAAATACCAAGTTGTTGATGTTTTGCCATTTGTTCCTGTTATTCCTACGGATAATTTTGGCTGAAATGGATGCCTATATTTTAATAAATTCAAAACTTCCCTATCGACATCTTTAACAACTACTTGTGTCAAAGTAATTTTTTTTAAATAAGTATTAGTTAATATAACTTCTAAATCATTTGATATCGCATCTTTTAAATAAGATTGTTTAAAGTTTTTATCTTTATCTATTACAAAAAGTGCCCCACTATCAACTTTATTTGAATGATCTGTAATAAAATTTATTTTTTTTTTAGGAAGTGTGCCTTTTATATTAGCGTTTATTAACACCTTTGGAATATCAGAGAAAAGCATAGTCCAATCTATAGAATTCTTTTATGTCTGCTTTAAGAAATTTATTCTCATTACTTGAAGGAAGATTAAGTATTTTAATCATTTCAAAGATGATTTTTTTAACTAAAGGAGCATTTACTACTGCTCCAGTCATTCTCTGTTTTGAATCCTTAGGTCTTTTTGGATATTCAATTGCTGTATAAACAATATATCGTGGATTATTAATTGGAAATACTCCAATAAATGAAGTCATATTTCTATCTTTATAATAATTTCCTTCTAGATCTATTAATTCAGATGTCCCAGTTTTACCTCCGATATTATACCCATCAATTTTTACTCTGGGGCCAGTAAACTCAGTTTTAACTATAACTGCATTTAATAAACTTAAAAAATACGCTGAAGAATCACTCTTAAGTAGAATATTTTTTTTTAATTTATGATTTTCTTTCAAAATAAAAGAGGGGTCTACCTCATAACCATTATTAGCTAGTGTAGCATATGCCTTTACTAGATGAAGAGGTGTAATGGAAAAACTATGCCCAAAACCTATTCTTGCTATTGTATGATCTCCCCAATTATGTGGATTAGCATATGGCTTCTCTACTTCAGCAAGTTCAATATTTAATTTTTCAAAAAAACCTAATTTTTCAAAAAATTCTTTTTGATTATTTTTCCCTATTTTTAGAGCAATTTGAGCTGTTCCAATATTAGATGACTCTACAACTATTTTTTCAACATTATAAAATCCATCATCTTTATATCTAGTATGATCTGTTACTCCTTTAACAGATTTTCTAACATCAAAAATCATATCAGGATTAATGATATCATAGTCATATCCATTCACTACAGTTAAGGGTTTAAAAGTTGAACCCATTTCATAATTAGATTGAATAACTCTATTCATTAAGTTTTGTTGAGTGAAATCATTATTATTGTTAGGGTTGAAATCTGGATAACTTATAGATGATAAAACTTCTCCATTAGAGATATCTAAAACAACAGCTAACCCAGCTTTAGCTCGAAAATAATCAATTGTATCAATTAAGTTATTTCTAATTACATTTTGTAAATTGATATCAATAGATAAATTTACATCTTCTGAGTTAATTAAAGATTTATTATAAAATCTTTCAATACCCCTTTGACCTTTTTGATCAATATTAACAAAACCAACAAGATGAGAAGCAGAATTTTTGAAAGGATAAATTCTTTTAGTTTCATTAGAAAATTCCAAATAAATCTCACCTAGATTTATTACTCTTTGTTGTTCTAGAGGAGTAATATTTCTTTTTAACCAAATAAATTTATTATTACTTGACAATTTTTTTTTTAAAATTTTTCTATCAATATTTAGAATATTTTCTAATTTAATAGATAAATCATCAGCATTATTTATTAGAAAAGGTTTAGCAGATAAAGATTTAGAGTTAACTGATGCTGCTAAAATTAAACCATTTCTATCATAAATATTACCCCTAGTAAGCTTTTCATTTGTTATAATATTTGATGAGTCATCAAAGTAATTTGATATTGAAATGTTTGTTATTCTGTAAAATGCAGAAGTAAAAAAAAAAATAAAAACTAAAATTGAAAAAAAAATTCTTTTATGAAAATTTTTTAAAGAATCAGAATCAAATAAAACTGATTTATTTAATGTCATTTTATTCAGCTATTAAATTTACTAATATTAAACTATAATTATTGATATTTGAAATATCAGACAGCTTAACGATTTTTTTCTCAAGATTTTTTTCTTCATAAGAAAAATATAAACTATGTAGTTTTTTTAAATAATCAGAATTGTTATGATAAGTAAATTCAATTTTATTTATTGATAAATTTTCTTCTTGTTTTTTAATATCATTAATAATTTGATTATTGGCAAGCTCTAACTTTCTTGTTATATTTGCCATAAATATTGAGAGAAATAAAATTATAAAATTTACAAAAAGAAAAAAAATAATTTGTTTTGAATATTTCATAATTAAATTTTTTGAGCCACCCGAAGCTTAGCTGATCTGGATCTTGGATTATTACTAATCTCAAAATCCTTTGGTCTTAAAGGTTTTTTGGTGATTATCTTTAAGGTTATAGGACCAAGATCACCTAAGTCCGGGAGGTGGCGGGAGGAACGCCATCGTTTACCACTTTTGTGGTTAAAAAAATCTTTCACAATTCTATCTTCTAGACTTTGGAAAGAAACTATTATTAAAAAACCATTTGTTGAAAGTAAGTTTTCAGATTTTTCTAAAGCTTTTTTAAGTTCGTTTAATTCATCATTCACATAGATACGGAGAGCTTGGAATGTTTTGGTTGCAGGATGTGTTTTTTTACTTGAATTAGAAAATGGAATAGATTTTTTTATTATGTCTGATAACTCAATAGTACTATCTATAGATTTTTTATTTCTACTTATAATTATATTTTTAGCAATTCTTCTAGAAAACCTTTCTTCACCAAACTTAAAAAAAATATCAGCGAGTTTTTCTTCTTTAAATGAATTAATTACCTCAAATGCATTTAAGTTGGCTGATCCCATATTCATATCCAAGGGCCCTTCTTTTTGAAAAGAAAAACCTCTTTCAGAATTATCAATTTGATTTGAACTTACACCTATATCAAAAATAATAACATCAAACTTCTCATTCTTATATTTTGAATTATTAATTAGTTCATCAATCTTGCTAAACCTTTCATTAAACAATTCTATATTTTTATGATTTTTTCTTAATTCTTTAAAATAAACTTTAGATACTGGATCTCTATCTATAGCTACTAAATTCTTAATTTTAAATTCTTCAAGAATAGATTTAGAATAACCTCCTCCTCCAAAAGTTGCGTCAATTAAATTAAGTTCTCTGTCATTAGGTATAAAAGATTTCACTTCATTTAACATTACAGGAGTATGATTATTACTCATCGCTTCCTCTTAAAATTTTACCCAATGTTTTTTTATTCAGATTTAATCTAACTCTAGATTTATTCTGAAGATCAAAAGC
>JABHWG010000139.1 GCA_018657885.1 Pelagibacteraceae bacterium
AATAAAGAAGAGGCATTTAAAGAAGCTTTGCAACTTTTAAAAAAAGTTGAAATACAAAATCCTGAAAAAGTAATTAACTATTACCCACATCAATTATCAGGAGGAATGTTACAACGCGCTATGATTGCAATGGCTTTGTCTTGTGAACCTAAATTATTAATTGCTGATGAGCCAACTACTGCTTTAGATGTGACTGTTCAGGCTCAAATATTACAACTCATTAAGGATCTTCAACTTGAAAAAAATATGAGTCTTATAATGATTACACATGATTTAGGTGTGATTGCAGAAACAGTAGATAGAGTTATTGTTATGTATGGTGGTCAAATAATGGAAAATTCAAATGTCTATGAAATTTTTGATCAACCAAAACATCCTTACACTAAAGCTTTAATTGATAGTATTCCAGGTCAAGAACCAGGCAAAAGAAAGCTTAAGGAAATTACTCAAATTGAAAGAGATAGCTGGTATGCTAGTTTGTAAAATTTAATATGAATACTGTTTTAGATTTAAAAAATATATCTAAACATTTTATAATTAATAAAGGTCTAAAAAATATTTTCTCTCAACAAAAAGAAAAATTTATTGCTGTAGATAAAGTTAATTTAAAACTAGAATCTAAAAAAGTATTAGGACTTGTTGGCGAATCAGGTTCAGGAAAGTCTACATGCGGATTAATGGCAATGCGATTACTTAATCCCTCATCTGGTAATATTATTTTAGAAAATAACAATATAACAACATTAAAAAATTATGAATTAAAAAGTTACAGAAAGAAAATGCAAATTATTTTTCAAGATAGTTACTCTTCTTTAAATCCTATGATGACTCTTGCACAAATTATAATAGAGCCTTTTGTCATTCACAACTTACATACTTTAAATGAAAGACAAGAACTTGCAAAAGAACTATTAAACAAAGTTGGGTTAGATAAAACATACCATAACAGATATCCACACGAGTTATCTGGTGGCGAGAGACAAAGAGTATCTATTGCTAGAGCTTTAGCACTTAAACCAACAATATTAGTTGCAGATGAACCAACATCAGCTTTAGATGTTTGTGTTAAGGCACAAGTAATTAATTTACTTCACGATCTACAAGAAGAAATGGGTTTATCGATTTTATTTATAAGTCATGAGTTAAATGTTTTAAGGTCATTGGCTGATACTATATCTGTAATGTATAGAGGACGTATTGTAGAAGAGGGTGACACTGAGATAATTTTTAGTAATGCTAAACATCCCTACACAAAGTCACTTTTAGATGCAATACCATCTTTGAATCCAAATAATCGAAAAAAAAGAAACTTTATTAGTGCTGAAGAAATAGAAACTAATATACCTAAATTTTCAAAAGATGATGTAATTGCAAATATTCATTCCCATCATAAGCAGTTAATTCAGATCAATGAAAATCATTTTGTTGAAGGTGTAGTTAATTAAGATGATATTTTATATTCTTAAAAGACTTTTATCAGTAATCTTTACCTTTATTGCTGTTTCATTAATTGTTTTTATTATGATGCATTCAATTCCAGGTGGTCCATTTGATCCTGTAGATATGCCTTTATCAAAAGCTGCAAAAGATACGATTATGAAGCAATATGGCTTAGACCAACCTCTATATATTCAATATTTCAAATATATGTGGGGTGTTCTTCATTTTGATTTCGGTATTCCTTATCAAAGTCCTGGTGAAACTGTTTTAGAGTTATTAGGTCGAGCATGGATACCTAGTCTTATTTTAGGAGGTCTAGGTGTTTTAATAGGTGCCCCTATAGGAATCTTATTAGGTATGGTTGCAGCATTAAGAAGAAATAGTTTAGTGGATTATTTTGCCTCAGCTATCTCAACACTAGGATTAACTATTCCAGTATTTGTTATTAGTATGCTACTAATTTTATTATTCTCTGTTTGGTTAAACTGGTTACCTGCAAGTGGTTGGGGTGAACCTAAAAAATGGATACTTCCTATAATTGCATATTCAGCAATACCAATGGCTACTTATGCCAGATATACCAGATCATCGATGTTAGACATTCTAAACAAACCATTTGTTATGGTTTTAAGAGCAAAAGGTTTGAGCGAAAATAAAATTATTTTTCGTCATGTTTTAAGAAATTCAGCCATACCAATGGTAACTGTGTTTCTCCCTATGTTTATAGGAACTGCAACAGGTAGTATTTTTGTTGAAGCTATGTTCAGGGTTCCTGGGTTAGGTGCTTATTTTGTATCTAGTATTCATACTAAAGATTATCCTTTGGAGATGGCTTTATTACTCATGATAACAGTTATGTTTTGTATTGCTTATTTTTTAGCCGATCTTGCTTATGCAATTCTTAATCCACGAATAAGACTTAATAGCAGAAGAGAGGACTAAATAAGTGAGTCAAAAAAATTACTTAATAAGAAGTCCTTTATATTATGCTTTTTTGAGATTTTTATCAAACAAGGCGGCTCTAATTTCAGGCGTAATTCTTTCTATTATAATTTTGATGTCTATCTTTGCTCCTTTAATAACACCAACAGGATATGAAGAGCAAAAATTTTTAATAAATAATTTAGCTTTTCCATCATGGGATCATTGGTTTGGTATTGATGACTTAGGTCGTGATTTTTATACTAGAATAATTTACGGAGCTAGAGTTTCTCTAAGTATTGGTTTTGTAGCAGCAGCTTTTAGTGTTTTTATAGGTTTACCTTTAGGGGCTTTAGCAGGATATTATGGTGGAACGATAGACTGGTTTATTATGAGGATAATTGAATTATTTTCCGTTATTCCACCTTTAATGGCTGCTTTACTTTTAGCCGCACTAGTCAAAGGAGGGTTCCTTAGTATTATTTTTATTGCAGCATTATTTGGGTGGGTTCAGGTTTGTTTATTAGTTAGAGCTCAAGTCTTATCTTTTAAAGAAAAAGAATTTATCCGCTCATCTTTCGCCTTAGGAGCCTCGCCCATGTATGTTATTTTTAAACACTTAATTCCTAATTCTATTTCACCTGTTATTGTTGGTTTTGTTCAAGCAATACCATTAGCAATGATGCTTGAAGCTGGATTAAGTTTTCTTGGAGCTGGTATTCAACCTCCCTTACCTAGTTGGGGACAAATGATAAACATTGGAATTAATTTTATGTTTTTTTATTGGCACTTAGCTTTATTTCCAACATTAGCACTAGCTATTACTGTTATGGCTACAACTTTATTTGGAGATGGTTTAAGAGATGCTCTAGACCCAACAATTAATGATAAAAATTAATGCATAATAAATACAAGAAATTATTTCTTTTAAAACAAAATTTAGTCTTTTTAAATCATGGTTCATTTGGTGCCTGTCCTAAAAGTGTATTTAAATCTTATCACAATTGGCAATTAAAATTAGAAAATCAACCAGTAGCTTTTTTAGATCAAGCTAGAGATTTTAATAAACATATGAAAACTCCACGAACTTTTCTTGCAAAAGAATTAAAAGTAAAATCAAATGATCTAGTTGGTGTAACAAATGCTACTGCAGGATTAAATGCAGTTGCTCAATCTATATTATTAAAAAAAGGTGATGAGATCTTAATATCTGATCATGAATATGGCGCTTTAGAAAAAACATGGGATTACGTTGCAAAAAAAAATAAAGCAAAAGTAATTGAAGTTAAAGTTCCTCTACCTCTTAACTCAGAAGATGAGTTTGTTGAAGCTTTCAAAAATAATATGACTAAAAAAACAAAAATACTTTTTATCAGTCACATAACTTCTCCAACAGCTTTAGTTTTTCCATTAAAAAAACTAATTAAAGAAGCAAATAAACGAGGTATAATAAGTATTATTGATGGTGCGCATGCACCTGGTCTCATTAAATTAAATATTACTAGTTTAAATGTCGATTATTATTCAGGAAATTGTCATAAATGGATGATGGCTCCTAAAGGATCAGCATTTTTATGGGCTAATAAAAATAAAAAAAATATCTTAGAGCCACTAGTTATCAGTCATGGTTGGCTTCCAAATAATTATAAAAAATTACAAAAAGGGGAATTTACTGAGACTCGTTTCATTGATAGTTTTGAGTTACAAGGAACAAAAGATCCTTCCGCATGGCTCACAATCCCAGATGCTATTAAGTTTATTAATGATAAAAAGTACAGCAACGCTTTTAAAGAATCATCTAAGTTAGCATATGAGACGGCATTAACTATATCTAATCTTACAAAAATACCACTTTTAGCCAATCGAGAATTTTTAGCCCCGCAAATGATTTCTATTCCAATTCCCAAATGCAATGTTGATCATGTTAAAACACAATTATTAAAAAAATTTAATATTGAAGTACCGGTGATTAAATGGAAAAATAGATGTTTTGTAAGGATTTCAATACAAATTTATAATTCAAAAAGTGAATTAATTAAATTAACTCAAGCCCTAAAAAAAATTTTTAAACTTTAAAATAATTTTATTATATTTCTTACTAAACAAATCTTTTTTATTATATGTTTTCAAATCACCTTAAGGTGTTTAAAAGATTATATGAAACTACATAATTTAATAGGTGAGGTTACATATTATGAAAATATTAATAAAATTACTAACTATAATTATTGTTTTTTTTGGTTTTTCTATAAGTTCTGCAAACTCAGAACCAATGAAAGTATGCTATGCTTTTAATGGTCCTATTGGTGAGTGGGGATGGAACTATCAACAAGAACTTGGAAGACAGCATATTGAAAATCATTTTGGAGATCAAATTAAAACAATTGTGATTGAAGGTGTTAATGAAGGAGCAGATGCTGAAAGAGCTATAAGAAAATTAGCTCAACAAGATTGTAAAATAATTTTTTCAACAACTTTTGGATTTATGGATCCGACAGTTGAGGTTGCTAAAGATTATCCGGATATAATCTTTGAACACGCAACTGGTTATAAATTTTCAGAAAACTTAGGTGTTTATGAAGGTGCAACATACCAAGGTAGATATATTGCTGGAATGGTAGCTGCTGCTACAAGTAAAACTGGTAAGGTTGCATATTTAGCTTCATTCCCTATACCTGAATTAATAAGAGACATAAACGCAGTAGCTCTTGGCATGCAAAGCGTTGACCCTGATTCTACTTTAACAGTTATGTGGCTATATTCATGGTTTGATCCTGCAAAAGAATCTGACGCAGTAAGAATTTTAGTAAATAGCGGACATGATGTTACTGTTCAGCATACTGATGGTTTTGCTGCAGTACAAACAGCACAAGAACTTGGAACTTATGCCATTGGTCACGCAACAGATTTAACTAAATACGGTCCTGATGCTCATTTGACAGCTTTAGAAATTAATTGGGGTCCATTTATGCAATCAGTTGTAGAAGATACCATGAATAACACATGGAAATCTGATGTATATTGGGGTGATATGACAAAAGGAGCAATCGTAGTCACTCCTTTTAATGACATAGTCCCTAAAGACACTGTTGCTAAGGCTGAAAAATTAATGGAAGAAATGAGAAATCATACCTTTGAGCCATTTACTGGTCCAATTAAAAATCAGGCAGGTGAAATAATGATACCTGCTGGTAAATCATTGGATCATAATGAGCTATTAAGTATAAATTATCTCGTTGAAGGCGTTATTGGAGAAATACCACAATAAACATAATAACCAATCAGGCTCTATAAGCCTGATTGGTTTAAATAAATATGGATGATTTTTTATATAAGGATTGGTACGCTGTATGCCTTATTGAAGAAATTAAGAAGGATAAAATTCTTTTGAAACATATTTTAAATCAAGAAATTATCCTTTGGAAAAAAAATACAAAAATAATGGCATGGGAAAATTTATGTATACATAGAGGTTCTAGATTATCATTAGGAAGTATAAAAAATGGAATACTTAAATGCGCATATCATGGATGGGAATATGGAGAGAGTTCTCAATGTACCAAAATACCATCTCAACCTGATATAAAAATACCTAAAAAAGCTTGCGTAAAAAATTATAAAGTTATTGAAAAATTTGGTTTAGTTTGGATAAACTTATCTACTAATCCAAACGAGTTTATTGATATAAAAGAATTTAATAATAAAAAATATAAATATGTTGCTAGCGGTCCTTATTTTATGAATGCTGCAGCTCCAAGAATTATAGAAAATTTTTTAGATGTTGCACATTTTCCTTTTGTTCATGAAAACTATTTGGGTATAAAAAATAAGGCTGAAATAAATGATTATGATGTTGTTACCTCTAAAAAAGGAATAGATGCAACAAATGTTAGAGTTTTTCAACCTAATCCGGATGGAACAAATAAACCAGGTGAAGTAATATATGACTATCATGTTCACTCACCTTTTTTTGCAAGTTTTGGTAAAAATATAAGTAAAAAAAATAGATTTGTTCTTGTCTTTTACGTAACACCTATTTCTGAGTTTAAAAGTATGATTTATTCTATTACGTTAATGAATTTTGGAAAACTTGATAAAAAAACTACTAGAGAATATCAAGACTTTATAACTGCTCAAGATATTCCTATAGTTGAGTCTCAAAGACCTGAATTGCTACCAATGGATCTTCAATCCGAATTAAGTATAAGGTCCGATAGAATTTCTATAGCTTATAGGCGATATTTAAAAAAATTAAATATTTCATTTGGAGTATCCTAATGTCACAAACTTTAATTAAAAATATTAATATCTTATCGATGGATGAAAGTAGATCAGTTTTTATTGATGGAGCAATATTAATTGAAAATAATAAAATATTAGAAATTGGAAAATATAATAATATTAAACCATTTTTAAAAAATGAAGTTATTGTTGAGGATGGCAAAAATAATTGGGTATTGCCTGGACTTATAAATACACATGTTCATACTTCACAGCAATTAGGAAGAGGCATTGCGGATGATGTAGATTTGTTGGTTTGGTTACGAGAGAGAATTTGGCCTTACGAAAGCAATCTTACTGAAGAGGATAGTTATATTAGCTCATTATTGTGTGCAATAGAGCAAATTAAAAGCGGGGTTACATGTTTTGTTGAGGCTGGAGGTCAACATGTTAATGGTATGGGAAGGGCTATTGAGCAAATAGGCATTAGAGCAGCTTTGGTAAAATCAACTATGGATACAGGAATTGGATTACCAAAAATTTGGCAAAAAGATACAAATGAAGAAATAGATTCTCAATTAAGTAATTTTGAAAAATGGCATAATGTAGCAAATCAAAGAATTAAATATTGGTTTGGATTAAGAACAATTTTTAATAATACAGATGAGCTTATAATTAAAACAAAAGAAATAGCAGATAAATTAAATATTGGAATTCATATGCATGTTGCTGAGATACGTGAGGAGATAGAATTTTCTAAAAATACAAGAGGTAGCTCAACAGTAACTCATTTAAATAAACTAGGTGTCCTTGGTGAAAATTTTTTGGCAGCTCACTGTGTCTGGATGAGTGATGAAGAAATTCAAATTTTTAAAAATAAAAATGTAAAAGTCACTCATAATCCTGCAGCAGCTATGAAGGTTTTAGGTTTTGCAGAAATACCAAAGATGTTAGAAGAGGGTATCTGTGTATCTATAGGAACTGATGGTGCTCCGTGCAATAACAGAATGTCTTTAATTGATGAAATGTGGTTAACTTCATTAATACACAAAGGCAGAAAATTGAACCCCAAGGTTATTCCAGCAGAAACAGTTTTAGAAATGGTTACTAGAAATGCTTCAGAATGTGCTTTGTGGGACAAAGAAATTGGCTCATTAGAAAAAGGAAAGAAAGCAGATTTAATAGTTATAGACCCTAAAACAGCAACAATGTTACCTATGCATGATCCAATAGCAAATTTAGTTAGTTCAATGCGAACACATAATGTTAAGTCAGTAATGTGTGATGGAAAATGGATAATGAAGAATGAAATAATCAAAACAATAGATGAAAAAATGGTAATTAATGAGTCTATTAAAAGATCAAAAGAAATTATTGAAAGATCTAAAATAAAAATTCCAAAAAGATTTAAGTATATATAAATATAATTGCATGACTCATCTACAATGGTTTATTTATCTTGGAGGTTTTTTTTTCTTTTTAATAGGTTGTTATCTTTATTATTTATCAAAAAAAGAAAATTTAACAAATAATCAAAAGATTACTAGAAAAAGAGGAATGAACTTCTGTTTAATTATTGCCCTTATTTGTGTCGGTTATTCCTGGTTATAAATATAACTATTTCTTATTTTATTTAAAATCTTTATAAAGTTTTCGTGTTCTTCTAAGTAGCACATTAGGGAGGTGGTAAGGCCTATCACTTCCCTTTATTTAAGGAGAATTAAATGACAGATAAAGATTTTAAAAATGTAGAAGATATTCAAAGAATGCTTAAATATCTTGATAAAGGTAAACTTGATGCAACTGCTTGGCCAAATGCATTAGAAATAAAAAAAAGTTTAGATAAATTATTAGATGAACATAAAGAATATATGGAACACATGAAACATCATCATTAAAAATAAATTATAAATCTGTTAAACTTAAGACATAGATGTTAAATAAACTAAAATATATATATTAAAAAATATAATGAATAAAACTTTATTAATACTTGTATCTATTTTATTTATTTGTACTCAAGGTATTGCAAACAATAACAAATATTCCTAAAAAAAATTTCATCACGATGAAACTACCACCAAAAAAGAGGAATGTAGACTAAAATAGTTCTATATTTTAATTAACTTTTTTTAAAGGCAAGATAAAGAGGACGTGAACTTACAATTAAGAACAATAACACATACCAATACCACGGAGCTTGCAACAAAATACTAACATATTTGACTAGAAGTAAAGTAGAAATGAAGACCGCTAACTTTACTAAACCAACATCACACCATTGCATATTGCTGATAAAGTTTTCATTTAAGTCTTTTATTAATTTAAACATATTCTTTTTCCTTTCTCAGTTATCCTACCACCAACCACGAGATATGTTAATTTTCATTACATAAAAAGCTTTCTATCTTCTAAAGGGCTTATTAGTTGTTATTTGAATATGTTTTTTTCTTTCTCGAATTAATGTGTAAAAACCTCCAAACACTATGCAAAATAAACCAATATATCCTTTAAAATTTAATGTTTCTTTCCAAATAATCCAACTTAATATTAATGACCATACAATTAAAATATATTCAAAGGGAGCAACACTTGGGGGAGATCCTATTCTATAAGCTTCAAAAATACA
>JABHWG010000140.1 GCA_018657885.1 Pelagibacteraceae bacterium
AATGAAACAAAATTTTGCAATATCTATTTTAATATCAATAATAAGTACTTCTATAATTTACCTCATATTTATATTTATACTTAAAAAAATAGGTATTAATCTATGATCTCTATAAATTAATTATTTCTAATAAAATAAATTATATTATTCTTTCTACAAACCAATAAATAGCAATTAATGAAATAAATAAAGATAAAGGAATTTGAAAAATTATTTTATAATATTTTTTTTTAGAAAAAAATAATCCAATGGTTAAATATAATAAAAATAAAATAAATATCTGAGCAATTTCAACACCTATATTAAAAGAAACTAAATTCATTAATAAATTAGAGTAATCTAATCCTACGTCTTTTAAAACTAATGCAAACCCTAATCCATGAAGTAGCCCAAAAAGAAAGATTACATAATAACGTATTTTGGTATTTGAATATTTTTTAAATATATTTTCAACACCTATATAAACAATTGATAATGCAATTAAGGGCTCAATTATTGAAGCATTTACATTAATTAAAGATAAAGAAGCTATAACTAATGTAATTGTATGAGCGATTGTAAACATGGTCACTTGCAGAAGCAAAGGTCTAATTAAATTTGAAAAAAGAAAAAGGCCAATTATAAAAAGCATATGATCTAATCCTTTTGGTATTATGTGTTCAATACCTAGAAATAAATATTTTATAAAACTGTTAATTTTAGTAAGAGCGACAGTATGATTAAGATTTATTAAATCTGACGCATCACCAGAATTTAGATAATTAGTGTATAATTGATCTACATTTTTATTTAAATTTTGCTCTCTTAAAATAATTGATCCAAATTTCTTTGACATAGAAAAAGAGAAAGATGTGTTTTTTTTATCTAATGGGATATGGAAATTTATGATTGTATCTCTTGTAACTTCATAATTTCTCTGATTAATAATTTCTATGGATAATAAGTTTAATTCCTGAACATCTCCATCTAATTTAATGTAAATATTTTGACTAATATTATCCCAATTACTCATGATATTTTCTTTAAGATCATTATCAGGCAGTTTTCTAAGATCATCGTATTTATAGCTTAAATTTGAGTTATCAGTATTTTGTATATCTGATGCATCTATCCCAGATAAAATTAATTCAGCATTAAGTCTAATTTCAAACGTTAATGAACTTTCATTTATAGAGAAATCAGCTATTGAAGGTTTAATTTCATGTGATTTTAGAGATAATGAAATAAATAGAAAAAAAAATATGAAGAAAAAAATTATATTATTTTCAATTCTTTTTTTATAAAAGGTCATAAAATGCTTAAATACCCTGTTAAATTAATATTCTTTTATTTTATTATTTCAATTAATCAAAATTCTATTGCTCATGAATTTTGGATTGAACCTGAAGAATTTCATATCAAAAATAATGAAGTTTTTAAAGCAAACTTATTTGTTGGTGAGAATTTTCAAGGATCACTTATTTCTTTTTCGAATAAATATCTTAAAAAAGCTTTTTATTATTCGGGAATTAATAAAATAAAAAAAAGAATAAATGGTAGATTGGGTGATATTCCAGCCATAAATATACGTGAATTAGAAAATGGTATTAATATTATTCAAATAGAGACTGGAATGAATTATGTAAATTATAAAAATCTTTTAAAGTTTGAATTATTTACTAGGAAAAAAGGTTATCCAGAAGCAATTTTACAACATAAAGAAAATAATTATCCAGTAAATTTTAATGAAAGTTATATTAGGTATGCAAAATCTTTAGTTACAAAAAATGGTTTTGAGGGATCAGATATTGATACAGACTTAGAGATAGAAATAATTGTCCTTGATAACCCTTTTGTCAATACAGACAAAAATAAAAGGATCTTAATTGAATATCAAAATAACCCACTAATATTTCACCAAGTATCAATTACGAGTATAATAAAAGATCAATTAAAAATTGAATTTTTTAGAACAAACCAAAAAGGAATTATTAATTATAAATTTAAAAAAAATCATAAATATCTCATTGATAGTATAGTACTTATAAAAGGCAGTAATAAAAAAAAAGATCAATATGCTAAATGGCATTCATTATGGGCATCATCAACTTTTTTTATACCTAAGCAATGAAATATTTAAATTCTTATAAATTCTTAATTCTACTATTTGTCATTATTTTCATTAATTTTAATCTATATGGAAAAAGTAAGATCATAGTTGCAAGCACTACATCTACATATGACACAGGTCTTTTAGATGAATTGAATAAAAAATTTTTAGATAAATTTAATATAAATGTTCAGGTATTATCATTAGGTACTGGACAAGCTATAAGAACGGCTAAAGATGGTAATGCTGAAATTCTATTAGTTCATCATACACCATCAGAAATTGTATTTATGGAAAATGATTATGGAATTGAGAGGCTAGAAATAATGTATAATGATTATGTATTAGTAGGACCAAAAAAAGATGATGAGGAATGTGTATCAGTTAAACAGAAGCTTGAGAAAATTTCTCAAAATAACGAATTATTTATATCTAGGGGTGATGATAGTGGTACGCATAGAAAAGAACTTGAGATGTGGTTCTTAACTAATGCTAACTTTAATAAAGATTCTAAATCATATTTAAGTGTTGGTCAAGGAATGGGTAGTACATTGCTCATAGCAAATGAAAAAAAAGGGTATACTTTATCAGATAGAAGTACGTGGATAGCTTTTAATAAAA
>JABHWG010000142.1 GCA_018657885.1 Pelagibacteraceae bacterium
CAAAAAAAACTTAGAATATAGTAAATTCTTTAGAAGAAAAAATAAGACTAAATCTTTTTTTAATCTTAGAGGTATTATAAAATATCAACTTAAACAATTAGGTCTTAAAAAAATACATAATGTTGATCTGGATACCTACAAAAACAAATCATTATTCTTCAGTCATAGAAGATCAACACACAAAGGTGAAACATCTTCAGGTAGATTAATTAATATAATCTCTCTTACTTAATGGTTGATCTATTCTGATAGTTATATAAAGATTGAATTAATTAGATGAAAATTATTTCCTGTAATAGTAATATCATTTTAGCAAAAGCAATATGTTCCTATATTGGAGTATCATTAGCAAACACCTCATTAAGAAAATTTGCTGACAGAGAAATATTTGTTGAAATAAATGAAAATATTAGAGGAGAAGATGTTTTTATAATTCAATCAACTTCACACCCAGCGAACGACCATCTAATGGAATTACTTATTACTATTGATGCAGCTAAAAGAGGTTCAGCAAAAAGAATAACAGCGGTTATTCCTTACTATGGCTATGCTCGTCAAGATAGAAAAACCGGACCTCGTACCCCAATAACGGCAAAACTAGTAGCAAATTTAATAACTTCAGCTGGGGCTGATAGAGTTTTAACAATGGATTTACATGCTGGACAAATACAAGGATTTTTTGACATTCCGCTTGATAATATTTTTTCAGCCCCTCCAATAATTAAAGATATGAAAGGTAGATTTTCACATAATAATGATCTGGTTATAACGTCACCTGATGTTGGTGGTGTAGTTAGAGCGAGGGCTTTTGCAAAACGCCTAAACGCAGGTCTGGCAATAGCTGATAAAAGAAGAGAAAAGGCTGGTGAGTCTGAGGTAATGCATATTATTGGTGAGGTAAAAGATAAAACATGTATTTTACTTGATGATATTGCTGATTCTGCAGGCACTTTATGTAATGCTGCTAAAGCTCTAAAGGAAAATGGGGCTAAAGATATATACTCATATATAGCTCACGGCGTCTTATCTGGAGAGGCTTTAAATAAAATTGAAAGCTCAGCCATTAAAGAACTTGTTCTCACAGATAGTATTCAGGCGTCAAATGATGTAAAAAATACAAAAAATATTAGACATATTAGTATTGCTCCTTTAATGGGGGAGGCCATAAAAAGGATAAACAGTGATTCATCTGTTTCAGCACTTTTTGATTAGTTTAAAAAAATGGAAAAATATAAAGTAATTGAAAGATCTAAAGCCACTGGCTCTACATACTCACTTTTAAACAAAGGTATGGTTCCAGGCATAATTTATGGAAAAGGCACTGAACCTATTCAAATAGCCTTTGAAGATAAAATCCTGCAAAAATTAATGCATACTGGTTCTTTTTATTCAACAATATTAGATATAGATATTGAGGGTAAGATTGAAAAAATACTTCCTAAACAACTTCAATATCATCCAGTAACAGATAAATTAATTCACTTTGATTTTCTGCGTGTACAAAATGATACTAAAGTAACTGTTGAAGTTCCTGTTCAGTTTTTAAACCAAGAAACATGTCCTGGATTAAAAAAAGGTGGTGTACTAAACCTAGTTCGACGTGATGTTGAGCTTAGCTGTAATGCCAATAATATTCCTGACAACCTTCAATTTGACCTTGAATCAAGTGAGATTGGTGACTCAATTAAAATTAGTAATATTGATCTTCCAGAAGGAATTAAACCAACAATAAGTGATAGAGATTTTGTTATAGCAACTTTAGCACCCCCAACGGTTGAGGTTGAAACTAAACCAGCTGAGGCTGAAGAAGAAGTCACTGAAGAAAACAAAGATGAAAAAACTGAAACTAAAGAAGAAACTAAAGAAGAAACTAAGTAAACTAATCTATAATTAAAAAATGTTTTTAATATGTGGTCTGGGCAATCCAGGTAAAGAGTATGTTAACACAAGACATAATATAGGTTTTCAATTAATAGATAAATTATCAAATTTTTATAATTTTTCTTTATTTAAAAAAGATAATAAAAAAGAAATTCTAAAAGGCTCAATTAATAATAATGCATGTCTTTTAATGAAACCCTTAAACTTTATGAATTTATCAGGTCAGCCTATTCAAGAGATAATGAATTTTTATAAAATTGAAAAAGATAAATTATTTATAATTCATGATGATCTTGATTTAAGTTTGGGTAAAGTAAAAATAAAATTTGGAGGTGGGAATGGCGGACATAACGGACTTTCAAGTATAGATGAAATGATAGGTATTAATTATTACAGATTAAGAATTGGAATTGATCACCCTGGTATAAAACATCAAGTTTCCAATTATGTATTAAATAAATTTACTGATCTAGAAATGGATGTAATAGTCAATAAACTTAATAAAGTTACAAAAAATTTTGAGCTACTTTTAAGTGATTCCAGTCTCTTTTTAACTAAAATAGCAGAGGAAAAATAATGGGATTTAAGTGTGGAATTATAGGGTTACCAAATGTTGGAAAATCAACATTATTTAATGCTTTAACTGAGTCAAATAAAGCGGAAGCTGCTAACTATCCTTTTGCAACAATTGAACCAAATGTAGGGAGAGTAGCTGTTCCTGATGAAAGATTAAGTGTGTTAGGTAAAATAGGTAAAAGTGAAAAAATAATCCCTTCTTACATGGACTTTGTCGATATTGCTGGATTAGTGGAAGGAGCTTCGAAAGGAGAGGGATTAGGGAATAAATTTTTAGGTCATATTCGTGAAGTGGATGCAATAGCTCATGTTGTTCGCTGTTTTAATGATGAAAATATTACACACGTATCAAATGGTATTAATCCTTTAAATGATATTGAAACAATAAACACTGAACTTCAACTAGCAGATATTGAAACATTAGAAAGTAAAAAAAAATCTCTAGAAAAAAAATCAAAACAAGGGGATAAAGAAATAGTTCATCAAATAAGCATAATTGAAAAAATTATAAATAATTTAAGTGATTTAACTTCATTACAAAAAAATGAATTCACTGAAGAAGATAATGAATTTATTAAAACACTAAATCTAATTACAATTAAACCAATGCTTTACATTTGTAATGTTGATGAAGAGTCGGTTCAAAATGGTAATGAGTTATCAAAAAAAGTTAATGAACATGCTATTAAAAATAATCATAATTCTGTTATTGTATCAGCATCTATAGAGTCTCAGATAGCTGAACTTGAGGATAATGATGAAAAGCTTGAGATGATTAAGGAAATGGGTCTGAATGACACAACTCTCTCAAAAGTGATAAAAGGTGGGTATAATTTATTAGATCTAATAAATTACTTTACTTGTGGGCCAAAAGAAACTCGTTCTTGGACTATTAACAAAAACACTATGGCCCCACAAGCTGCAGGAAAAATCCATACTGATTTTGAGAAAGGTTTTATTAGAGCTGAAACCATAGCTTATAATGATTTTGTTGAATTTAATGGTGAGTCAGGAAGCAGAGATAATGGGAAATTAAGACAGGAAGGTAAAGATTATACTGTAAAAAATGGTGACGTAATGCATTTCCTATTTAATGTTTAATGCACTTCTTTCCAAAGTCTATTTTTTGCTAAGTAAATAACCATTCCTAAAACTAAGAAAAATAATATTACTTTGACTCCTAAATTTTTTCTAACTTCTAATTCTGGTTCTGCTGCCCATTTTAAAAAAGTAACCACATCCTCTGTAAGTTGTTGAGCATTATTATCTGTTCCATCATCATAATCGACACTGCCATCATATATTGGTTGTGGCATAGATATTTGGTTACCCCCTACCCATTTATTGTAATACATTCCGTCCCCTACTTCCATTCCTTCAGGTGGTTCTTCGTAACCTAAAATAAAATTATAAATATAATCTTCACCATATTTTCGAGCTTTTGTTATTACACTTAGGTCAGGTGGATAAGCACCATTATTACTTAATCTAGCTTCATTGTCATTTGCAAAAGGTGAAACGAATCTATCTGCAGGTCTTGCATCTCGCTCATACATTTCACCTTCATCATTAGGTCCATCAAGAACTGTATATTCAGCTGCAATAGCTTTCACTTCCGCTTCAGAAAATCCAATATCTATAAGATCTCTATAATACAATAATTTCATTGAATGGCATCCTGCACATACTTCTTTATAAACCTTAAAGCCTCTCTGAAGTGCCGCTCTATCAAAAGTACCTGTTATTCCATTGAAAGACCATTTATGTTTAGGCATTTGACCTGAATTTGATTCAGCAGCAGATATACTTGTAGATAATAAAAATAGTAAAATTATAATAATAAATCTCATGGATTAAATAATCTCTTTTTGAGAATTAAGAATTGGTTTTTTTTCTCCAGCCCCTAAATAAACATCACTAATTCCCATAGGCAAAGATATTGGTGTTTCAATCCTATGAATGAATGGTGTTATAATTAAGAAAAAACCAAAATAGTAAACAAGACCAATTCGTGCTATTAAAAGATATAAACCTTCAGCTGGCAACATACCCACATAACCAAGAACAAAAAAATTAATAAAAAATAACATTACAAACCATTTATATATTGGTCTAAAGTTACAACTTCTAACCTTTGATCTATCTAACCAAGGTAGAACAAACAATATTGCAATAGATCCAAACATCAAAACTACACCACCTAGCTTATCTGGAATTGCTCTCAATATTGCGTAAAAAGGTGCTAAATACCAATTGGGAACTATATGGGCGGGTGTTACAAGTGGATCTGCTGGTATGTAATTATCAACTTCAGCCATTAGGTTTGGTCCAAAGAAGATTACTGTAGAAATTATTACACCAAAAATACAAGTTGCTAACGCATCCTTCATAACCATATATGGAAAAAATTTTACTGTATCATTCTTTGATTTAATATCAATTCCTGCCGGGTTGTTAGATCCATGGACATGAACTGCGGCTACATGTAAACCTACAACACCTAAAATAACAAAAGGCAAAACATAGTGTAAAGCAAAAAATCTATTAAGAGTTGCGTTGCCAACTGTGTAATCGCCAAGCAACCAGGTTTTTAATCCTTCACCAATAACAGGGATAGCACTAAATAAATTTGTAATTACTGTTGCTCCCCAATAAGACATTTGGCCCCATGGTAAAACATATCCCATAAATGCTGTAACCATCATTAGAAGATAAATAAATACACCGAGTATCCAGTTTAGCTCTCTTGGATATTTGTATGAGCCATAATACATTCCTCGAAGTATGTGAATATAAACAATAATAAAAAAGAAAGCTGCACCGTTAGAGTGAATATAACGAAGCAACCAACCGTAGTTTACATCTCTCATTATTCTCTCAACGCTATCAAAAGCCATATCAGTGTGAGGTGTATAATTCATAGCAAGAAAAATTCCGCTTAAAATCATAACCATAAGTGTAATTGTTGCTAGTGCACCAAAGCTCCAAAAATAATTACAATTTTTAGGCATTGGATAATCACCATATTCCCTTTCAAAGTATGAAATTATTGGGAGTCTAAATTCTATCCAATTTAAAAAAGGATTTTTATATTTTCTAGGTTCTAAATTACCACTCATAATTAACCAATCTTAATTGTTGTATCGTTTAAAAAAGAATATGGGGGCACTGGAAGATTTTCTGGTGCAGGTCCTTTTCGAATTCTACCAGACGTATCATAGTGTGATCCGTGACATGGACAATACCACCCATTATATTCACCTTTAGTGTCAGTTAGCTTTTGACCAAGTGGGACACATCCTAAATGCGTACAAACACCAACTAAAATTAACCATTCTTCTTTTTTAACCCTATTAACATCTTGTTCAGGATCTTTTAAATCTGAAATATTTACTGCTTTAGCTTCTTCGATTTCTGTCTTAGTTCTTTTACGAATAAAAACTGGTTTACCTCTCCATTTTACTGTTATACTTTGGCCCTCCTCGATAGAACTTATATCAACTTCTGTTGTTCCAAGAGCAAGAGTATCTTCTGCTGGGTTCATGCTTTTTAAGAAAGGCCATATAAAAGCTGCTGTACCAACTGCACCAAGAGTGATGGTACTTAATTGTAAAAAGTCTCTTCTTTTATTATCAGGATTTTCAGCCATAAATTGATTTTCTCTTATAGCTTAAATTCGAAAAAAAATACCAAATTATATGTGCCAGCGTGACGCAATCATATAAATACTGTAGACAATAATTTATGAGAATAGCTCTATATCAACCAGACATACCACAAAATACTGGTAATATATTCCGCCTAGGAGCATGCTTGGGTGTTCCTGTTGATGTTATTGAGCCAACAGGCTTTATATTTGATGATAAAAAATTCAAAAGAAGTGCAATGGACTACATCAATCATCTAAATTATAAAAGACACCTAGATTGGGAACATTTCCTTAAATGGGTTAAAAATAATCAAGGTCGGTTAATCTTAATGACGACAAAGAGCGAAAAGAGTTACTACAATTTTAAATTTCAGCCATCAGATATTTTATTATTTGGAAGAGAGAGTGCAGGTGTTCCAAATGATGTTCATGACATAGCTGATCATCGACTAACCATTCCTATGAAAAATGAAGTGAGATCAATAAATCTTAGCAGTTCTGTTGCTTTAGTAATTGGAGAGGGTCTTCGTCAAATAAATGGAATCTAATTTAAAGTTCCCATTTTTCCATTCTGATATTCTAACATTACTTGTTTCATCTCCCCTTCAGAGCTTGTAACAAAAGGACCATATCTAACTACAGGTTCATTTATAGGCTCTCCTGCTAAAACTAAGTAAGAGCCATTGGGTGATATTGAAGTTAAATTAATCATGTCAGATAATTGATCAAAATAAATCATCTGTCCTTTTCTTACAATTTTATTATCCACATCAAATTTTAGCTCTCCATCTATTACATAAACCATTACAGTTTGATTTTTAGGTATATCTAAATCTATTAGACTTGGCTTACTAAATTGAACATCAAAGATCGATACTGGGGAGTATGTTTGAACAGCTGAAGAAACATTTTTAACTTTACCAACGAGCACTTTTATTAAAACATTATTTCCCTCATCAATAGTGGGGATGTTATTTTTTTTAATATGTTGATACCAAGGTTTAACTTTTTTATGTTTTTGAGGAAGATTGACCCAAATTTGTAATCCTTGCATAATTCCACCATTATTTTTAAATTTATCTGTAACTAATTCAGAATGAATAAGGCCTGAGCCTGTCGTCATCCATTGAATATCTCCTGTCTCAATAGCTGCTTGACCACCCCAGGAGTCTTTATGTTCAACCTCTCCACCTAATAAATAAGTTATTGCTTCAAAACCACAATGAGGATGAGCTGGTACACCTGTAGCACCACCTGGCTCATAATTAATAGGTCCAAAATGATCAAATAAAAGAAATGGATCATTTTCTCTCATTTCAGGAACAGGGAATGCTCTTGTGACAGGAATACCGTCACCTTCAAAAGTTTTCATACAATCTTTAATAGTAACAATTTTTCTCATAATATCCTAAATGGTTATCAATTAATTAATTTCAATTAATTTTATAGTTTCATGTGAGCTCCATCACAAAAGGGTTGATTA
>JABHWG010000149.1 GCA_018657885.1 Pelagibacteraceae bacterium
ATAAATCTTTTTTATTATCTCTTGTCTTTATTTTAAGTTTTAATACAACTTCTAATGCAAGAGATGTTAATTTATCGATGTGGACACACAATCAATTATATGTAGATTATTTTAATACTTATTTGGAAGCAGTTCAGGCTGAATTTCCAGATGATAATATTACTTTTGATTTTCAAGTAACGCCAGATATGGCTACAAATAGCTTAACAGCTATTGCTTCTGGATCAGAACATACTGATTTATTAGGAATAGAAATTAGTGGATTTGGTCTTTTTATGGTTGATGATATAATTTCTGATAACTTTGTGCCTTTAAACGATATGTATGGTGATATGTCTCAATGGAATCCAGGTAAAGTAGCAGCATGGACTCACAGTGATGGTAACATTTATGGTATCGAGAGTGAAGGTTGTTACATGGTTTACTATTACAATCCGAGCATTTTAGAAAGTTATGGCAAAACAGTTCCTGCAACTTGGGATGAGTTTATGGAAACTGGAAAAGTTTTAGCTAAAGATGGAATTTCAATGGTGCTTTCTGATTTACGTTTCATTGGTATGTATCAACAAGCTGGTGGAAAATTCTTCAATGACGATGGTGATTTTGAAATGGATGAAGATCTGTTTATGGATGTCCTTAAATTTCAAGAAGAAGCATTTAAGACTGGTGTAATCAACTATACTACCGATTATTGGGGTCAAACTCCAGGTGTTCTATACAATTCAAAGCAAACTGTTGGAACTATGGCACCTGATTGGTACAACAACTGCTGTCTACAACCTACAGTTAAAGAAACTCAATCTGGTGAATGGAGAGTAGCACCATTGCCTATGTGGGGTGATGAAGGTTTTAAAACATTTCACTGGGGTGGAACAGGATTTGCAATTCATAAATCTTCAGAAGGTATAGATGTAGCTAAGAAGTTACTTGAACTTGCATATTTTTCATATGAAGGTCAAATTGCTAAATATGATTTCTTTGGAGGTATGCCGACTTTATTAGCAGCTCTTGAAGATGAGCGTATTGCAGGTAAAAAGTTTGATTTTTATGGAGGTCAAATATTTGCAGAACCATTTATCTCAGTTGCTGGATCAAGTGCTGATGACTATCAGCATGTTGGAAGAGCAATTATTGACTCTGTTTCTCGTGATTTAACTACATTACTTGCAACTGGAGAAATAACAGCTGAAGAAGCACATGAAAGGTTCATTACACAAGTTCAGGATGAAATTGACTTCTTATAAATATAATTTTTTAAAAGCAGGGCTAATGCCCTGCTTTTGATTAAACTTAAATAAAATTTAAATGTCAGCAATAACTAATACGAGAAGATTTAGATCTGAAAAAATAGCTCCCTATTTTTTTATTTCACCTTTTTATATTATTTTTTCAATTTTTTTTCTTTTACCAACCTTAGCTTCTTTTGTTTTAGCTTTTTATAGATGGAAAGGAGTTAAAGCTCCTAAACCTAGAGGTTGGGGAAACTATGAATATTTATTTTTCAAGGACCATAATTTTTGGGAAACTTTTCAAAATACTATTTTCTATTCTGCGGGGAGTGTTTTTATTACAATCCCTCTTGCTCTTTTATTAGCACTTGCATTAAATAATCAAAGTTTAAAATTAAAACCTTTCTGGCGCTTAGTTTTCTTTTCACCTATTGTTACATCAGTTGTTGCAGCAGCATTAACTTTTAAGATGATACTAAATAGTGAATTCGGACTCCTAAATTATGCGATAAGTTTTATAGGAATTGAACCAATTAATTGGGTAGAGTCATCTGCGACTTCAAAGTGGTCTGTTATGATGTTGGTAATTTGGAGATGGACAGGTTTAACGTGTATTTATTTTCTAGCGGGATTACAATTTATTGACAGAACTTTATATGAAGCTGCAAAAATAGATGGAGCAACAGCTTGGCATCAATTTTGGTATGTTACTCTTCCACAATTAGCTCCAGTAACATTATTTGTTTGTATCATTGTTTCTATTGGTTCATTTCAAATATTTGAAGATGTATTTGTCATGTACAGCGGAAATGATGTTCCCACTCATGCAAAATCAATGGTTGTATACATGATGGAAAGAGGATTTCAGCAGCTAAAATTAGGTTATGGATCTTCTATTGGTGTATTTATGTTCGTTTGTATTTTGGTTATATCTTTGTTCCAGTTTAGATCTTTTGCTTCTAATTTAGACCAAGATGCTAAAAAAAGTTTTATTGAAAGAATTTTATCTCCAGTTATAGATTTCATAGCGAACATTTTTCCTATCGAATCCATTAAATCAAATAAAAAATCTTTATCTCCCATAATTGGTAAATTGACATTAAATATTATTATAACGATTGTAGGTCTAGTTACTCTTATTCCATATACTTTCATGCTTACCTCTTCCGTAAAATCTACACATGAAATTATGGCATGGCCACCAATAATTTGGTCTAAGAATCCTAGTTGGGATAATGTTACTAATTTATTTACAGAGTTTCCAGCTAGCCTATGGATTTTTAATTCTTTTCTTGTTGCGATAGCAGTTACTATATTGACTGTATTTTTATGTACTTTGGCTGGCTACGCATTTGCGAAGTACAATTTTAAAGGAAAAAATAAACTATTTATCTTTATGGTAGCTACAGCAATGATTCCATTCCCTATTATAATGATTCCACTTTATGTTTTAGTTGGAAGAATGGGTATGAATGATACTTTATTAGGATTAATCATTCCTTTTGTGGCACCTGCAATTGGTATTTTTATGATGAGGCAATTCATAATATCTGTCCCTGATGAGTTAATTCAAGCTGCTAGGGCAGATGGGGCAGGAGAGTTTAGAATTTTTTGGCAAATTGTTGTCCCATTAGTTTGGCCTGGAATAGCAACATTATCAATCATTACATATGTAAATTCTTGGAATAGTTTTTTATGGCCTCTAATTATTTTAAGAGATGATTTAAATTATACTATCCCTCTTGGTATGACAGAGGTCTTTGCGTTAAGCGTAGGTCAAGAACCACAATATGGTCAAGCAATGGCATTTGCAACATTAACAACTATTCCTATTATTTTTGCTTTTTCTTTTGTTCAAAAATATTACATAGCTGGTTTATCAGCTGGTGCAGTCAAAGGATAAAATGGAAAAAATTAAATGGGGTATTATAGGACCAGGAAGTATTGCTAATAATTTTGCTGATGGTTTAACAAGTTCATATTCTGGACAGTTAGTAGGTATTGCAAGCAAAAATGATGAACGTCGAAAATCTTTTGGAGATAAATATCAAATTCATGAAGATTTTCGATTTGATTCTTATGATGATATTATAAATTCAGAACACATAGATGCAATTTATATTTCTACTCCCCATACCTTACACGCTGAGTGGACAATTAAAGCTGCTGGAAAAGGTAAGCATGTTTTATGTGAAAAGCCTGGTGCGGTAAACTATACAGAGGGTCAAAAAGTAATAGACGCTGTTAATGAAGCTGGTGTTTTTTATATGGAAGGCTTTATGTATAGATGTCATCCACAAATCCCTAAATTAATTGAGTTAATTAAAAATAAAACAATCGGTGAGATTGTTTCAATTGAGTCATCATTTGGTTTTGATATGGGTAAAACCATTCCTGAACACCGTTTATTTAGTAAGGATTTAGCTGGTGGAGGAATATTAGATGTGGGTTTATATCCAATATCTTTTTCTAGACTAATTGCAGGAGCCGCTTCAAATGAAAAATTTTTAGAACCTGAATTTGTAAATGTAGAATCAAAAATAGGGGAAACTGAAGTTGATGAAATCGCTCATGCAAATATAAAATTCAAAAATGGAATAGAAGCTAAAGTTTCAACAGCAATAAGAGAAAGTATGAAAAATAATGCAATAATTAAAGGGACAGATGGCACAATCGAATTACCAGATCCTTGGATGCCTGGTAGAGATGGTGGACCATATCATGCAAAAATAATTATCAGAAAAAATCATAAGGAAGAAATCATAGACCTAAAGGGTCCTGAGCATCTTTTTTTCTTTGAAGCTGAACTGGCAAGTCAAAGTATTGCAAAAGAAAAAACCCAGTCTCCTTATCCGGCAATGACATGGGATGATACTCTAGGTAATCTAAAAGCATTAGACCAATGGAGAGCTAAAATTAATTTTAAACTACCACAGGATAAAATATGAAATACGATAAAATTGATGGTTTAGATAAGGAAATCTCTAAATTAATTATGGGTAATGACAATCAGGTTTACTTTGATGAAGCTGCCAAACTATGGGATTACTGGATGGAAGTAGGGGGCAATGCCTTTGATACAGCTTATATTTATGGTGGTGGCTCAATGGAGAAATTATTGGGAGAGTGGCATAGAAAAAGAAATAACTTAAAGGAATTAGTAATTGTTGCTAAAGGAGCTCATACACCTAACTGTGATCCTGAGAGTATTTCAAAGCAATTAACTGAATCATTAGATCGTCTTCAAACAGAAACAGCTGATATATATATTATGCATCGTGACAATACTGAAATTCCTGTTGATGAGTTTATGGATGTTTTGAATGAAGAAAAAAATAAAGGAAGAATTAAAATTTTTGGAGGATCAAACTGGACATTAGATAGATTTAAAGAAGCCAATACTTGGGCTGATGCTCATAATAAAAGTAAATTAAGCATTTTAAATAATAATCTTGCATTATCAAAAATGGTTAAGCCTTTATGGAATGGATGTATATCTTCAAACGATGATAAAATACTTGAATATTTAGAGGAAACTAAAATAGCTCACCTATCCTGGTCTAGCCAGGCAAGGGGTTATTTTTTACCTGATGAAATTACAAAAAAAATTGAAGATAAAATAACACTAGATGAGTCATCTTGGAGACAACCAGGAGAGCATTCTAGTGGACCATTAAGTTGCTTTGATAGTGAAGACAATAGAGAGAGAAAAAAAAGAGCTATTGAATTAGCTAAAGAAATTGGGGTAGAGGGGCAGCATATTGCTGGGGCTTGGCCAATTAATTTAAAGTTTCCATCATTTGCATTAATAGGACCAAGGATAGTTGAAGAGCTTGTTTCAAATCTGAGAAACTTAGATATAAAATTATCTGAAGAGCAGGTTGCTTGGCTTAATTTAAAAAACTAGCTTTTAATTTTACCATCACTTTTACCTTTATGAAGTATGGGTTCAATTAGTTTTGCTAATGAGCTTGGTTTATGACCTTTTTCTATCTCATTTAACATTTCCACACTTTCTCTCCCCATTTTACTTAAGGGGTGACTAATAAAAGTTAAATTTTGTGAACTTAAGTAATTATCATGATCATTGTATCCAACAATTGATATATCCTCGCCTAATTTTAAGCCTTTTCTCTGACATTCTTGGATACACCCAATAAAATATTTATCTGTTGAGCAGATAATTGCTGTCGGTGGATTTCTTAAAGATAATAAATACTTTGTTAATTCAACGCCTGTTTTAGTATCAGATTTAAGTGAGTCTTGATAAAAATTTGGATTAAATTTTAGTTTATTTTTATTATAAAAATCTTCAAAGGCTTTTTTTCTTTGAAAACCAAAGTTCAGACTATGATGCACATTTATTAACCCTATTTTGGTATGACCAAAACCATGTAATCTTTGCATTAATATATTTATACTTTTTTCATTATCTAAATCGATCCAAGCAGTATCTTTTGAATCTTTAGATCTTCCCCATGAAATAAATTTTATTTTATTCTTTTTTAGAAATGATACTCTTTGATCATTTTTTTTAGTCTTATAAAAAATAAACTTATCAGCAACATTAA
>JABHWG010000143.1 GCA_018657885.1 Pelagibacteraceae bacterium
AAGAAACTTTAAAAAGCAAAAAAAAATTAATTGGAAAAGTGTAAAGTTAAAAGGAAATTCTTCTATTGATTTTGCTAATCAATTAAGAAAACTTAATTCTTTTTTAGAAAAAAATTGGCAGATTGAAAGAGATTCTAAAACTGGAAACCCAACTTATAAAACTCCATCTGTTTTGGTTATTTATAGAAGTGATCAAGAATTTGTTTTAAATGATATAATTCCTACTAAATCTAAACCATCTAATACGTTTGATTTAATAATTGCATCACAGCCTTATCGCTCCAGAATATCAGCAGAAAAAAAAGTTAAGTATGTCATTAATCCAATGATAAAAGCACTTGCTCCAAAAGGTAAATTAATTGTAGTGCATGCCGCAGGTAATGATCCCGCTTATAAAATAATAAAAAAAATATGGCCAAAAGAAAATCCTTTCCCATCTTTAGCAAATAAAATTTACACTTATCTTAAATCTAATTTGAAAACAGCAGAATTAAAAAAATTACAATTTTTAGATAAAAAAATTATTCCTTGTAAGTTACGTGCTCTTCCTAATGAAATTCAAGGTGGGATTGCAACCTCTGTTATTTTCTCTGCCTGGAATGTAGCAATATATGTTAATCAAATTGATGAGTCAAAAGTTATTCAAGCAGAAAAATCACAGCAATATCAAAAAATAGTTTCTAAATTTGTAGATCAAAATAATGGTTTATATTTTAATAATGAAATCTTTATAATTTTAAAAAAATAATTTTTGCTTAACCTGTAAATAAATTAACATCAGTTTTTAAAAAATCTTGAGTGTGTACTATTAACGACTCTTCTTTAATTAAAATAATATCATAATTAGGATCAGTATTAGCAGTAAGTAATTTGTATTGATCTGAAAAATTTGGAATTAGGGGAACCCAGGTACTTCGAGGTGAAGAAAAAGATATTCCCAAGTATTTCCCTGAACTGGTAATATGTTGATGACCAAAGCAAATATGTTGGATAGTGTTTTGAAATTGTAATAATATTTTTTTAAGATCATCTCGTTGAACAAGACCTATTCTGTCACTTTTATCATCATTAAGAGCCAAAGGGTTGTGATGCATAAACAAATAAATTTTTTTATTTACTTGTTTGTCTAAATTTTCTTTAAGCCATTGTAGTCTTTTTTTACATAAATGCCCTTCATCAGTTCTTGATAAATTTGTATCTAAAAAAATAAATACTTTATCATCAAAGTGTTCAACATATTGAATAAAGCCATTTTTATCTGATATAATATGAGGAAAGTTTTTTTTAAAGTTTTCTCTGTCATCATGATTCCCAATAATCAGTTTTGGATAAAGATGCTCAGGAAATTTTGCTTCTGTTAATATATTGATAAAAATTTGGTATGACGTATCATCTCCACAATGAGTTAAGTCTCCAGTAATAATAAAAATATCAGCATCTGAGTGATTAATTTTAATATGATTTAAAGCTAATTTAAATCTTTTTTGGGAGTCAATATTATGTAAAATTTCTGTATTTATATGAGTATCAGATAAATGAATAATTTTCATAATGTAAAAGTATAATTAATTAGAGTACTAAAAAGAAGTTTTAAAATAAATATATTTCTTAAACTCTTTTTGTAAATCAATACTTACTCTTGCATGTACTTTTCCTTGACGGCCATGAAAAGAACTTTTTTCTTCAATTGGAAATACCCCTTCATGCCAAATATTTGGATGAATATATAAACCTTGAGAGCCATCAAAATAGAATGCTTTAAAGTCACCAACTTGCACATCATCTCCAGGTAAAGCTAAAGGAGAAATGAAAGAACTTTTCATTGAAGGAAAAAAAAGTTGTCCTCCATCAGGATGATAATTTACATGCCAGATATATATATGTTCTGGATGTTTATATTCCTTAATTAACTCACTTCCAGGCGGCGATGAATGCCCAAGAATATATTTACCATCAACTTCATAATCACTCTTATGTTGAACAGCATTGTTTTGTCCATAGAGAGTATTTCCTTGCCACCAGGCATCAAAAGATCCCTCTGTACTCCCTCCTTCATTGCCTGTGCCTTCATCAATCT
>JABHWG010000066.1 GCA_018657885.1 Pelagibacteraceae bacterium
ATAAGAAATTTCATTTAAAGTTTTGTCGTTTAAGCATTTAGATATTTCCCAATGTTTAAAAGGGTAATCAGAGCTTATTAAATTATGAAAATTCATTTTAGATCTTGCATTAGTTTTTCTTTAATAATCCTAGCAATTCTTTCCGATTCATTCAATGGCTTGTATGTCCATTTTTCTAACTTTTGAATATTGTTTATATTTCTTGATATGCCAAGATTACTAAACTCATTTTGAAAATTTATTATTCTTCTGCTTTTTCTTTTAAAAGGCAAATGATAAATATAGACTGGTTTACCTGATATAGCAGCTTCACTTATCATTGAAGTTGAGTCTGATGTAACAATGAAAAAAGATGACTCCTGTATTGCTTGCTTGTATGGATTTTCTCCAACTCCATTCCAAATTTTTGCTATATTAGATAAGTTTTTAATAAGATTTTTTTTTAATAAATCTGAAGTTCGTCTTGATGTTATTACATTGAGTTCTATATCAGTATTAAATTTCTTAATTTCTATTAATTTCTTACAAAGCTTCTCTGCTTCATTAGAGCTAAAGTTGTAATGCTGATTATTTCCACCTACTATACAAGTTAAAAGATTTGGTTTTGGTGCTATATTAGATTTCTCAAATTGATGTAATGCTCCAACTGAATTGATGACATTATTTCCATAAAAATTATCATGATTAGGGCTAATAACATAATTAAAACTTCTTGAAGATATTTTAGGATTTTGAATATGAATATTGATTAGATTATTGAATTTTTTTTTACAATAAAGTGAAAAGTAAACACTTTTCCTTCCACAAGATATTAAAATATCCGGCTGCTTGTTTGAAATATTATTTTTAAAAATCCAATTGTAAGTTGGAAGTAACCCTGGTTGAAGTTTGCTCCATGGGAAAATTACATCTGTTTTAATTTCTATGATATTAGAGCTAATATGCCTTGATAATCCATTAACCTGACTTATCATCCCTTGGGAGCCGTCAGTAACGGACCAAATTTTTAATTTATTTAAATTCAAATGTATTTTACTGATATGATAGTGTATGATTTAGCACCTTTAGGACTATTAATTTCTACCACATCATCAACTGATTTATTGATAAGACCTCTAGCCAAAGGACTACTAACTGATAATTTGTTATTTTTTATATCAGATTCATACTCACCAACAATTTGATACTTTGATAGCTCACCACTATCAGAATCTTCAATTTCTATTGTTGCTCCAAATTTTATTTCATCACCAGTTATACTTTTTACATCGATTATTTCAACTCTACTTATAGCGCTTTCAAGATCAGCAATTTTACCTTCTATTAAACTTTGCTGCTCCTTTGCGTATTGATATTCTGCATTCTCTGATAGATCTCCATGACTTCTTGCTTCAGCTATAGCTGCTATTATATTTGGTCGATCTTCATTCAATAATTTCTTAAGTTCAATTTGAAGATTCTCATATCCCGATGCAGTCATTGGTATTTTATTCATATTTATATGATGATGAAATTTTTTTTTAAGTCAATATATTTAGATTAAATCTTGTAAGCATTTAACTTTTAGATTGTTATTTTTCAAGTGCTCAATAGTATTAACAGCAACTTTTGCTCCAGCTATAGTTGTGTAGTAAGGGATGTTGTGTGTTAGTGAAGTTCTTCTAATACTATAGCTATCTCTAATTGAACCCTGTGTTTTTGTTGTGTTAATTACTAAATCAATATCATTATTTTCAATAGCATTTACAATATGAAAGCCTCCTTCTTTAACTTTATTTATGGTTTCTACACTTAAACTATTATTATTTAAAAACAAAGCAGTTCCTTTTGTGGCAACAATATTAAAGTTAAGATCAATAAGTTTTTTAACTATAGTTAAAATAAATTTCTTATTATCATTATCGATTGAAATAAAAACTTTTCCACTGGATGGCAAAATAGTTCCACAAGCGATTTGACTTTTTGCAAAAGCTGATAAAAAAGTATCATCAATTCCCATTACTTCACCAGTAGATTTCATTTCTGGACCAAGTACCAAATCAACACCTTCAAATTTATTGAAGGGAAATACTGATTCTTTGACATTAAAGGTATTTAGTTTTTTAATATCTATAATTTTTAAAATGTTTTTAAGCAAATTACTTGCCATAACTTTAGCTGCTATTTTTGCAATAGGAATACCTCTTGCCTTTGCTACGAAAGGAACCGTTCTGCTAGCCCTAGGATTTACTTCTAACACAAATATCTCTTGATTTTTTATAGCTAATTGTGTGTTCATTAGTCCTATAACTTTAATTTCTTCAGCTATTTTAGAAACCCAATTAATAATTTTATTTTGTTTTTCTTGATTAATTGAATAAGGTGGGAGCGAGCAAGCACTATCACCAGAGTGTATACCAGCTTCTTCTATGTGCTCCATAATACCCGCTATAAAAATTTCTCCCTCACTATCTCTAATCAAGTCAACATCTACTTCTGTTGCATTTTCAAGGTATTGGTCAACTAATATAATATTATTGGAAGAAGCTTCCAGTGCGCTTTTCGTAAATGACTCTAGATGTTTTTCGTTATATGCAATCTCCATTGCTCTTCCACCTAGTACGTAAGAGGGTCTAACCAAAACTGGATACCCAATATCATTAGCAATGTGTACAGCTTCATTAAGATTTTTAGCAAAACCATTTTTAGGTTGTTGTATTTGTAATTTTTTTAAAACTTCACTAAACCTATCTCTGTCTTCTGCTAAATCAATTGCTTCGGTAGTTGTACCAAGAATTTTAACTCCTTGACTCTCTAATTCATTAGCGATTTTTAAAGGAGTTTGTCCTCCAAATTGAACAAATACACCAAGAACTTCACCATGTTCTTCTTCTTTTTTATATATCTCAAGTACACTTTCAGTAGTCAGGGGTTCAAAATACAATCTATCAGCTGTATCGTAGTCAGTTGATACAGTTTCTGGATTGCAATTAATCATAACTGTCTCAATGCCTATTTCTTTAAGTGCATAAACAGCATGAACACAACAATAATCAAATTCAATTCCTTGACCTATTCGGTTAGGTCCTC
>JABHWG010000084.1 GCA_018657885.1 Pelagibacteraceae bacterium
ATCAGATTCATCTCTTACGTCATCTAAAGGTAATTTCTTCAGATTAATAAGATTGGCTAACTGCTCTATAATTTTTATTTTATTAACTTGAAATGGTATTTCGGTAATTACTATTTCAAAAATTCCATTTTTTACTTTTTCCTCATGCCATTTAGAATTGATAACAAAAGCTCCAGAGCCTGTTTTATAAATTTTTTTCTTTTCATCAGGGCTTAAAACAATTTCTGCTCCAGTAGGTAAGTCTGGACCCTCAATGATTTTTAATAAATCATTTTCAGAAATACTTGGTTTTTTAATTAAACTTATAATAGACTTATTTAATTCCAATAAATTGTGGGGAGGAATATTGGTTGCCATACCAACTGCAATACCAGTCGCGCCATTTAAAAGAATATTTGGAAGTTTAGAGGGTAAAACATTTGGTTCTAAGTTTTGCCCATCATAATTATCACTAAATGATATAGATTCTTCTTCAATTCCATCAAAAAATAATTCTGTTATTTTCTCAAGTCTAGCTTCAGTATATCTCATTGCTGCAGGATTATCTCCATCAATATTGCCAAAATTACCCTGGCCTTCAATGAGAGTTACTCTGGAAGAAAAATCTTGAGCCATTCTAACTAAACTTAAATAAATTGCTTGATCTCCATGAGGGTGAAATTTACCCATTACATCGCCTACAATTCTAGCTGATTTTTTAAAAGGCGTATTATTATAGAGCTTTAGAAGATACATAGAATAAATAATTCTTCTATGCACAGGTTTTAAGCCGTCTCTTAAATCAGGGAGTGAACGAGAAATTATCGTAGATACAGCATAAGATAAATATCTGCTTTTGAGAACTTCATTAATGTTATTTTTAATAATATTAGTCATTTTATTTACGTAAAAAATTTAAAATTATTTTTTTAAAATTTAAATAATTTATTGGTATAGCAAGATTCATATTATTTAAATGATTGGTTTGTAAAATAGCCTCAAATATCTTAAAAAAAGAATTCACATTTTCAAAATCAATCTTTTCTTTTTTTTTAAGTAAAGAATGTGGAAATTTAACGGATTTTAAACTTACAGCTTCCTCAAACTGAAGAGTTTCTAGATTGAAAAATTGATTAGGTAAATTTTTATTAAATTCTATTTCATAACCGATTAATTTTAATAATTTTAAAAGATATAAAAAAAAATCAATTATCCATTTTTCATTCTGAGCGATAATTTGAATTATTTCTTTAGATGCTGAATATAGTCCATTTACTTTTTGCCCTTCTATAATTGATAAATTAAGCAAAGAAACAATTGCTAAAAGGCAATGTAGTTTATATTTATCATTAAAAATATCATTGTAGTATGGTTTTGCTAATTCAGCATTAATGGTATTTGGAAAATTATTATTTTTTTTTTTAATATTTAAACTTAAAAAATAGCCAATTTGATAAATGTTTTTTTTCTTTTTAGATGCGCCTCCAAAACATAAGCCAGTTACAATTTCGTCGTTTTCAGTCAGAAATTTTAAAAATAAATTATTTTCAGAAGATATTTTATTAAATAATAATATACCCAGTGCTTTTTTTTCTATCATGAATTAATTATTTCAAGATATAAATGGACTTTAGCCTTAAGAATTGTACTCATTTTTTTTTGAGAGTCTTCTCTGATAGCCTTTATCATTTCTCCTTTTTTTCCAAGTATGATTTTTTTATACCTTTTTTCATTAATAATTATTTTTTGCTTTATCTTAATATCATTATTTTTTAAAACCTTATAAGTAGAAGTATTTATGATTAAATTATATGGTATCTCTTTATGAAGATAAGTTAAAAGAGTTTCTCTTAAAAGTTCATTAAGTATAAATTTATCATCTTTATTGGTAATTTCATCTTCATGATAAATCCAACTTGAGACATAAGCAAAATTTAATAAATAATCTAATAAATCAAGGACTCCAATACTATTTTTTGCAGAAATATTAAAAAAAGACTCAATTTGATATTTATCATTAATTTTTTTAATAATTGGTAGTAGATTTTTTGATTCTATTAAATCAATTTTATTAAAAACTAGTATAACTTTCTTTTTAACTTCTTTTATTTTTTCTAATTGATCAAATAAAAAACTTAAATTAATCGTCTTTGAATCAACTAAATATAATACAATATCTGAATCTTCTATTCCGCTCCATAAATTTATTTTTAAATTCTTAGATTGAATATTTAATGATTTTAAAAAATTAGAACCGGGCGTGTCATAAAAAAGTATTTGAGTTTTATCAATATTTTTTATACCTATAATAAGGTCTTGAGTTGTATTAATTTTTTTGTTTTGAATTGAAATTTTTTCACCAATAATATTATTTATTAATGTTGATTTACCTGCATTAGTCTTTCCAACAATAGCAGTTTTTAAAATTTTATTTTGCATCTAATAACTGTAATGCAATTTTTGCTGCATTCTTTTCTGCCTCTCTTATAGAACCTCCATTAGCTTTTATTTTTTTTAAATTTAATACCTTTAATGAAACAGTAAACAGAGGGGAATGAGATGGTCCTTCTTTTTTGATTAATTCATAATCAGGTAATTTCTTTAACTTTTGCTGAGATATCTCTTGAAGTTTTGTTTTTGAATCTTGAATATTTTGATCCTTAATGTCAAAATAAGGTCCCCATATTTTTTTAATAAATTTTTTAGCATTTAAAAAACCTCCATCCAGGTATATTGCACCTATCAAAGATTCTATGGAGTCAGCTAAAATAGATATATTCATTTTTTCATTTTTTTTGAATGTGTACTTTAA
>JABHWG010000164.1 GCA_018657885.1 Pelagibacteraceae bacterium
CCTTTGAATTAAAACATTTTATTGAATTTCCAAAAGAGTATGAAAGTACAGCTGTTAAATATATAAAAATAAGCGATCTTTTTATTAGTGCCCATTATTGGGATCCCAACTCTCCTAAAATTTTTACAAAAAATCAGATGAAGGAATTTACAAGATTAAAAGTTATTGGTGATGTTACTTGTGATGTTGATGGTTCTATTCCATCAACAATTAAATCAACAACTATTGATGAGCCTAATTTTTATTTAAATAAAGATACCTTCTTAGAAACAGATCATTCAAGTAATCACTTAGCTATAATGGCAGTTGATAACCTTCCGTCTGAACTTCCTAGGGACTCTAGTACAGAGTTTGGTCATGGAATAATGAACGAAGTTATCCCTTACATCTTAGGTAAAGATGATGGAAGAATATTAAATGCTACAATTACTGAAAATGGTCGTTTTTTAGAAAAATATACCTATTTAGAAGGCTATATAAATTCTTAAATGAACCTAATTAAAGCTAATTCTAACCTTATCCAATCTAAAGAAAGATTTAAAATCGTTAGTAATTACTCTCCCAGTGGGGATCAGCCAACTGCAATTAAAACACTAGTAAAGAATCTTCGAGATGAAGAGAATGAACAAGTTCTACTTGGGGTGACAGGTTCTGGTAAGACTTTTACTATGGCAAAAGTGATTGAAGAAATGCAACGCCCAACTCTAATCATGGCTCCAAATAAAACATTAGCAGCACAGTTGTATGGTGAAATGAAAAGCTTGTTCCCTAATAATGCTGTGGAATATTTTGTAAGTTATTATGATTATTATACTCCGGAGGCATATGTTCCAAGGAGTGATACTTTTATTGAGAAAGAATCATCGATTAATGAGCAAATAGACAGACTTCGTCACTCAGCCACAAGATCCCTTGTAGAAAGAAGGGATACAATAATTGTAGCATCCGTATCATGCATTTACGGTATTGGATCCGTAGAAGCTTATTCCGCCATGTCATTTACTCTTGAAAAAAATCAATCAATAAACAGAGATATTCTTATTCGAAAACTTGTAGAGCTTCTTTACAAGCGAAGAGATATGGATTTTAGAAGAGGTAGTTTTCGTGCTAAGGGAGATGTCCTTGAAATCTTTCCATCGCATCATGAAGACCGATCCTGGAAAATTTCTTTTTTTGGAGATGACATAGAAAAAATTTCTGAAATTGACCCTTTAACAGGAGAAAATCTTGGGAACTTAGATAACATAAGAATATTTGCTAACTCTCATTATGTAACTCCTAAACCAACTATAAAAAAAGCAGTTGTTCAAATTAAAGAAGATCTAAAAAAACAATTAACTATTTTTGAAAATGAAAAAAAATTGTTGGAACGTCAACGTCTGGATGAAAGAACTACATTTGATTTGGAGATGATTGAAACAACAGGTAGCTGCAGTGGTATTGAAAATTATTCAAGATATTTATCAGGAAGAAAACCTGGTGAACCTCCTCCTACACTTTATGAATATATACCAGAGGATGCTCTATTATTTATTGATGAAAGTCATATAACTTGTAGTCAAATATCAGGAATGTACAAAGGAGATTTTTCTAGAAAATCAACCCTTTCGCAATATGGTTTTAGACTGCCTAGTTGCATTGATAACCGGCCTCTAAAGAGAGAAGAATGGGATGCTATGCGACCACAGACAATATTTGTTAGTGCCACCCCAGGAGATTATGAGCTAGAAAAAACAAGTGGGGTCTTTGTTGAACAATTAATACGCCCTACAGGACTGATTGATCCACCTATTGAAATAAGACCAACAAAACATCAAATCGATAATTTAATTGATGAATGTAAACTTACAATTTCTAATGGCTATAGAGTTATAATTACTACTTTAACAAAAAAAATGTCCGAAGATTTAACTGAATATATGCACGAAGAGGGATTAAAAGTTCGCTACCTTCACTCTGATATTGATACTTTAGAGCGTGTAGCCATTATAAGAGATTTAAGATTGGGTGTATTTGATGTTTTAATTGGTATTAATCTTTTGAGAGAAGGATTAGATATACCCGAATGTGCGTTGATGGCAATATTAGATGCGGATAAAGAAGGTTATCTACGTTCTAGAAGAAGCTTGATACAAACTATTGGAAGAGCAGCAAGGAATGTTGACAGTAAAGTAATAATGTATGCTGATACTGTTACTAAAAGTATGAGAGAGGCAATAGATGAAACAGAAAGAAGGAGGGATAAACAACTTTTATTTAATAAGGAAAATAATATTACACCTTTAAGCATTAAAAAAAATATAGAAGTAATTTTAGAAAATACTGCTGAGCAAGATCATGTAACAGTAGAGATAGAAAATGCTAAAGAACTAGTTGGGAAAGATCTTACTAAACACATTGAACATCTTGAAGAAAAAATGAATAATTTTGCATCGAAATTAGAATTTGAAGATGCTGCAAGAATAAGAGATGAGATTAATAGACTTAAGGCAAAAGAAGTGGGGCTATCCGAAAAAATATTAAAATTTAAAAAAAAATAAATGGAAATTATATTTGATATCAAAGGTTCTACTGGCATTATAATCTTAAATAGACCTAGGGCACTTAATGCTCTCAACCTATCTATGGCTGAGCAACTTACAAAAAAATTAAAAGAATGGGAAAAAGATAATAAAATTAAGAGAGTATTACTTCGAGGTGAAGGAAATCATTTTTGTGCTGGAGGTGATGTCAAAAGCGTACATTTATCAGGTAAGCACTCAAAATTGAAGCGTGATTTTTTTTCAAAAGAATATGCACTTAATCTACAAATAAAAAAATTTCCTAAACCTTATTTATCTATTTGGAAAGGTGTAGTCATGGGAGGTGGTGTAGGTTTATCAATTTATGGCGATTATAGAGTTGCTACTGAAATGACCAAATTTGCTATGCCTGAAACATCTATTGGTTTTTTCCCAGATGTTGGGGGGAGCTTTTTCCTCTCTAAATTACAAAATAATATTGGAAAATATATAGGACTAACTAGTGAAGTCATCAATTCAAGAGATTTACTAAATTTTGGTCTTGCAACGCATTACTGTCCTGAAAACAAACTAGATGATTTTATAGATAATTATATTTCTGATGGAGTGGTAGGAAATTATAAAACATCCATTTCTTCTTTATTTTCAGATGAAAAATTAGATTTTATAAATAAAAATTTTAGTGGAAATATTCATGAAATTTTTAATAATATAGTTTTTAGTAAAGATCCCTATTCAATATTAAATAAACTAAAAAATAAATGCCCTATGAGTTTAGCAGTAACGGCAATACTTATTGAAAATTCTAAAAATAAAACATTACAGGAATGCCTGGAGTCAGAATATAGTTTAAGTCAAAAAATGACCGCTAGAAGGGATTTTGGTGAAGGTATTGAGGCAGTTTTGATCAAAAAACACCACAATCCTCAATGGGAACCGATGACAATAAAAGAAATAGATAAAAATGAATTAGAAAACTTATTTATTTCCAATATAGATAATGAATTAGTACTATAAAAAAATAATTTTTTTTATAAAAATAATTCATGATAAAAAAATTCTTAATAACATTACTGTTAATTTTAATTCTAATATCATTATTAATTTTTTTTCTTATAGATAAAATTCTGGTTAATAAATTCATCTCAAATATTGAAAATAATTTAAATATAAATATAGAATTAATAGAAACTCATGAAGTAAATATTATTCCTAATTTATCTTTATTTATACAGTTTGACGTAGATAACAAAATCAACAATTTTTTTATTAAAAAAGCAGAATTAAACATTTTCCAAAACTATAATAATGAACCTACTAAATTTATATTTAAGTTAGGCAGTGCTAAAATTAATAAACTTATTATTGAAAATCTAATTTCATCAGGAGAGATTAATAAATATAATTTAAGATATTTCCTTAATGATGATTATTCACACAATCTAATATCAAAATTCAAAACTCAACCTGAAGGATATATTTATTATGACTTAAGCCATGAAGAAGAAAAATCATTACAATTTATTAATCTAATTATTAATCAGTTAAATGTTCCTAAAATATATAAAAAATTATCAACATTGGCATATTCTCTACTTACAGAAAAAACATATTTTACAAGCAAGATTAGAATTGATGATAGATTAATTTTACTAGACTCTTTTAAGTCTCAAAAAAATAATTTCCAAATTAATGGAGAAGGAGAATATGATTTATCAAATAAAACAGTCGATCTTAAAATTACTATTAATGAAAAAGAGGAAGAAATAATTGGAATTAAAATCAAAGGAAATGCAGAAAATCCAAATATTAAAATCATATCATCTGATAATTCTATAAATTTTAATTTTAATTTAAATGACTTTAATGATTTATTGGAAGGCAGTTTTGATAATATTTTAAAAAACCTAATTAGTAGTGAATAATCTAACTTATATTATTTTTTCAGTATTTGGTTATGTCATTATTGGATTTATAATAAAAAAACTAAATATTTTATCAAATAAAATCTCAGATAAATTTGATTATTTAAGTTTTAATATTTTACTTCCTTTAGCTTTAATTGCATATTTTTGGCAAATTAAATTTCCAAACATCAACACACTATCATTACTTATATCTTTCTTTGGCGCAGGTATTATAG
>JABHWG010000160.1 GCA_018657885.1 Pelagibacteraceae bacterium
TATAATGTGGCAATAGCAGGAGCAACTGGAAATGTTGGTAGGGAAATAATTCAGATCTTAGAGGATAGAGACTTTCCTATCGATAAATTATATTTACTTGCTTCTTCTAGATCAAAGGGACAGAAAATTGATTTTAAGGGAAATGAAATTGTTGTTGAGGATTTAGCAGAATTTGATTTCTCTAAAGTGCACATAGGTTTGTTTTCTCCTGGAGGAAAAGTATCAGCAGAATTTGCACCTAAAGCAGCTAAAGCTGGTTGTCTTGTTATAGATAATCCTTCTCATTTTAGAATGCATGAAAACGTTCCTCTTATAGTTCCAGAAGTAAACGCTTCTTCTCTTGAAGAATTTTTTAATGATGATGATAGAAGTAATATTATTGCTAATCCTAATTGCTCAACAATTCAAATGGTTGTGGCTTTAAAGCCTCTTCATGATGAATCAATAATTAATAGAGTGGTAGTATCTACTTATCAGTCAGTGTCTGGTGCAGGAAAAGAAGCAATGGATGAATTATTTAATCAAACACAAAATGTTTATACAAATAAAAATATTGAAAAAAATAAATTTACAAAACAAATTGCTTTTAATGTTATCCCGCACATTGATAGTTTTGTGGATAATGGAAATACAAAAGAAGAAGAAAAAATGATTAATGAAACAAAAAAAATCTTGGATGAGGGTATTAAAGTATCTGCAACTTGTGCCCGTGTTCCTGTTTTTATTAGTCATGCAGAATCTATAAATGTGGAGTTTGATTCCCCTTTAAGTGATGAGAAAGCATCAGATCTGTTAAAAAATTTTGATGGTGTTTCTGTTATAGACTATAGAAAAGATGAGGGATATGTAACTCCTGTTGAAGCTGCTGGAGAAGATAAGGTTTATGTAAGTAGAATCCGAAATGACGATAGTGTTGATAATGGTCTTAATATTTGGGTAGTTTCAGATAATCTTAGAAAAGGCGCAGCATTAAATGCAGTTCAGATAGCAGAAATTGTTACAAATAAATATTCAGCCTCATTAAATAACTAATCATCTTTGATTAACCTCTTACCGTAAACTAGAGAATCCTGCATTTCATATTTATTTATTTTATAGAAATTTTTAATTTTAATATTTGTATTACGAACAAATAAATTAATTTTTGGACAACCCATCTCTAAAAGTTTTTTTTCAACAATTGATAATATTAATGATCCAATTCCTTGTTTTTGAAATTCAGGAAGAACTGCTAAATAATAAATATATCCTCGATGACCATCATACCCTGCCATTGCAGATGCAATAACTTTATTTTTAGATTCTCCGACAATAAATAGACCATCTTTTATTAGTAATTTTCTATTAATATCTTTTAAAGGGTCATTCCAAGGTACAATAAGTTTGCAAGTTTTCCATAAATTAATAATAGTATTTTTGTCAGACTTTTTGAATTTTCTAAATTTTGTGACAGTCATATTAATATGGCGGTCTCGTAGGGACTCGAACCCCAAATCCATGTTCCGAAGACACGTGTGATATCCATTTCACCACGAGACCAATAATTTTACACATTATTTTATTTCGAAAATTTTTCTAGTTTTTCTATAAAATCTTGAAGAATTAAATCTCTTTTAATTTCATAAACAATCTTAACTGGATGTCTATTTTCATTAAATTTCCAAGTTTTATCATCTAAAAGAATGGGTGAAGGAATAATATTAGTAGGTGTCCATTCTTCGTTTAAAACCCATGAAATTGCTGCCATGTCCCATATTTCCTTCGACCATCCTTTGTGGTTGTCATTATACTCTTTAAATCTCATAGCTAAAAATTTTCCTATTTTACCATGTGGTTCAATATACTTTTCAATTTCAGGAACGGTAGACATAAGATGAGAAGTTACGCCATTACAAGGCACTAATATAAGGGAAACACCACTATCAAATAATACTTGAGAGCCTCCAATATCTTGTTTTAAGTTAAACTCATTATTGTTTGGCCAGTAAAGAGCATTTCCGCCTAACCACACAACAACAATTTTATTAATTATTTCTGGTTCTTGTAATATAGCTGATGCAACATTAGTTATAGCTCCTATAGCAATTACATAAAGAGGATCATCCTCTGAACA
>JABHWG010000146.1 GCA_018657885.1 Pelagibacteraceae bacterium
AATTATTAGATATTTTTTTTCAACAATATACAAGCTATTATAATTATGATCTAATTTATAGCTTACCAGCTTTTACAGATTGTCATGCGCTTGACGCCACCAGGTTTAGATTTTTATTATTAAAAAATTACACAGATGATCATGCAAATTACGAGGAAAAAAGACTTGGAAGTTGGATTAAAAATCAAAATTTAGATGTTATGTTAAATGATAATTTTATCAATAAATTCATAATACATAAAAAGGGCAACAAGTAGTCACACTTCTTTTTTTAATAAATTGAAATCATTTAATATCATTTTTTCAATTAATTTATCGATTTTAGTTTTTGCCTTCCACCCGATTTTTTTATTTATTTTTGTAGAGTCGGCTACTAATAAATCCACTTCTGCGGGTCTAAAAAATAAAGGATTAATTTTTAAATATTTTTGAAAATCTAACCCAAGTGTTTCAAAAGCTTTTTCGGCAAAATAGTTAATGCTATACGTTTCTCCAGTTCCAACCACAAAATCGTCTGGTTTTTTTTCTTGAAGCATTAGCCACATTGCTTGAACATATTCTGGCGCATATCCCCAATCTCTTTTTGCTTTTAAATTACCTAATTCTAAATATTTCTGTTTTTTAAGCTTAATTAACGCCGCTGAACGAGATATTTTTCTGGTTACAAACTCAAATCCACGTCTCTCAGACTCATGATTAAACAATATTCCAGTTGAAGCATGCATATTATAAGTCTCTCTATAATTTCGAGTTAATTCAAAACCTGCAACTTTTGAAATACCATAAGACGATCTGGGATGAAAAGGTGTATTTTCATTTTGAGGTATTTTTTTTACTTTACCAAACATTTCCGAAGATCCAGCAAAATAAAATTTGGTATATAGTCCAGTTTCTTTTATTGCAGATAAACAATAATGAGTCGAAGAAATATTAGATGACAAAGTTGAAAATTCATCCTGAAAAGAATAATCAACGTAACTCTGGGCTGCTAAATGATAAAATTCATTTGGTTTTATTCTATTAAAAATATTGAAAATACTTGCATAACTTTCCATTGAACCTGAATGTAAATGAATTTTTTTAATAATTTTTTTTATTCGCCACAAACGATGATCAGGGTTTTCAAGAGCAACCCTTCTTACTATACCGTGAACTTCATAACCTTTTTTTAATAAAAATTCTGCCAGATATGAACCATCTTGACCAGTAATACCTGTAATCAAAGCCTTTAATTTCATTATTTATAAGAATTTTTAAATGCTATCATTGTGTTTCTCAATAGGCATGCAATAGTCATTGGACCCACACCTCCAGGTACAGGAGTAATAGCTGCTGCATTTTTTGATACAGCATTAAAATCAACATCTCCAACAAGTCTGTTTTTTATTTCTCCATCAATATCAACTTCAATTCTATTAATTCCAACATCAATTACAATTGCATCTTTCTTTACCCAATTCTCCTTTATCATCCTAGGCCTCCCAACAGCAGCTACAATAATATCTGCTTTTTTACAAACCTCTTCAATATTTTTTGTTCTTGAGTGTGCTATAGTTACTGTGCAGGACTCTTTTAATAATAATTGAGCCATAGGTTTGCCAACAATATTTGATCTACCAACTACCACTGCATTTTTTCCTGACAATTCAACACCGAGACCTTTTAGCATTATCAAACATCCGTATGGTGTGCACGGTATTAATAAGTTTTCATCATTATGACTAGCAATTGATAACTTACCAACATTTAATGGATGAAAACCATCCGCATCTTTATCTGGATGAATTGAATCAAGGATTATTTGTTCATTAATATGCTTAGGTAGTGGTAATTGAACAAGTATTCCATCTACATTGGCTTGATTGTTAAGGGTTTCAATAATATTCAACAATTCTTTTTGATTTGTTTCTTCTGGTAAATGATTGTCTATAACTTCAATACCTACCTCTTTTGCGCTTTTAGTTTTTGCTTTCACATAAACGCTACTTGCTGCAACATTACCTACTTGAACAACAGCTAATCCCGGCACTTTACCTGTATTTTTTTTTAAAATATCAATTTCTTTTTTAAGATTATTTCTTAAGTTTTGCGCAATCTCTTTACCATTAATTAATTTAGTCATGTTACCTCGGCCAATACTCAATTAATAAACTTTTAACAAACCATAAACCTAAATATACGATTATGGCGGAAATATCTACAGTTCCAAAACTAGGAACATACCTTCTAACTAGGTTTAGGCTTGGTTCACAAAGACGATGCATTGCTTCCATAATACTATAAACAAATCGATTAGAAGAATTAATAATATTAAAATTTAATAACCATGTTGCTATGATATATATTAATAAAATAAATTGATAGAGATTAATTATTTGTATTATTAGACCTAAAAGTGAATTCATGGTTTTGCTATTATTATATATAAAAATATACTCAAGGATAACTTTGAAAGACAATAAAAAAAGGCGACAAATGCCGCCCTTATTTACTATTTATAAAAAGTTAAATTTACATAGAAATATCTCTACCAAACCATTTTTTTGTAATTTCAGTAGTTGTGCCATCAGCTGACATTTCAGCAATAGCTTTATTCCACATCTCTAAAATATCAGTGTCTTCTTTTCTAACTGCACCACCTACACCGTCTCCAAAAACTCCACCAGAAAAAGTAGGTCCTGTGAAAGCTACATCTACACCCCCATCTGATTCCATAAAGTCAATTATAGATCCAACATCAGCAAGTATAGCATCACACCTGCCTGCAGCTAAGTCTAAGTTATGATCATCTACACTTTGGTATAATTTAACTTTTACAGCACCAGACATGTGTTTATCTAAAAAGTTTTGATGGATTGTTGATGATTGAACACAAACAGTAGATCCATTCATAGCTGCAATTAGTTGACCAATCGCTGCCTGCTCTTTTCCACCAGCATTATTTAAATTTACTTTATTAATTCCACCAGTAAATTTATCTACTGATAAACCTTCCAATCCACTCCCTTTTAAAACTGCAAAACGAGCACCATCTGTCATATATCCGTTAGTGAAATTAACTTTTTCTTTTCTCTCTTCAGTTATTGACATTCCTGCTATTATAATGTCATATTTTCCTTGAAGCAGAGCTGGAATAATTCCATCCCAATCTTGAGTTACCCATTCACACTCAACAGGCATCCTTGAACAAGCTTCATTACCAAAGTCTATTTCAGCACCCTCAAGCTCTCCAGCTGAGTTTAAATTATTCCAAGGAGGATAAGCCCCCTCTGTACCAATTCTAATTGATTTTGCACTACTTATTGTTGTTAAGCTTAGTAAGCTTAATGAAAATAAGATTAATAAAAATTTTTTCACACTTCCTCCTTGTGTATTACTTTAGGAAAGTAATTTTATATATAATTATAGAGAATTCTTACTATTCAAAATTAAAAAATACAAATTAAATACTCATTTAGTCTATTTTTTTTTAATTTTCTTAAAAAAAACAAACATTGAAGCGATAACTAGGACAAATGGAAAAAGCCATAAAAGTAGATTTTTTGAATTAAAATATGGTTTTAAAAGAATATATTCACCATACCTATCAGTTAAAAAAATTTTAATTTCTTTCTCACTTAATCCATCTTTAAATTTTTCCTCAACAATCTTTGATATATCTTTTGCAAAGTCAGAATCAGAGTCACTTACACTTTGATTTTGACAAGTCATGCATCTTAATTCTAGTGTTAATTTTTTTACTCTATCTTCTGTGCTTTCCTTTGCGACTGAATTTAAAGAAAGTAAAAAAAATAATAAAAAAAATAGTAATTTAAAAAAGTTTTGTAATTTCATTTTTTATGATTTCTTTTGTGAGGGGCCCTGTGTGTTTAAAGATTATTTTACCATCACTGTTTACAATAAATGTTTCAGGTAATCCAAAAACACCAAATTCAAAAGCTATTTTTCCATCTTGGTCAAGACCTACAAATGAGTAGGGGTTACCCTCTTCTTCAAGATATTTTTTTGAGTCATTTGGATCATCTTTGTGCGCAAGACCCAAAATAAATAAATCTGGATTTTCTTTTTTTATTTCAAAAAAAAAGTGATGTTCAACTCTACATGGTGTGCACCATGAGGCAAAAAAATTAATTAGAGTATATTTTTCTTTTAAATCATTTGAACCTAAGTTTATATTTTTGTTATATAGGTTGTTAGAAGTAAAAGTTGGCAAATCCTTGTAAAGTAAAGCGCTTGGGGGCTCGTTAGGATTTTTTTCAAGTAAAATAAATAAAAGAAAAAATAAGCAAATAATAGTTAATAAAATTAAAGGTAAAATTAGAACTATTTTTTTCATTTTTTTATTACAGCAATTGCACTTGAAAATACCATTATAATAACTCCTAACCAAATAAAACTCACTAATGGATTTATCAGAACTCTAATAAACCAAATATTATTATTTTCACTACCTAGTGTTATGTAAATATCTTTAAACCAATCATGATAAATCCCAGCTTCTGTTGTTATCATTTTTGAAACTGGATAATAATTTTTACCAGGTTTTATATAGATAATATTACCATTTTTTTTCTTAATTGAGATGTTAGCTTTTAGGGATTGGTAATTTTTTTCTTCAATAATTTGCATGTCATTAAACTTTAATATTTCATTTTCTAGAGATACTTTATCTCCAACTTCGATATTAAAATTATATTCTTTTTGATAAATGCTAGAAAAAGTGACACCAATTATCATCACACCAACACCAATATGCGCAATAAAGCTATTTATTGATGTAATGTATTTAATTGTAAATGAAAATCTATGTCTTATCATTATAGATATGATCGAAGCTATTATTATCCATGAACCTAGTATTAAACCAATAAAACCCCATGTATTAAAACTTGTAAAATATGATTGTAATGAAACTATTAAACTTAGGATTAAAAAACAAATTACGTAAATTCTAAATTTTTTAATTTGATTTGTTTTCCAGGAAAGTACCGGAGCAATACTCATTAATAAAAAACCTGGTAGTAGAATTGGCAATACTGTAGAATTAAAATAAGGTCCCCCAACAGAAATTCTCTTATTGGTTAGTACCTCTATTATTATTGGATAAATAGTTCCTAGAAGTATTGTGAATACAGTTATCATCATTAAAATATTGTTGATTATTAGAGCTGATGTTTTGTTAATTAAAAGTAAATGTAAATCATCTTTTTTTGATGGTGTTTTAATTAAAAAAATTAAAAAACCAAAACCTGTAGTTAAAAAGAATATTAAAAGAATGAAAAGACCCCTTGATGCATCAGAAGCAAAAGAATGAACACTTGTTAATATTCCTGATCTTACTAAGAATGTGCCAAGTATACTTAAGGAAAAACATAGTATAGCAAGAAAAACAATCCATTTTTCAATGGCTTGCTCACCTCTTATCATTAATAATGAATGAACTAATGCCAATCCAGCTATCCATGGCATTAATGATATATTTTCAACTGGATCCCAAAACCACCATCCTCCCCAACCAAGCTCATAATAGGCCCAATATGAGCCAAGAGCTATACCAGCAGTAAGAAAGCCCCAACTAATCATAGACCAAGTTCTAGCTTCATTTATCCAGTCTTGGTCTAAGTTGTTTCTAAATAAACTAGCAATTGCTAAGCTAAAAACTAATGAAAAACCAACATAACCTAGGTATAGCATTGGAGGATGAATAGCTAATGCAGGGTCTTGTAAAATCGGATTGAGACCGAGACCTTCTTCTACAAATACAGAGTTTACGAGGAATGGGTTTGAGGTAAGAATAATAAACAGCGCAAAAATTATAAAAAGAGCACTTTGAAATTTAAGAACAAGAATTTTAAACTCATTAGCTGATTTGCTAATTAGGGAATAAAAAAATCCGTATAAGGAGATCATACATATCCATAGAAGAATAGAACCTTCATGATTACCCCAAGCCCCTGTAATTTTATAAATTAAGGGTTTGTCTGAGTGAGAGTTTTGAAAAACATTAAAGTTTGTAAAGTCAGAAGAAACATAGGCAAATATTAGTGAAATAAATGAAATACAAACTAAAAAAGTTGATAGTCTAAAAATAAGTATAAAATATTTTATGTTAATCTTAAAAATTGAGACTGGTATTAAAAGTGTAAATGAAAAAATAGTTGAAAAACATAGTGCAAAAAAACCTATCAGTGAGATCATTTGTAATCTTTTTTCCATTGATTGTTTTTTTCTAGTTCTTTCTTAATTGATGCTGGCATATAATTCTCATCATGTTTTGCATAAACTTTTGAAGCAATAATGATTTTTTTATTATTTAAAACTCCTTCTACTACTGTGCCTTGCCCTTCTTTAAAAAGATCAGGTAATATTCCTTCATAAAAAACTAATAACTCACTTATATTATCAGTAATTTTAAACTGATAATTATTTAGTGGTTTTTGTAAAAATGAATTTTTTTTAACATAACCACCAATTCTTACTTTTTTTTCTAATAAATTTTTATCATTTTTTATTAACTCTGAAGGAGTATAAAAAAAAACTATATTTTTTTGTGTATTAAAAAGTATTAATAATACTGCTGAACAAAAAAAAACTAATGTAATTATAATTAAAATTAATCTTTGAAATCTTAAACTCATAATTATTTTCTAAGATTCTTTAATTTTAAATAAGACAAAAACATCAGTCCAAAAACTAAAATGAATGCTGAAAAATAACTCATAAAGACAAACCAAAAATACATAACTTATTATTCTCTTATATAAAATTAATAATAGTTAAAGCGGTGACTAAAGGTCACAAATAACTATTAATTGATCTTTCTTATTAAAATCTCAGCTTTTATTCTCAATATTGCAATTATAAGACCTATTAAGCTAAAAGATAAAGTCATAACTAAAAGAGGTTGAAGCATAGATATATCAATTGAAGGTGAGGATAATTTACTAACACTAGCTGGTTGATGTAAAGTATTCCACCAGTCAACAGAAAATTTTATAATGGGAAGATTGATAGAGCCTATCAGAATAAATATTGCTATAGTTTTTTCCCTTACTTCTCTGCTATCAAAAATTTGATTTAAAAAAATAATTATTAAATAAATAATAAATAAAATTGCAACTGATGTTAATCTTGCATCCCATACCCACCAAGTGCCCCACATTGGCTTACCCCACATGGAGCCAGAAATTAAACATAAAAGAGTGAATACAGCACCAATTGGAGCAATGGCTTTATTAATTATAAAGCTAAAAGGAATTTTAAAAGCTAATCCAACAATACTATAAAAAGTCATTACTCCATATGTAAGAAGTGATAACCAAGCTGAGGGAACATGTATGTACATGATTTTAACAGTTAAACCTTGCTGATAATCTAAAGGTGAAAAATAAATCAAAACCAAACTGACAACTAAGGTTATTGAGGTAATAATAACAAGTGGTCTAAAAATAATATCTATTAGTTTATTAAATCTGGATGGATTTATTAAAAATTTAAACATTATTTATTTCTAAGCGCTAACCTTATACAGGCAGCGCTAGACCAAGGGGAAATACCTAAAAAAACTAATGATATACCTAGTAGTAAATTAATCATTGAGAAAAAGTCTACGTCTGAATTCTTTATACCTACTGAAAATATTATTACAGGAATACTAAACAAGAGCACAATTATACTACCAATTGAAAAGTTTGTAGAATTTAATAAATTCATAGAAGCTGAAATAGAGCCCAAACAAGATAAAATCAATGATCCAATCACAAATGTTAGAAATAAAACATAAACTTCATTCATAGGAAGATTAAAAAACATACTAGCTACTGGTATTGTAATTAAAAAAGGAATTTGTACAAAAAGAAAATGAGATACTATTTTTAAAAAAGCCATTAACTCATAACTAATTCCACCCATGTGAACTACTATCAAGGTTCCATTTTTAAAATCCTCTTCATAAAATTTTCTTATACTTAGAGTAGAGCTTAAAAGTAAGAGAGACCATATTATTCCGACGCCAATTGTCTCTAGTAGCTTGTCACCAGTTCCTAGTGCAAAAATAAAAATAAATATAGATAAAAAAAAGAATAAAATATTAGTAAGAAGATCAACAATGTTAGTATAAAAAAGTTTTAATTCTCTTTTAAAAAATATAAAAATTTTATTTATAAATAACATATTAAGTAAAATTTATTATTTCTAATCCATTAATTTCTGGTTCAAAATGGGATGCGAATAGTACTATACCATCTTTGCTAATATGGTCTTCAAATGTTTGATTTAAAATTTGAATTGAACTATTATCAAGATGATTATACGGCTCATCTAATACCCAAAAATTTTTTTGTTCAAAAATTAATCTCAATAGCTCTAGCTTTTTAACTTCGCCTGAAGATAAATGCATAACTTTAGTATTTTTATATTGATCAAGACTATAAGATTCTAATAATAAAAGAATCTTATCATTACTAAGATTAGAGGATGATAATCCTCTCCAAAAATTTATATTATCCAAAACCGTTAAATGTTTTGTAGCACTGCTCTGATCCATTATAAATGTTGTTTCTTTATAAAAATTGAAAATAGTTTTATTAATATTTTTACCTTCCCAGAATATCTCTCCTGTATTAGGCTCTAAGATATTTAATAGAGTTTGAAGAAAGGTTGTTTTCCCTGACCCGTTATCTCCTTTAATTTGAGTAATATTCCCCTTATTCAGGGATAAATTTAAGTTTTCAAAGATTTTGTTTTTATCCCTAGTAAATGAAAGGTTATTAATGAGAAGCATAAGTTAGATTAAGAGTGTTTTATATATTATACAATAAAAAAACGGGGTTACCCCCGTTTTTATTGTTTTAGAAAAATTAAGAAAAAGAAAAAAATTAATATTTATTTCTTTTGCTAAAGAAAATAAATTATCTTCTTCTTTTAGCAGCCTTTTTCTTTTTCTTAGGAGCAGCTTTTCTCTTAGGTGCTGCTTTCTTTTTCTTAGGAGCAGCTTTTCTCTTAGGTGCTGCTTTCTTTTTCTTAGGAGCAGCTTTTCTCTTAGGTGCTGCTTTCTTTTTCTTCTTTGCCATTTAATGCTCCTTGTAATGGGTTAAAGTGGAGGAACCCCCCTCCATCATCACTTTTAAAAAGTGACAAACATAAAAGGCTTTCTTTATTTCCCAAAACTTACGGACAAAGTCAACAACTTAACTAAACTTCACAAAAGCAAAAAAATATTATTAATTTTTTTAAATTAAAATTCTTTTAATCAATTGCTTTTTTTCGCAGAAATCTGATTAAAAATTTATAAAATGTCTATACAAAATTTTTTTTCAGTATTATTACTCTAAAAACTTATTCTTAAACATTTTAAATGCTTATTTTAAATTAAGTACTATCGATTAAGAATAAATGAATATTGATTAAAATTAAACTTGGTATGAATTCATTAAACTCACTTAAAACCTGCAGCAATATAACTATTGATAAAGTAAATTATAAATATTTTGACTTAAATATTCTTGCTGAGAGTTTTAATTTTCAATTATCAAAAATTCCTAATTCTATTAAAATATTATTAGAAAACTTAATAAGAAATGAAGATGGAGAGTCAGTAACAAAGGAAATGATTTCAAATTTATGTAAGAAAATAGCTGAATCTAAAGATAATTATGAAATTTCTTTCTCACCAACTCGTGTCTTAATGCAAGATTTCACGGGAGTTCCAGCTGTGGCTGATTTAGCAGCCATGAGAGATGCTTTAAAGAATAAAGGAGTTGATCCCAATAAAATTAACCCTCTTTCAAGAGTAGACTTAGTTATAGATCACTCAGTTATGGTTGATCACTATGGTAATGATAAAGCTTATGAAGCAAATGTAAAAAAAGAATTCTCTAGAAATAAAGAAAGATATGAGTTTTTAAAATGGGGACAAGAATCATTTAATAATTTTTATTTAGCACCTCCGGGCGGTGGTATTTGTCATCAAGTTAATCTTGAAAATATTGCAACCACTATATGGTCAAATAAGATTAAAAATGATCATTATCTCTATCCAGATTCTGTTGTTGGTACAGATAGCCATACTACTATGGTAAATGCTCTGTCAGTTTTAGGTTGGGGGGTTGGTGGAATTGAAGCTGAAGCAGCCATGTTAGGACAACCAATATCTATGAATATACCGAAAGTAGTTGGTTTTAAATTAAATGATAAACTGCAAGAAGGTATTACTGCTACAGATTTGGTTTTAACAATTACAGAAATTTTAAGAAAGCATGGAGTAGTTGGAAAATTCGTAGAATTTTATGGCGAGGGTTTAAGCAGTCTCTCTCTTTCAGACAGATCTACAATTTCAAATATGGCTCCAGAGTATGGTGCTACCTGCGGTTTTTTCTCTACAGACCAAGAGACATTAAATTATTTAAAATTATCTGGTAAAGATACTCATCAATTAAAGATTGTTGAATATTACACAAAAAAACAAAAACTTTGGATTGATGAGAATTATAAACCAAATTTTGATGAAACAGTAAGTTTAGATCTAAATATAATTGAAGCATCTGTAGCTGGCCCAAAACGCCCACAAGATAAAATTTTTGTAAAAAATATACCTCAGGCTTTTAAAGAAATTGATAATTCTTATTTTGATAAATCAGTTAATAATCACAGACTTCAATCCGGAGATGTTGTAATAGCTGCGATAACAAGTTGTACGAATACCTCTAATCCGAATGTAATGATAGCAGCTGGATTAGTAGCAAAAAAAGCTGTTGAATTTGGCTTATCAGTAAAACCTTGGGTAAAAACAAGTCTAGCCCCTGGAAGCAAAGTAGTAACTGATTATTTAGAAAAAGCCAACTTATCAAAATACCTGAATCAAATTGGTTTTAATTTAGTTGGCTATGGTTGCACAACCTGCATAGGAAATTCAGGACCTTTGGAAGAATGGGTTTCGAAAGAAATAAAAGAAAAAAATCTAACCGTTTGTTCTGCTTTATCTGGAAATAGAAACTTTGAAGGCAGGGTTCATCAAGAAGTCAAAGCTAATTTTCTTGCTTCACCACCATTAGTTGTAGCATTTGCTATAGCTGGTAATATGAATATCGATTTGTATAATGATCCAATTGGAATTAGTGATGAGGGTGTAGAAATTTATTTAAAAGATTTATGGCCATCAACTTCTGAAATAAATACTATAGTTGCTGATTCGCTATCTACTGATATGTTTAAAAAAAGATACGAAGAGATTTATAAAGGTGACATAAATTGGCAATCAATTAAAAGTGTACCAGATACAACTTATTCGTGGAGTGCATCTAGTACATATATTAAAAACCCCCCTTTCTTTGTGGATGAAGAAAATGGAGTTAAAGATATAGTAAACGCTAGAATTCTCGCGCTGCTTGGTGATAGTGTAACCACAGATCACATATCTCCAGCGGGAGCCATACAAGTAGATAGTCCAGCAGGAAAATATTTATATGAAAGACAAATTAAAAGAGAAGATTTTAATTCTTATGGCTCTAGAAGAGGTAATCATGAAATAATGATGAGAGGAACTTTTGCAAATATTAGAATTAAAAATGAAATTGTCCCTGGAATAGAGGGCGGTGTTACAAAGTTTTTTGAAAAAAATGAACAAATGTCAATTTATGATGCTGCTATTGAATATGCAAAGAAACAGATACCACTTGTCATTTTTGCAGGTAAAGAATATGGAACTGGGTCATCTAGAGATTGGGCGGCTAAAGGAACTAAATTATTAGGTGTAAGAGCTGTAATTGCTGAGAGCTTTGAGAGAATTCACCGTTCAAACCTTATTGGAATGGGTGTGTTGCCACTTCAATTTATAGATAATCAAAACAGACACTCATTGAAGCTTGATGGAAGTGAAATTATAACAATTAAGGGACTAGATAGAGTTAAACCAAACTCAGAGCTTAATTGTGAAATTAAATCTAATACAGATATAACTATTAAACTACTATGCAGAATAGATACTATTAAGGAATTGGATTATTATAAACAAGGTGGTATTCTTCAGTACGTGTTAAATTCAATTATTAAAAAAGCTTCATAAATTAAAGTGAAAGAAGTTGATGGCAGTTTATTAGCCATACTGGGCCCTACCAATACAGGTAAAACTTACTTGGCTTTTGACAGACTAATGTCTTTTCAATCAGGAATTTTTGGTTTTCCACTTCGTTTACTTGCAAGAGAAAATTATGATAAGGCTATAAAAAAAGTTGGAATAAATAACGTAGCTCTTATAACTGGTGAGGAAAAATTTATTCCAAAGGAAGCAAAATATTTTTTTTGTACAGTTGAATCAATTCCAAAAAATTTAGATGTAGAGTGTGTTGCTATTGATGAAATTCAGTTGGCCGCAGATTATGATAGAGGCCATATATTTACTGAACACATGCTTAATACAAGAGGGTCGTTTGAGACTATCTTCTTAGGATCTTTGACAATTAAATCACTGTTATTAAAAATTTTTCCTAAGATTAAAGTTGATCTGAGGGAGAGATTTTCTAAACTTAGTTTTGCATCTAACAAAAGTTTTTCAAAACTTAAGCCTAGATCTGCAGTTATAGCCTTTAATATAAATAGCGTTTATGAGCTTGCTGAAAATTTAAGATCTCATAGAGGTGGGGCAGCAGTCGTTTTAGGATCCCTTAGTCCAAGAACTAGAAATGCACAGGTAGAAATTTATGAAGAAAAAAAAGTAGATTATTTAGTTGCAACTGACGCAATCGGAATGGGTTTAAATCTAAATATTGATCATGTTGCATTTTCATCTACTGAAAAATTTGATGGAAGATATAAAAGAAATTTACATCCAAATGAGATAGGGCAAATTGCTGGAAGGGCTGGTAGGTTCCAGAATAATGGAACTTTTTCATTATTAAAAAATGCAGGTGATTTGGATTTAAAAACTATCCAAAATATTGAGAATAGTAATTTTGACTCAATAAGTAAAATATATTGGAGAAACAACAAACTTGATTTTTCAAGTATTAACAGTCTTATCACTAGCTTAAAGCAATTTCCGGTTCACAGTTATTTAATACATAAAAAAAATGCAGTAGATGAACTAAATTTTAGATATTTAATTGATGATGAGAATATTAAAAAATTATTAACAAACAAAGATAGATTAAGATTATTATGGGATGTTTGTAGAATACCAGATTTTCAAAAGCTATTTAATGACTCATATCTTCAGTTTCTAAAAACAATTTTTTTATTATTAGTTAAAAATGATAAAATACCAAAGTTATGGTTAGAAAAAAATATTTTAGGTCTTCAGAAATTTAATGGAGGGATAGAGGAGCTATCATTAAAAATTTCACAAATAAGAACTTGGACTTACATATCAAATCATCAAAACTGGATAGATAATGAAAAATATTGGCAACAAACTACACAAGAAATTGAAAATAATTTATCTGATAACCTGCATGAGGGGTTAACTAATAGGTTTGTTGACTCAACTTCAAAATATTTCATTAATTCATTAAATAATAAAATTAACCTTGGTTATAAAATAAATAATAAGTTTTTAATTATTAATAACATAAACTACGGTTCTTTTGACGGTTTTGACTTAAAATTCAATAAAGATGTAATTTCTCATTCTCTTTTTTCTTTAAGTCATGTAAAAAAATCAATTAGATTTATGATTGAAGAAAAAGTAAATAACTTTCTTAACGCTCCAAACGATTCAATTAATTTTGGTAATGTTTCTGAAATAAATTTAAAAGAAAATATTAAAATTTTTTGGGGAGAAGAGAAGATAGGACATCTACAAAAAGGACCTAAAATTTTTTTGCCTGTAGCAGAAGCATTAAATACTGAATATTTAAGTTCTCAAAAAAAACTTTTAATTTCAGCAAAACTTCAAAATTGGGTCGATGAATTAATAAAAAATAAATTATGGCCTTTAAAGGAAGATATTGATGATAAGCTATCAGCAAATGTTAGAGCAATTCAGTTTAACGTTTTTGAAAAACTTGGGACATTATCTATAAGTAATTATATTACTTTTTTAAAAAAAATATCTGCCGAGGATAAACTTGCGCTTTCAAAGCTGGGCATACGTATTGGTGCAAAGTATTTTTTTGTTCCTAATTTTTTAAAAAAAACATCTATGGAATTATCAGCTATATTATGGAGCGTATTTAACAGTTATCTATCTGATGCATTTCTACCGTTACCAAAGGATGGTAGAGTGTCATTTGTATCGAGTAATGAAATGAAAAAAGATTATTGGTCAGCAATTGGATATTTGAAGTTAAACAGTTTTGCTTTAAGAGTTGATGTTTTTGAGAGGATTTTTTTTATAGCAAGACAAAAAATAAAATTAGGACCTTTTCTTGACTCTGCAGACTTAATGAACCCGGTGGGATGTAATAGAGAGCAGTTAAAAGATATTTTAGTATTTTGTGGGTTTAAATCTATTAAATTTCCAAATGAAAGAATTTTATTTTTTTATGAAACTAACAAAACACTAATAAAACCAAAGAAAATAAACTTAAGTAAAAAAATTAAAAATAACAAAGTTATAAATACAAAGAATAAACCAGCAAAACCTAATTTGAAAAAACTAGTAGATCCAAATTCTCCTTTTGCAGTTTTGGAAAAACTACTTTAAAGAAATTTAAAAAGAAAGATATAAATTGCTACAATCCCTAAAAAATATATTTACGAATAATGATTCAATTCAAGCAGAAGAAAATAAAGAAATTGATATTTTATCAGGATTGTTGATTGAGGCAGCTAATACCGACGGACAAATAACTCAAGATGAATTAAATAAAATTTCAACTAGTTTAATTAATGTGTTTCATGAAGATGCAAAAAAAGTAGAAGAGAGTCTTATTACTGCATTAGATAATAAGGATAATTCTAAATCTTTATATTTTTATACTTCTAAATTAAATAAATCTTTTTCAGATGAAAAAAAAATTATGTTAGTTGAGGTTCTGTGGGAAGTAATATTATCAGATAATGAAATCCATGACTTTGAAACCAACCTAATAAGAAGGCTTGCTGGGTTACTATATATTTCAGATGTTGAGTGTGGAAATGCAAAAATTAGAGCAACACAGAAGCTTCAAAAGGCATGACTTATGTTGTTGATGAGGGTTGTATTAAATGTAAGCATATGGACTGCGTTGATGTCTGTCCAGTAGATTGTTTTTATGAGGGTGAAAATATGCTTGTCATACATCCTGATGAGTGTATTGACTGTGGTGTTTGTGAACCTGAGTGTCCGATAGAGGCAATACATTCAGATACGGAGGATGGTATGGAAAAATGGGCTGAGTTAAATAGAAAATATTCAGAAATTTGGCCAGTCATTACCGAAAAAAAAGAACCACCAATTGATGCAAAAAATTGGGAAAAAGTTGAGAATAAATTTGAAAATCATTTTAGTAAAAAACCAGGTAGATAATATATGAGTCCAAGAAATATTGAATTTAAAATTGGAGAGACTGTAGTTTATCCAAAACATGGCGTTGGTGAAATTGTAAAAATTGAGTCAATGGAAATAGCTAATATTAGAACTATTTTTTTTGTTGTCAAAATGGAACAATCTAAATTAACAATAAGGGTTCCCATTGATAAACAAGAAGAAGTTGGATTAAGAAAAATATCTTCTAAAAAAATAATAACTGAAGTTTTTGATGTTTTGAAACTAAAACCTAAAATAAGAAGAATAATGTGGAGCAGACGAGCGCAAGAATACGATACAAAAATTTTTTCAGGAGATCCAATTAATATAGCAGAAGTAGTCAGAGATCTTTTTAGAAAAAATACTCAGGCTGAACAGTCGTATAGTGAAAGACAAATGTTTCAAGTTGCTATTGAAAGGTTAGCTAGAGAAGTTGCCGCAGTTGAAAAAACTGATTATTTTCAATCAACTGAAAAAATTGAATCAATACTTAGAAATAAATAATTGACTGAAAAAAACAAGTTTCACGAGTTAAAAAAACCTAATAAAATATGGGCAATTGGCTCATTGCATTCAAGTGTGGAGTCATTTCAATCTATAAAAAATTATATATATTCAAATTTTAGTAATGGTGATAAGTTAATTTTTTTAGGTAATGTAATCGGTTTTAGGGACAAATCTAAAGAAATAATATCTGAAGTTTTGAGATTACGATTTAATTTAATGGCTAAATTTAAATTAAACAATGA
>JABHWG010000067.1 GCA_018657885.1 Pelagibacteraceae bacterium
AATAAAATTAAAAAAGATCTAAATATAGAAGGTCAATTAAAATCTGAGATTCAATCAATAAAAGACACAACAGATATTATTGATAAAGAAGTAAAAGATATAAAAAATATACATACTAAATGAATGCTAAAAATCAATTTGTAGAAATGTCATTAATTGATCATCTTACTGAATTACGTAAGAGACTGTTATGGAGCTTTATTTATATAATCATTATTTTTTGTATATGTTTCTATTTTGCAAGTGATTTATTTTATTTTCTTGCAATGCCCCTTGTTAATTTATTAAATGTTGATGAAGGTCAAGGCTTTATCTACACAGCACTGCAAGAAGCATTTTTCACAGAACTTAAAATAGCTTTTTTCTTTGCGTTGTTTTTTGCCTTTCCCCTAATTGCAATCCAAATATGGAAATTTATTGCTCCAGGTTTATACAAGCATGAAAAAAATGCTTTCTTACCCTTTCTTGTAGCAACTCCCATTTTATTTTTTGCAGGTGGTGCCATGGTGTATTATTTGATTGCCCCACTTGCTTGGAATTTTTTTTTATCTTATCAAAATATGAGTAGCTCAGGTGTACCTATCAGGCTAGAGGCAAAGATGGGTGAATATTTATCGTTAATGATGCGATTTATTTTTGCCTTCGGTTTAGCTTTCCAACTTCCTGTCGTTTTAGGTTTGATGGCCAAAGTCGGGATAGTGACTCATACTTCATTAAAAAAATTTAGAAAATACGCAATAGTCATTGCTTTTTTGGCGGCAGCATTTTTAACTCCCCCTGATCCATTTAGTCAAATTAGTCTAGCTTTACCTATTATATTACTTTATGAAATCTCTATCTATATAGCTAAAATTATTCAAAAAAATAAAAGTGATGACTAATGCATAATATTAACTACATCCGAGATAATCCCGTAGAGTTTGATAACTTGATGAAAACAAGAGGAGAAAATACTATTGCGAATAAAATAATTGAAATTGATAAGATAAAAAGAGAAACGCAAACAGTTTTGCAAAATTTGTTAGCTGAAAGAAATCAAATATCTAAATCTATTGGGCAATTAAAAAGTCAAAAAAAAGATGCCACCAATGAAATGGAAAAAGTTGATGATATAAAAAGTAAAGTTAACACTCTTAAAGAATTAGAAACACTAAAAGACGATGAGTTAAAATCTATTTTAAGTAGACTGCCCAATATTCCTGATTCTAGCACACCAATAGGTGCTGATGAGAGTGAGAATGTATTTTATAGAGACTGGAGTGAAAAGCCTTCATTTAATTTTAATCCTAAGCTTCATTTCGAAATAGGTGAAAACGCTAATTTAATGAATTTTGAAACAGCAACAAAGTTATCTGGATCACGATTTGTTATCCTAAAAGGCCGCCTTTCTAAATTAGAGAGAGCTCTTGCCAATTTTATGATTGATAAACATACCACAATGAATGGATATGTTGAGATTCATGTTCCTTATTTAGTTAAACAAGATACATTATATGGAACTGGACAATTACCAAAGTTTGCAGATGACCTCTTTACTGCAGGGGATAATCACTGGTTAATACCTACAGCTGAAATACCACTTACTGCACTTCATAGTAATGAAGTACTAAATGTAAATCAACTACCTATGCGAGTTACTTCTTATACACCTTGTTTTAGATCAGAGGCAGGAGCTGCTGGAAAAGACACTAGAGGTATGCTCAGGCAACATCAATTTACTAAAGTTGAACTAGTTTCATTAGTTGAACCAGATCAATCAAAAGAAGAATTAGAGAGAATGCTTAGTTGTGCTGAAGGCATCCTACAAGATTTAGACCTTCACTATAGAGTAATGACTTTATGTACAGGAGATATGGGTTTTAATGCTAATAAAACATACGACATAGAGGTATGGCTTCCTGGTGAAGATAAATATAGAGAAATTTCAAGTTGTTCAAATTGTGGAGATTTTCAAGCTAGAAGAATGAACACTAGATACAAAAGTAATGATAAAAACATTCATATACATACTTTAAATGGATCAGGTTTGGCTGTAGGTAGAACATTGATTGCAATTTTAGAAAATTATCAAATGTCAGATGGTAATGTTAAAATTCCAGTAGTATTAAAAAAATATTTTGATAATCAAGATATTCTTTTTTAGTGCTTGACGTTAAAAAAATCCGTCTCATTTTAGAATTAAGAGAGTCAGGTATATCAGACTCTAAAATTTTATCCGCCATAGAGAAAATTCCTCGCGAAAAATTTATACCTGAAAATTTTAGAAATCAGGCTTATGATAATTTAGCTCTTCCTATTGGAGATAATCAAACAATTAGTCAGCCGTTTGTTGTAGCGAAGATGACACAATTATTAGAAGTTGAGTCATCGCATAAAGTGCTGGAGGTAGGGACGGGTAGTGGTTATCAAAGTGCAATACTATCAAAATTAGTAAGAAGAGTTTACACAATAGAAAGAATAAAAAACTTATTAATAAAAGCCGAAAACATTTTCCAAGAATTAAATATTTCTAACATAGTTTCTAAATATGCTGATGGCAATCTTGGCTGGAAAGAGCAAATACCATTTGATAGAGTTATTATTACTGCAGCTACATCAAATATCTCTAAAGAAATTGCATCACAAATTCATGAAGGAGGAATAATTGTTTCTCCCATGGTTCAAAAAAATAAACAAATCATCGTAAGATATAAAAAAATTAATAATGTTTTGAAGTCGGAGATTTTTGATAATGTTCTTTTTGTTCCTAATCTCTCAGGAACACAATAAAATTTTAATTTAAAATTGTTTTATATTTTTTATTACAATAGTAATAATATGATAAACCTATTATCCAATGCATTGCTACCAGTGAAAAAAAGATTAAATTATAATTTTCACCAATTTGATAGAAAATAATCGAAATCATTATAAATGGCATTAGGACAAATCTCATGATCGCCATATACATTACTATTATGGCTCTTTTCAAACCTTGAAATGTAGCATTACCAATAAAGAAAAAGGGGAAAGCTGGAAACATTAAAGCTGAAATTTTCAAATAATCTGAACCATATTGTTTAACATTTGCATTATCAGTGAATAAATTCATCGCTATTTCTGCTGATAAAAATATTATTAACCCCAGAAAAGTTAAAACTATTACTCCAATTCTTATCCCTTTTTTGTATGTTTCTAAGACACGTTGGTATTGTTTAGCTCCAAAATTTTGACCAACAATAGATACAGTAGCTGTACTTAATCCAAGAAGGGGGAGAAAAAATAATTGCTCATATCTTCCCGCGGATGTGTAACCTGCTATTGCTTCAACACCAAATATTCCAACGAAATAAATTAATAAATATGACCCAACTGCTATCATCATCATACCTATTGAAGCAGGTATACCTTGTGATAAAATATTACTAATTATTTTTAAATTTGGAATAATAGTTAATTGAACATATTTAAAGATTCTTGTTTTTGATAATTTAATAAATAGATAAAATATACCAACAAACTGCGAAATAATTGTTGCATAGGCAATCCCTTCTATACCAAGAGGTGATATAATTTGAAAAGATAAAATTTTACCAGAAATTAATATTGGATTTAATATTATATTTAAAAAAAAACTAAAAATTAAAACATTTCTATAACTTTTTGTGTCACCTTGAGCACTTAATGATGAGTTAATTGACATTAAAATAAATATAAATATCGAACCAAAAAAAATTATATTTATATATTTTATTGATAATTCTAATGTTTCTTTATCATTATTTATTGAGTTTATTATGGATGGGCTAATATTTATGCCAACTATAGTTATGATTATTGATACTAGTATTGAGAGAATAAAGGACTGAGAAAAAATTTTACCAGAATTTTCTAAATTACTTTCACCTATACTATTTGCAATTAGCGATGTTGTACCAATACTTAAGCCAATACCTAATGCTATTATTACGAAATAAATTGGAAAAATTTGGCCAATTGCCGCTAATGCTGACTCTGAAATCATCTGTCCGGCAAAAATTGAATCAACTATTGAATATAAATTTTGAAATATTGTGCCTATAGAAGAGGGTACAGCTATCTTAATAAATAAGGAGTAGATGCTGTCTTTTTTTAAATCTATTTTTTTTAGACTCATTTATATTCTTTGAATTTTCGGACGTATATTACAATTTTCATCTTTAAATATTGGTTGAATTTCTTTTGTGAATGCTCTTAAATTATTTATTAGAAAATCATTACCATCAAATAAAATAATCCCACTGCCTTTCATGCCTATTTCATCGTTATATTTTTTAAGAGGAATTTCAATTCGAGTAATTCTATTTGATCCAATTCTTCTTATATTATCAATAAATAGATCATTATTTTCAATATTCAAAACTGGGTACCATACTATGGCCGTTAAATTAGTATAATTACTATTTAGTTCTTTTAATGTTTTTACTACTTTTTCGAAATCATCTTTAATTTCGTAAGATGGGTCAATTAATACCAATGTTTTTTCATTAACATTTATTTTTTGTTTTAAAAATTCAAAACCATCCTTATGGAAAACTTTACAATTTGTTTTTTTAATAAAATTTTTTCTTAATAATTGAAATTCATTATTGTGAAGTTCATAAAATGATAATCTGTCTGAATTATCTGTTACGTAACTCATAATAGATGGTGACCCAGGATAATAAAATAATTTTTTTGAATTGTTTATGTTTCTTAAAACTTTTAAATAGTATTTTATTGAGAGATTAACGTATTTATAATTCTCTATTTTACTTATCCCATTTTCATACTCTTTATTTTTTAACATGTAATCACTGTCAAACTTATAAATACCACTGCCAGCATGTGTATCTATGTAACTAATTGATTTATAATGTTTTTTTAAACTTTTATAAGCTTGTAAAAGACAAATATGTTTAAAAACATCAGCATTATTTCCTGCGTGATAACCGTGTTTATAGCTTAGCATTTTTTTCTTTTACATTATTACTTGCAATTAAGTGAATTATTGTTAGGAAGTTATTAATTAATTACCGACGAGATTTATACTTATAATTATTACTAAAATACAAATCTTATAAAAACCCCATACATTAATAAAAAGGAGATTACATGGCTACAGGTAAAATAAAATGGTTTAATCCAACAAAAGGTTACGGATTTATTGAAAATGATGCTGGAGGAAAAGACGTATTCTTGCACATCTCAGCTTTAGAAGAAGCTGGAATTGATCAATTACAAGAAGGTGAAGCTGTTTCATTTGAAATTGGTGAAAACAGAGGGAAAGAAAACGCTACTAACGTTAAAAAAGTATCATAATTCTTTTTGAATAAAATTTTAGAATGGTCTGGTGTAATAACGGCCATTTTATATTCTATATTAGTAGCTCTGAACATCGGTTTAGAGTTCCTAGGTTTTAGTTTATTGTTTATTTCCGCTATCTTAATAGGATTTTGGTCTTTTAAACTTAAACATAAAGGAATTTTATTTTTACAATTTTTTTATGCATCTGCAGGGGTTATTGGAATGATTAGATGGTTTGGATAAAGCTAATTCTAATCATTTTCCCATTTTTTAGTTCAGCTTATGCGTATGATTTATTCGATGATGAATTAAATTATTTCAACTTTATAGATTTAAATAATGATGGTTTTGTATCCTTGGATGAGATTTCTCAATCAACACGAATTATTTTTCAGTTAGTTGATACAAATAATGATAAAAAAATCTCAATAATTGAGTTAAAGGAATTAAAGCAAATTATAGAATTAATGAAATGAGTATTTGGGGTAAATTACTTGGTGGAGCTGCTGGATTTGCATTAGGTGGACCTATAGGTGCGATTTTAGGTGCAATGGCAGGAAATGCTTTTGATAAAAAGAAAAACAGATCTTTTAATCAATCCCAAATATCCCAAGATCAAAAACAACAAATTTTCACAATTAGCTTTATTATACTATCAGCTAAACTTGCAAAAAGTGATGGCCAGGTAACAAATGATGAAATTCAAGCTTTTAAAGAAAAATTTAATGTACCTAAATCTGAATTAAACAAAGTTGGAAAAATATTTAATGAAGCTAAAAAAGATGTTCATGGTTATAAAGAAATAGCAGATCAAATTGGCTTGTTATTTTCTGATAAAAAAATTTTACTTGAAGAAATGTTAAATAATTTATTTTATATTGCAGCATCTGATGGGAAAATTTCATTAAAGGAAATTGAATTATTAAAATCCATCTCACAATCGTTTTCATTTAATGAAGTGACATTTCAGAGAATTTTTCAATTAAATTTAAATAACAAGTCTTCAGATCCTTATAAAATTTTAGGTGTTACTAGAGGTAATTCAGATCATGAAATCAGAAAGAAATGGATAGATTTAAATAAAGAGCTACATCCAGATAATTTGATATCTAAAGGAATGCCCCAAGAATTTATTGAGCAATCCAACAAAGAACTTGTGGCTATTAATTTAGCGTATGATAAAATTAAGGAAATAAGAGCTAAATCTTGATACCAACTGAATTATCGATTTCCTCAATAGAGACAATTTACAGAAAAATAAAACCCTATATTAATAAAACTCCCCTAAAAAAAGCTCCTAAGGAAATTGATCAAGAGTTTGATACAAGTATATATTTTAAATTTGAATGTTTTCAGAAAAGTGGGTCATTTAAAGCAAGAGGTGCAATCAATAATATTATATCAAGTACAAAAAAAGATTTACAAGGTGGTATTACAGCTGTTAGCGCTGGTAATCATGCTATTGCAACTTCTTATGCTGCAAAAATATTTAATTTAAAAAATAAAATTTTTTTATATGAATCAGCAAATCCTTACCGTATTTCTGCTTGCAAAAATTATAATGCGAATATTTCTTTTACTAATGCTAATATTGCCTTCGAGGAAGTAAAAAATGCAGAGAACAAAGGGTATAAATTTGTACATCCATTCGATGGACCTGAAACTCTTCAGGGTTCAGCTACACTCGGTCTTGAGATAATACATCAATTAAAAGATTTAAATGTAAAAATTGATAATATTTTAATTTCTGTAGGTGGTGGAGGTCTTATAAGTGGGGTTGGATCAATCTTAAAGCAACATATACCTAGTGTAAAAATTATTGGAATTGAGCCAATTGGAGCTAAAGGCTTAACGGATAGTTTAAATGATAATTCACCCCTTACTAAAGTTAAAATAAATAGTATCGCAGATAGTCTTAGTGCGCCTTTACATATGCCTTATTCTTTTTCAATTGCTAAACAAGTTATAGATAGAATGATTAATGTGAGTGATAAAGAAATGATTAATTCCATGATATATGCTTTTAATAACTTAAAACTTTTTTTAGAGCCTGCATGTGTAGCTGGTTTTGCAGCATTAAAAAACTATGTAAAAAAAGAATTTAAAGGTCAGAATACATTAATTTTATTATGTGGTTCTAATATTGATTATCATTCATGGAATAAACTTATTTATAGTTAATTATTTATTTATGAATTTATCAGATAATAACATTAAGGGAATTTTTCTAATTATATTAGGAATGTTTGTTTTCGCTATTCAAGATTCTTTGATTAAGCTAATTTCAGACTCAATTAATATTTATGTTATTTATATCTCAAGATCTTTAATTGGTATTACGGTTATTTTGTTTTACTGTAAAATAAATAATATAAAGGTAGTCTTTAAAACATATTATCCCATTACTACTATTCTTAGGGTTGCAGGTTTTTTTTAGGCTTTAGTTTATACTATTTTTCTTTATCAAAAATATCTTTACCACAGGCTGTAACTTTATTTTTTGTTAGTCCTTTTTTTGTAACAATTTCATCAAAATTTATCATTGGTGAAAAAATTGGTCCTTATAGATGGTCTGCTATATTTATTGGTTTTTTAGGAGTTTATTTAGTTTTAGATCCAGATTTTAGTAATTTTAATTTTTATTCTCTATTTCCAATATTTTGTGCATTTTTTTATGCCTTAACAGTTGTTATTCAAAAAAAACATCAGATCGTGATTCCTTATTTACACAAATTATTCATACATATTTTTCTGCAATTATATTTTCAATTATTATTTATTTTATAATAAATAATTTAAGCTTTTCTGATTACCAAATTATTGAATATAGCTTTATTCTTCGTAGTTGGGACTTTCCTTCTGTAAATAACTTTTTAATATTATTTATTATCGGTATGACGGGAGTAATTGGTTTTTTTTCAATATTTGGCGCTTATGTAATTGGGTCCCCATCATCTATAGCGCCTTATGAGTATAGTTTAATAATCTGGTCAATAATAATTGGTTATTTGGCTTGGAATGATTTTTTATCATTTCAGGGATATTTAGGTCTTTTATTGATCTTAATTGCTAGTTTTTTTACTTTATATAGAGAATATTTATTGCATATTAAAACTAATACAGAAAAACCAATTAGGTGATTTTTTCAAAACTTATTAACAAACTATTCACATATTATTTAATATTAATGATATTTTGTTTGATTAAAATTTTAAATAACACTAATTTATATTTACTTATTACACGCAAAGGTAGTAAGCAAATTAAATAAAAGAAATTTTATTTAATTTGTATCGGGAGGAAATGCACGATACATAAAAAAGACCTAGCTTGCTGGGTCTTTTTTTTTGTCTAAATGATAAATTACTTATACTACAAAAACATGTCTTTGCTTAAATATAATTCAATTTTAGATATTTTTCTTAAATATCTTATTCCAGAAACAGAATTATCAGTAAAAAAAGGTAATAAAATATTTGGTGCTTTTGTAATTAAAAAATCTGATTTTAAATTAACTGTTACTGGTACGAATAATGAAATTGTGAACCCTCTTTTTCATGGTGAAATAAGTACAATATTTAATTTTTTTAAACTTAATAATCTAAATACAAAGGATTATATATTTATAAGCTCTCATGAACCTTGCTCCCTATGTCTTTCTGCAATAACTTGGAGTGGTTTTGAATATTTTTACTATTTTTTTCCTTACCAAGATACAAAAACTACTTTCAATATTCCTCATGATTTAAATATTTTGAAAGAAGTTTTTTTTATTAAAAATGGCAATTATAATAAAGAAAATAGATATTGGAAAAGCTTCTCTATTCTTGATGAAATTAGCAAAATAAATATTAAAAATAGAGGTAATTTACCAAAAAAAATAGATAAAATTACAAAACTATATCAAAATCTATCCCTAGAATATCAAAAATCTAAAATATCTAATAATATTCCTCTAAAATAATTGAAAATTAATAACAATTGTATAAATAGATCTATACGGGAGATACTGTAATATACAGAGCCGAAGGAGCAACGACCCGGAAACTCTCAGGCAAAAAGGACCGTGAATTAATAAATCTGGAAAAGAGAAATTTCTCTACCGAAGGAGTAAAAACTCTCAGGTTAAAATACAGAGAGGGCTAAATCAGGAGAATTTTCTGACTAATATAGCTCTTAAAAGTATTTTTTTAAAAAATTTTCATCAACTACATAATGCGAAATTTGTACCCTTTGCTGGATATGAAATGCCAATCAATTATAAAAATGGAATAATAAATGAGCATTTACGAGTAAGAAATCAAGCTGGAATATTTGATGTGTCTCATATGGGGCAGATTTTAATTCCATTAACTCAAGATAATATTAAATCCCTAGAAAAATTTATTCCATTAAACATAAACAACATTTCTTCAAATAAATGTCATTATTCATTTATATTAAATTCGAATGGAGGCATTCTTGATGATATTATGTTATCAAAAATTACTTATATTAAAAATGAATACATTTATATTGTTTATAATTCATCCAGGAAAAGTGTTCTTGAGGAAATCTTTAAAAAAACAGTAAGGAATTATGAAATTATTGAAAACAGATGTCTAATAGCTATCCAGGGACCTGAATCTTTTGCTTCTTTAAAAGAAATTTTAAATCTTTCACAAAATATGAATTTTTTAAATATTTCTGTAATACAATACAATGTCTCAGATGTAATTATTTCTCGTTCAGGATATACAGGAGAAGATGGTTTTGAATTGTCTATTATAAATAAACATGCGGAAGAATTCTTAACTAAACTTCTTCAAAAAAATATAATTTTATGTGGCTTGGGTTGTAGAGACTCTTTAAGAGTAGAGGCTGGCTTGAGTTTATACGGTAATGAAATTAACGAAAATATTTCACCGATACAAGCTGGACTGTCATGGGCTATAGATAAAACAAGACTAATTGATAATAGTCTTAATTGTTCATCTATTTTAACAGAACAATTAAACTCACCTAAAAGTATAAAAAAAATAGGACTCATTCCCGTCAATAAGACAATGTTAAGAGCTAATATGCCTTTGTGCAACGAGGCAAAAAAAGAAATTGGATATATTACTAGTAGTTGTTATTCTCCAATATTAAAATGCTCTATTGGCATAGGTTATATTAATAAAATATCAAATATGTCTGAAGTTATTTTTGTTAAAGTGAGAGATAAGTTTGAAGAATTAAAAATAGAAAAAATTCCATTTATTAAAAAAAATTATAAAAAAGGAGACGTAAATGATTGAAAAGAAATATACAGAAGATCATGAGTGGGTTCAAATGGACGGAGATATGGCAACTGTTGGTATAACAAATCATGCTCAAGAAAGTTTAGGTGATATAGTTTTTATAGATCTTCCTACTGTAGGAAAAGTTGTCAAAGCCAAAGATGAATTATGTGTAATTGAATCAGTTAAAGCTGCATCAGATATTTATTCACCAATTGATGGAGAGGTATCAGAAGTCAATGAAAAATTATCAGATGAAGCGGCTCTTGTTAATCAAGATGCTGAAAATGAAGGCTGGATTTTTAAGATTAAGGTATCTAACACTGATCAATTCCAAGATCTTATGTCACTAGAACAATATTTAGCTTTTTTGGAAAATTAATATGATAGATATAAATTCTTTTGCGAGTAGGCACATAGGTCCTAGAAATGAAGATATTTCAAAAATGCTAAAAGTAATTAAGTGTGAAGACTTAGATGAATTGATAAAAAAAACTGTTCCAGATCATATTTTATTTAAAGAAAAATTAAAATTAAAGCCTGGGATGTCAGAAGAATTTAATAAATTTAATATGCAACTTTTATCTCTAAAAAATAAATTTAAAAAAACATATATAGGTCTTGGATATCATAATACTGTAACACCAAGTGTAATTTTGAGGAATATTTTAGAAAATCCTGGATGGTATACTGCTTATACTCCGTATCAGCCAGAAGTATCTCAAGGTCGTTTAGAGATGTTAATGAATTTTCAACAAATGATTATTGATTTAACAGGCATGGATATTGCTAATGCCTCATTATTAGATGAAAGTACTGCAGCAGCTGAAGCAATGATGATGGCTTATAAAATTAAAAAAAATAAACAACACACTTTTTGTATTCAAAATGCATGTCATCCTCAAACAATTTCTGTTTTAAAAACTAGAGCTAATCCGATTGGAATTAAAATAATTGAAGGCGAGCCAGACCAAAATACTTTTGGATGCCTTATTCAAAACCCAGATACTTATGGTGAAATTGAAGATCTAAATAAACTTATTTTAAAGAATAAATCCTTAGATGTAGTTTCAATTGTTGCTGCTGATATTATGAATATGGTAATTATGAAATCCCCTGGATCTTTTAATGCAGATATTGTTATTGGAAGTTCTCAACGATTTGGTGTCCCTATGGGCTTAGGAGGTCCTCACGCAGCTTTTTTTGCTACTAAAGATGAATACAAGAGATTAATGCCTGGAAGATTAATAGGTGTATCAGTAGATCGAAATAATAGAAGATCTTATAGAATGGCTCTTCAAACAAGAGAACAGCATATACGTAGAGAAAAAGCTACTAGTAATATCTGTACAGCTCAGGCATTATTAGCGATTATATCTGCTGCTTATGCTATATATCACGGCCCCGAAAGACTAAAAAATATTGCAATTACCATTAATTATAACACAAGATATTTAAAAAAAGCTCTTGAAATATTAGGCTATAAAATAAATTCAGTTAATTTTTTTGATACTTTAGTAATTGAGGATGATAAAGCTGAAAATTGGTTTTGTAAGTCTGTAAAGGAAGGTATAAATTTTAGATTAATAAACAAAAATAAGATATCATTGACAATAGATGAAACCACTACTTTAGAAGACATTGATAATTTAATTTCTTTTTTTAATCATAATAGTCAAAAAATTAAAGTTGAAGATATTGAAAATCAGCTTGATTCAATATTTGATGGTAATGAAATTATTAGAAATGATAATATTCTTACTCATCCAATATTTAATATTTATCACTCTGAAACTGAAATGATGCGTTATTTAAAAAAATTAGAAAACAAAGATATTACCTTGAATAGATCAATGATCCCTCTAGGATCATGCACTATGAAATTAAATGCAGCGTCTGAAATGATACCAATATCTCTCCCTGGTTTTGCCAACGCTCATCCTTTTTTAGAGAAGCATCAAAGAGAAGGATATAATCAAATGATGCATGAACTTATATCAATGCTTAAGGATATTACTGGCTTTGATGCAATATCTTTGCAACCAAACGCAGGTGCTCAGGGTGAGTTTGCAGGATTATTAGCGATTAAGAAATTTCATGAGTCAAATAACCAAGGTCATAGAATGATTTGTTTAATTCCTAATAGTGCTCACGGAACTAATCCAGCAAGTGCTCAAATGTGTGGCATGGAAGTATCAATAGTAAAGTGTGATCATTTAGGTAATGTTGATTTAATTCATCTTGATAAAAAAATAGCTGAATCAGGAAATGAATTAGCAGCTTTGATGATTACTTATCCATCTACACATGGTGTTTTTGAAGAAAATATTTCAGAAATTTGTCAAAAAATTCATGATTCTGGTGGTCAAGTTTATATGGATGGCGCTAATTTAAATGCGATGGTTGGCATTGCTAAACCAGGTAAATTTGGACCTGACGTTTCACACATGAATCTCCACAAAACTTTTTGCATACCTCATGGAGGAGGAGGTCCAGGTATGGGACCAATTGGTGTTAAATCTCATTTAGAAAATTTTTTACCAGGTCATCCTATTGTAAAAAATGAATTAGGGTTAACAGATTTGGATGCTGTATCAGCCGCTCCATGGGGAAGTCCTTCAATATTGCCAATTTCTTATTCTTATATCTCTATGATGGGAGATGTTGGTCTTAAATTTGCAACACAAGTTGCAATTCTTAATGCAAATTATGTTAAAGAAAAACTTTCCAAATTTTATACACTTTTATATGCAGGTAAAAATGGAATGGTTGCACATGAATGCATTATAGACATTAGACCAATAAAAGATGAATTAAATATCTCTGAAGAAGATATTGCTAAAAGATTAATTGATTATGGTTTCCATGCTCCAACTATGTCATTCCCTGTTCCTGGAACATTAATGATTGAGCCTACAGAAAGTGAATCAAAAGAAGAGCTAGATAGATTCTGTACTGCTATGATATCTATTTATGAAGAAATTGAGAAGGTTCGTAACGGTAAATATGATAGTGATGATAATCCTATTAAAAATGCACCACATACCATTGAAGAAGTATCTGGTGACAATTGGGATCATAAGTATACAAGAACGGAAGCTGCATTTCCTCATTCATATTTATATAATAATAAATATTGGGCCCCTGTTGCAAGAATAGATAATGTTTACGGTGATAGAAACCTATTTTGTGTTTGTCCACCTATAGAAGAATATGAAGATGTCTCTAATGCTTAGATGATTTATTTAAATTTACTTCTAGTTTTTATTTGCATTGTTTTTATTCATGAGTTTGGTCATTATTTTTTTGCAAGACTCTTTAAGGCTGAAGTAACTGATTTTTCTATTGGTTTTGGTAAACCACTTTATACATTTACTGATAAAAATAATACTGTTTGGAAGATTTCCCCAATCCTACTTGGAGGATATGTAAAAATTAAAGGTTTAGATACGGTATTTCAAAAAAACTCAAATGAAGATCCTGGTTCTTTTCAATCTTTGAAATTGTACCAAAAAATACTAATTTTATTTGCTGGCAGTTTTTTTAATGTTGTATCTGCTTGGTTTGCTTTGTTTTGTGTTTTTTTCTTCTTTGGTATTGCAACTTTTGCTCCAATCATAGGTAATGTTGCTGACGAATCTTCTGCTCAAATAAATGATCTTAGAGTAAATGATATAATTGTATCTATAAACGATAATGAAATTTTTGAATTTAATGACATCCCAAAAGCTATGGGAGATAGGGATTTTATTTCAATTATAATACAACGAAATAACATCTTAATTGAAAAAAATTTTGAATTGAAATTTAATAATGAAGTTAATAGATATTTGATAGGAATATCTAGTACTAATGAACCTTTAATAAATAAATTTAATTTTTCTAAATCTATTCAAAATTCTCTTAATTTTATTCCAACATATTATTCAGCATCAATTAATTTTTTACATAAATCATATCAAAATAATACCTTAAGTGATCAATTAGCTGGACCTGTAGGTATTGTTAAAATGGCAGATCAGATGATGTTAGATAAAATTAGAGGAGTAATATTTTTATTCATCATGATTTCTTTATTTGTTGGTGTTTTTAACCTTTTACCTGTCCCTCTTTTAGATGGAGGTCATATTGTGTATTTTATTATTAGTAAAATTTTTTCAAACTCTCTTCCTCAACTAGTTACAAGAATATATATTGCTACTGGGATAACTATTATATCTTTTCTATTTATTTTTATTACATTTAACGATATTTTTTACAAATAAATCACAATGAAATGAGCAACATGTCAAATTTTAATAAAGTTAAAACATTTATGAATACATATGGTCAGGAAATTAGAGATAATGCATCTTTTCCTGATAAAAAAATAGTTCAATTAAGAATCGATTTAATTCAGGAGGAATTAAATGAACTTAAAGATGCTATTAATAATAATGATATTATTGAGGTTGCAGATGCATTAACGGATATACTTTATGTTACTTATGGTGCTGGCCATTCTTTTGGAATTAATTTAGATAAATGTTTTAATGAAGTGCAAGATTCAAACATGAGTAAGTTGGATGAAAATAAGCAACCAATTTATAATGATAACGGAAAAGTAATGAAGGGTCCCAATTATTTTCCACCAAATTTAAAAAAAATAATCGAACTAGATTAAACTTAGAGCATCTACTAACGCATTTTTTAGATCCTCAGAATCTTCAATGCCTATGGACAACCTTATCAAAGAATCGCTAATTCCAAGCTCAACTCTTGTTGCTTTATCAATAGACGCATGAGTCATAATTGCAGGATGTTCAATTAAGCTTTCAACTCCACCGAGACTTTCTGCAAGAGTAAAGAGTTTAATATTTTCTAAAAATTTTATGGTGCCACTTAAGTTTGTATTTAATTCAATAGACATTATACCACCAAATCCTGACATTTGTAATTTTGCAATTTCATGATTTGGATCTGTTTTTAAACCAGGATATCTTACATTAGTAACCTTGTCGTGAGTATTTAGAAATTGACTTATTATTTTAGCATTAGAGTTATGTTTTTCCATTCTCACAGCTAATGTTTTAATACTTCTTATTAACATATAGCAGTCAAAAGGAGAGGGGACTGAGCCTACTGCATTTTGTAGATATTTAATTTTTTCTGCTAATGAATTATCGTCCTTAATAATTAAAGCACCTCCAATTACATCAGAATGTCCACCTAGATACTTTGTAGATGAATGGAGAACAACATCAGCGCCTAAAATTAATGGTTGCTGGTTATAAGGAGAGGCAAAAGTGTTATCGCAAACAATTTTTATATTATCTTTAGTTATTTCATTTTTAATTTTTTTAATATCAACTAATTTCAGTAATGGATTTGAAGGAGTTTCTAACCAAATCATTTTTGTATTTTCTTTAATTAAACCTGGCCAGTTATCTTCTTTTGTAAAATCTGTATAAGTAATCTCAATATTTTGATTAATTTTTTTTATTTTATCAAAAATTCTTCTTGTACCACCGTAAACATCATCTGAGCATATTACGTGAAAATCTTTGTTTAGAGCATCGGTTAATGTATTTATAGCAGCCATACCTGATGAAAATGCAAAAGCAAATTTACCTTCCTCAATTTCTCCTAAAAGTTTCTCAAGGATTTCTCTCGTTGGATTATTAGTTCTACCATACTCATATTTAAAGTTGCCTGGACTTTTTTGTTTAAATGTCGACGATAGATGAATTGGAGGCATAACAGCTCCTGTTTCAGTATCTTCTTTATGCCCACTATGTATTACTTTTGTATTAAATAGTTTTTTCTTATGAGACATAATTATAGCCATTCTGGAAATGGCAAATCGTTATCTTCTAAAAAATCTTTATTAAACATTTTATCATAATATTTGTTTGCATCATCACAAAGTATAGTAACAATTGTGTTTCCAGGACCTAGTTCTTTTGCCATTTTAATTGCTCCCATAACATTAACTCCAGAACTTGTTCCTAAAAACAAACCATCTGTCTTGATTAACTTATATAGAACATCTAGACATTCTTTATCATCAACATAGTAAGACATGTCAACTAAACACTTCTCTAAGTTCTTAGTTATACGAGCCTGACCAATACCTTCGGTAAATGATGGCTTACCTTTTTTTTCTAATATTCCTGAAGTAAAATAATTGTACATCGATGATCCTTGTGAGTCAGTACAAGCTATTTTAATATCTTTATGTTTTGATTTAAGACCAAGACCGATACCGGTAAGAGACCCGCCAGTTCCAATAGCACAGGTAAATCCATTAATTTTTCCATCTGTTTGATCAAAAATTTCAATTGCTGTTGTTTTTTCATGAAATTGATAATTCGCTTCATTTTCAAATTGTCCTGACCAAAATGTTTTAATGCCTCTTTCTTTTTCAATTTCCTTTGCCAATCTTTCTGAAACTCTTTGATAATTCCCAGGATCAGAGAATGGCTTAGGATCTACTAGGTGTAATTCAGCTCCCATATTTTTTAAGATGTCCCTTTTAGAAGGTGCTGTAATATTTGGCATAACAATTACTGTTTTGTACCCTCTGGCATTATTTACTAGTGTTAATCCTATTCCAGTATTACCAAAGGTTCCTTCAACACAAATACCATTAGGTTCGATTAAATTATTTTTTTCTGCATCTAATATTATTCCAAGTGCAGTTCTATCTTTAATAGAACCACCAGGGTTAAGAAATTCTGCTTTTCCATAAATGTCACAATTTGTAATTTCTGAGGGATATTTAAGTTTAATTAACGGTGTATTACCAATAAGGTCTACAATATTATTAGTTACCATCAATATCTCTTACACCATATGGCTTAAAACTAGTATCAGTGTTTGTACTAATATTTTTAGCAGGGTTACCTACCATTGTTGAGTTATCTGGCACATCTTTTAAAACAACTGTATTAGCTCCAATTCTTGCACATTTTCCAACTGTAATTGGTCCCAATATATGAGCTCCTGAACCTACAATTACATTATCCATTAGAGTTGGGTGCCTTTTACTGTTTCTCTGGTCTTCTGAGTTTTCAGATGGAGAAATTCCACCTAATGTTACACCATGATATAATGTTACATCATCACCTATCACAGCACTCTCTCCAATAACTACTCCACTACCATGATCAATAAATAAATTTTTACCAATTTTAGCCCCTGGATGAATTTCAATTTGGGTTAAAAATCTACTAAATTGAGAAATCATTCTTGCAATTAGATAAAATTTATAATTCCAAATTTTATTTGCTAAATGATGAAAAAATACAGCTTTAACACCTGGGTATGTGAGAATAACACTTATTTTATCTCTTGCAGCTGGATCTCTTTTAATTATTGAATCTAAATATATTTTCATAATTCTATTGCTTAAATAATGATTATTTTTAATTTTTCAATTAGTATGGTTAAACATACCGTAAATATAAAGATTTAATATATAAAAATTATTAATGTCCAAAATGAAAGTTTATTACGAAGATACAGATGCTTCTGGAAGAGTGTACCATGCAAATTATTTAAAGTTCTTAGAACGAGGTAGAACTAATTTAATTTATCAAACAAATCTTACTCACCAAATTTTAATTAATAAGTTTGATATAATTTTTGTTGTAAAAAATATTTCTATAAATTTTAAAAAACCTGCTTTTTTTGAAGATAGTATAGAGGTTATATCCACTGTCAGAGAACTTAATAGAGTAAAAATTAATTTCTCTCAAAAAATTTACAAAGAGTCTGATCTTTTAATTGATGCAGAGGTGTTAGTTATACCAGTAAATACTAAAGGAAAAATTACCAAATTACCTAATGAACTGTATATTATTTTAGAAAAACTAAAAAATTAATTATTTTTCTTTATTGATCGTCCTAAGCAAATAATTGCAAAATATATTGAGGTTAAAACCCAGAGAATAAATATAATAGTGCTGTCTATCATGAAAATTTTAGAGGAGGGAGTTGTAACTAGTTTTAATGTTGTTGCTGACCAAATAATTGTAAAAAAAATAGTTAAATTTCTTAATTCTTTTACCCTTAATGGATGAATAAATTTTATAGGAACAAAAGTCAGCACTAAACATATAACTATCACTGCAACATTAATATATTCGTGAGTACCAAGTATGAAAAAATATAAAACAACAATATTCCATACAGCCGGAAATCCTCTAAAATAATAATCATCAGTTTTCATTTGCAAATTTGCAAAAGTAAAAAGTGAAACTAAAAAAATAGCAGCAGGTAAAATAATTTCTAATATACCTGGAACCATACCAAACCAGTAAATCATTAGACTTGGAATGATTACATAGTTTAAATAATCAATTACACTATCGAGAATAGTTCCATCAATATTTGGTGTTTGCTCAGTAACATTTACTTTTCTAGCTAATGTTCCATCAAGTCCATCAATTAATAAAGCTAATCCTAGCCATAAAAATGCTCCAACAGCATCACTATTTATGATGGCAATAATCGCTAAAAATCCTAAAACAGCTCCAGAACCAGTGAAGCCATGAACTGCCCATGCGGCTATTTTGTTCTTATTAATCTTATCTAGATTGAAAAACATCAGTTTTTATATCATTTTATATAATAATTGTTTGATAATTTTATATTTATTTAAAGAATCAGATGATAGTTAATTTTTATGAATATAGTAACTGATTTAATTTTACCAATCGCTCTTGCCTTTATAATGTTTTCATTAGGTCTTGGTCTTTCCCTTAATGATTTCACAAGAATTTTTTTAAAACCTAAAGAATTCATAGTTGGTTTTGCATCTCAGCTTATTATTCTTCCAATAGTTGCTTTAATTTTAGTTCTAATTTTACCAGCCTCTCCCGAGATCGCCATTGGTGTAATGATACTAGCAGCAGCACCTGGTGGTGCTACATCAAATATTCTTACTTCTTTTGCTAAAGGTGATGTTGCTTTATCAATTTCCTTAACGGCTGTAATAAGTATTTTAAGTGTTGTTACAATTCCATTAATTCTAGGAATATCTCTCTTTTTTTTAGGTTTAAATTTAGCTAATGAAGGTATTTCATTAATGGACATAGCTTTAAAAATGTTTTTGATAGTTACTATACCAGTTTTAATTGGTATTTCTTTAAGTAGAGTTCTAAATTCATTTGAAGATATGGCAAAAAAAATATCTACCATATTGTTTTTTCTTGTTTTATTAGGTGCTATTTTAGCTGAAAGAGAAAACGTAGTTTCATATTTTGCGCAAGCAGGTCTTATAACTTTAATTCTTAATATATTAATGATGGTTATAGCTTTTTATTTAAGTAAGGCTTTAATTTCAAATTCATCACAACAACGAGCAATTACTCTTGAATGCGGTCTACAAAATGGGACTTTGGCAATTGTTGTTGCTAACGTTTTTTTTGATGGCGGTGCGTATTTAATTCCAGCAGCAACATATAGTCTAATTATGTATTTTACTGCTCTTCCTTATATTTTTTATTTAAGAAGAAATTAAAACAGGAAAAGTTTTAGAGTCTAAAGCTTGACCAGTCTTTAATTTTATTTTTGGAAAGGGAGGTGACATCTCTCCTTTTCTTTTTACATAAGTAGCATCATCGCCTGTAAATCTTACTGAAAAGGCTCTTCTTCTGTTATTTGATTTATTTTCTGGAGCTCCGTGTACTGTTGAAAAATTAAAAGCAACAGCATCACCAATATTCATTTTCCAATTTTTAATATCATAATTTTTTCTATTTTTTTCTATATTAGGTATATGTTGAAATTCTCCATCTTTTTGCTCATATGCATTACCAAAAAATTTAGTTGGCAGAAATTTTTTATTCCATTTATTTGAGCCAATAACAAATTCGGGTGAAGAGTTTTTACTTACTTTATCTAGAGGTATCCAAAAGCTACAGTTATCTTTTCCATTAACACAATAATATGATTGATCTTGATGCCATGGAGTTCTTTTTTTAGACCCTATCTCCTTTACTAATACATGCTCATGGAATAAATTTACTTTCTTTGTTTGCATTAATTCTTTAGCAATATTAGAAATTCCAGAATTAAAAATAAAATTTTTATACTCGACTATTTTATTCCAGTTACAGTAATCATCATAAAATAATTCTTTTTTATTATTCTGTTCATAAACACATTTGTATTTACTTGGATTTTGAAAATTTTTTCTTACTCCTCGTTTAAGTAAAGTTATCCATTTTATATTTATAATATTTCTTAGAACAACTACACCGTTAATATTATAATTTTTAATGACAGAATTATTAATCATTAATCTAGTTTTTTATTTTATATCCTTTTGCAAAAGTATAAATGATAATTAGAACGCATGTAAACAAAAATACGAAAATTGTTATCAAGCTTGTAATAATATTTACATCTGAAATTTCATAAAAACTCCATCTAAAGCCACTTACTAAATACAATACAGGATTTAGAAGAGATATCTTTTGCCAAAATTCTGGCAACATATTGATACTATAAAAGCTTCCACCAAGAAAAACCAAAGGTGTTATTACAAGAATAGGTATTAGTTGAAGTTTTTCAAAATTATCTGCCCAAATACCAATGAGAAAACCAAATAAAGCAAAAGTCACAGATGTTAAAATTAAAAAAAATATCATAATGAAGGGGTGTTCAATATGAAGGTCTACAAACAAACCAGCAGTACCTATTATTACAGTTCCAATAATAAGAGATTTAGTAGCAGCCGCACCCACAAAACCTAATATTATCTCAAAGCTTGATAAAGGTGCTGCTAATAACTCGTAAACGGTGTTTGTAAATTTTGGAAAAAAAATACCAAATGAAGCATTGGAAATAGACTGAGTTAAAATTGTTAGCATTATCATTCCTGGAACAATAAATGATCCATAACTAATTCCTTCTATTTCTGTAATTCTGGAACCTATTGCAGAGCCAAATACAACAAAATATAGTGATGTTGTGATAAATGGAGATATTAAACTCTGAAATAGAGTTCTTCTCATTCTGTCCATTTCGTGAAGATAGATACTTTTAAGACCGTACCAATTCATTCTCTGACTCCTTTAATAAATTTAAAAATATTGATTCTAATGAACTTTGTTCAGTACTAATATCTTTTAACTGCATACCTAAATTTTTAATTTCTGTTAATAACGATGTAATTCCAGTATTTTGTCCTTTAGTATTATAGATATAAGTTAAAATATTCATGTCTTTATTTAACTCTAAGTTAAAATGCTCAAGTTGATAGGGTATTTTTTCAATTTTATTATTCAACTCAATTCTTAATATTTTTTGACCTAATTTACTGATCAGACTATCTTTATAGTCAACAAGAATAATTTTGCCATTATTAATAATGCCCACTCGGTCTGCAATCTCCTCAGCTTCAAAAATGTAGTGTGTTGTTAGGATAATAGTCACACCTTTTTTCTTAAGTCTTTTAACAACTTCCCACATATCCTTTCTTAATTCTACATCTATTGATGCTGTAGGCTCATCCAAAAAAAGAATTCTAGGTTCATGAGATAACGCTTTAGCAATAAGTACTCTTCTCTTCATTCCACCAGATAATTCTCTTAATTTACTATCTTTTTTATCCCATAATGAGAGTTCTTTTAATAATTCTTCTATGTGTATATAATTCGAAGATTTTCCATATAATCCTCTTGAGTAGTTTACGTTATCCCAAACTGTCTCAAAGGCCTCTAAATTCAATTCTTGAGGAACAATCCCTATTAATGATCTTGCTTTCCGGTATTGTTTTTTAATATCGAATTCATTTACTAATATATTTCCGGTGTCAAAATTAAGGATACCACAAACAGTATTAATTAATGTTGATTTGCCTGCACCATTAGGTCCAAGTAAAGCAAATATCTCTCCTTCTTGAATATTTAAGCTTAAGTTATCTAGAGCTTTAAAATTATTTTTATAAACTTTCGATAAGTTTTTGATTTTTAAAATATCTGGCATATTATAATTTACTTATTAGTTCAGGAATATGTTTCTTGAAATTAAAAAAACCTTTTTTAGAGAATTTCCAAGCTTCCTTATCATAATTTCTATATAAATATACAAAATTAACTGTGGGATTATCTTTGTTATTTTTTTATTTCTTTTAATAAATTTTTGTTTTTATAAAATAATATTATTGCCAAAAGTTCATAAACCAGCCAACAGATATGATAAATTATTGTTAAAGAAATTAATTTGGTAATTAGACGATATCTTGGAATCTCTCTCCAGATTATTAAAAATGCATTAATTCCACTATAAATTCTATTATTTTCAATAATATGCAATCTCCTAATTAATTGTTTTGAAGATAATTGAGTTTCATTAATTGCTTTTTTATTATTAATTACATCAACCCATTTAATACTTTGATTCATTTTTTTATAATTATTGATCTCTGTTCTACAAATTTTACATGATTCATTAAAATATCCCTTAATAGTCATAAGAAAGAAATAGTTTAATTATAGTTAAATTCAATTAATCCCAAAGAACCAAAATCAGCTTTAATTTTGATATTTGGAGATAATTCATGAGCTTTAGTGCATGTTCCGGTAGAAATAAATTGTCCTTTCAAGAGAGGCTCTCCTTTTTTTGCAATTGTATTTATAAGCCATAAAGCTGAATTTAACGGATTAGCTAGAACTTTGTTCGTGTTACCTTCACCAACAAGTTTATCATTACAAAAAACTGACACTTTATGGTCATCAAAATTAACTTGATCTAATTTAAAAATTTCAGAATTTCTCATCCAATATTCTGAAGCACCGTTAGAAGCTATTAAATTAAAAGCCCCAATTTCTTTTAAATTTTTATTAAAACGGAAATCCACGATTTCAATAGAGCAAACAAATCCATCAAATAAATCATCTATATTATCTAAACCAAAAGGTGAATCAGATATGTTTATATCATTCTTCACTCGAAAAGATATTTCAGGTTCTAAAAATGGTTTATTAAATTTCTTGGATGAAATTTCTTTTGGATCAATTGCATTGTATCTAGAAAATAAATTACCATAAAAGGGCTCTCTTATATTCAATTGAGATTGCCCTTCTGAGCTAGTACATCCCACTTTTTTACCTATTGATATGTTATTCTTTAATGAAAGATACAAAAGTTTTAATTCTTCTTGTATTGAATACGCATCATCCTCATTAGTAGGTATTAAGTTTTTAGGAAAATTATCAATGCTAGATTTATTAAGTCTATGTTCAAATAATATTTTTGCAGATTCTTGAAATTGAGAATGATTCATCTTATAGAATATTTATTCATTTCATCATAATATTTAATAGCCTCATTATATATATTCATATATTTTTTAGGAATATTTTTTTTGTCTTCTTTAAAAGATGCAAATGTATAAGATTGTTCAACATTTTTATACCAAACTTTTGACCAAATACCGTCAGAATCTCTTTTTCCTCTTGTCCAGGAAAGCATTTTTTTTGTAAATCTTATATTTAAATCCTTACATAGTGCTCTGATTAATTTATTGGGATTTTTCAAAATATTATCTGAGTTTATTACTGTATATTTTAACTTTTGATTTTTTATATCTTTAAATATTTCAAACTGTTTTTTAAAGCCAATGTCATCAATGTTTTTTAAAATATTTTTCTTAATATAAGAGTTTATTACTTTAGATGGATGTCTTATTAAAAAACAATTATATCCTTTTTTTATCCAACCCATTCTTGTATTTTTAATTATATGATGTGTCATATGTTTTTGATAAAATATTTTATTTTTACCAGTTTCTGATGTAATTTTATTGATAATTTTGTTTTGCGATACAGGATAATGTTTGATTATCTCCTCTTTCATTGGATGATTTAATTTTGTTTTACTTAAATAATATGCATAAAAAGGCTCATCATAAACTTCTGTGTCATTTCTATTTTCAAAAGAACGCATTAATGCTGTGCTTAAATTTCGTGGTCCTGACCACATAAATATAATCAATTTTTTTCCATTAGTTCTAAATATAAGTTCCTTAATTTATTTGTAATTATATTTTTTTTTAAATTAAATTTTTTTGAATTAATTTTTTTAACAGGAATAATATTAGCAAAAGTTCCTGTCACAAATGACTCATCAGCCTTTAATACATCTTTTAATTTAAAATCTATCTCTTTGACTTTAATTTTATTTTTTTTACATAGATCTATTACTTTTTGTCGAGTAATTCCCTTTACACAATATTTGCCAGTAGAAGTATATACACAATTTTCTTTTACGTAAAAAAAATGCGTGCTATTATTTGTCGCAATATTTCCTTTTATATCAAACATAAGTGCTTCATCAGCTTTTTGTTTTTTTGCTTCAATACAGGCAAGAATGCAATTAAGTTTGCTTAATGAATTTATTCTTGGATCTTGAACGTTATGTGGACCACGAATTGTTTTAACAGTTTTTAATACCAAACCTTTTTTATAAATTGATTCCTGCGGTTGTTTGTATTCGGGAATAATAATTATAGTAGGTTTAGAAATAGTGAAAACTGGATCCTGATAAGGTGTGCTTTTTATGCCTCGAGATATTATAAGACGTAAATGAACATCCGTTTTCATCTTATTGATTTTTATTGTATCAAATAATATTTTAGAGATTTGTTTTTTTGTTAGATGTATTTTTAAACTAATCTTTTTTGCATCATCAAAAAGTCTATTAAGATGATCTTTTAAGAATAAAAAATTATTATTATGAAATCTTATCCCCGACCAAATTCCATCACCAAGAAGAATCGAAGAGTCGAATACTGAAATTTTTGCCTTTTCTCTTATGAAAAATTTTCCATTAATATAAATTTTTATATTTTTGTTTCTTTTGTCTTTAATAAAATCATGACTTGAAGGCATAAGTAACTAATAATAAAATAAAGGGTAGAAATCTACCCTTTATTTATAAGAACGATTATTTACAATACAGGAGTTTACGCTACGTTCTTAACTTTTTTTTGTGCTTTATCTAATGCTTGGTCAATATCATTTATAATGTCATCAACGTGCTCTATTCCAATAGACAATCTAATATACCCAGGTGTCACACCTGCGCGTAATTTATCTTCAGTGCTTAATTGTGAATGTGTTGTTGAAGCTGGATGAATTGCTAGTGTTCGTGCATCACCAATATTAGCAACATGATAAATTAAATTTAAATTATCTATAAATTCTTTACCAGCTTCAATTCCTCCATCAAGCTCAAATCCAACAAGCGGTCCATTCCCATTTTCTAAGTATTTATCAGCTCTTTCTTTATAAATACCTTGTTGGTATTTAGGATGTATCACTTTAATTACATTTTTTTTATTAGTTAAAAATTCAGCAACTTTTTCAGCATTTTCTTGATGTTGCCTAAATCTAATAGGTAAAGTTTCTAATCCTTGAATAAAGTTAAAAGCATTAGTAGGAGAGAGAGCTGAACCTAAATCACGTAGCAGAACAAATCTTGCTCTAACAGCAAAAGTAATATTTGCCCCTAATACTTCTGGAACAACTTTTCCTAAAATCCATCCCCAATAACTTGGATCTGGTTTATTAAATAATGGCTGACGATCAGGAAATTGAGTCCAATCAAAATTACCACCATCTACAATTATACCACCTATAGAATTGCCATGTCCGCCAATCCATTTTGTTAATGAATGGACTACTATTGCAGCACCGTGTTTAATAGGCTTGCAAGTAATAGGGGCTGCAGTATTATCTACTATTAAAGGAATACCAATTTTTTTCCCCAAAGTTGCTACCTCTTCTATTGGAAACACATTTAATTTGGGATTAGGTAATGTTTCTGCATAAAATGCTCTTGTTTTACTATCTGATAATTTTACAAATGAATTTGGATCTTTTGGATCTGCAAATCTAACTTCTATCCCTAATTGCTTAAATGTATTTGCGAATTGATTCCATGTTCCTCCGTATAAATCTGTTGAAGAAACAATATTATCTCCAGCTTGGCAAAGATTTTGAATAGCAAAAGCTGAAGCTGCTTGTCCAGAAGATACTGCTAATGCAGCTAATCCTCCTTCTAACTGCGCTATTCTTTCTTCAAGTACAGCTGTTGTTGGATTCATTATTCTGGTATAAATATTCCCTAGTTCTTTTAAACTAAATAAATTACTAGCATGTTCTTGGCTATTAAATTGATAGCTCGTAGTTTGATAAATAGGAACAGCCACTGAATTTGTTGAAGCGTCTTTTCTATATGATCCTCCATGTAGAGCAATTGTTTCTGGGTGTAATGATTCTGTAGTCATGATTAGTCCTTTCTCTTTAGTACTTTTGTTTTTAAACGGCGCACAATCTGAAAATCAAATTCCGTTATAATTATCCTAATAGAATAATATTCTTTAAAATATATAAATAATTATTGATTTTTCTATTTATTTTCAATATTAACAGATAAATAGAATATTTTTCTATAATACTTATTATTTAAAGAAAATATGGATCATATAGATAAGAAAATAATAGAAGAATTGCAAAAAAATTCATCCATTCCTGTATCTGAGCTTTCAAAAAAAATTGGTATAACAACCACTCCATGCTGGAATAGAATCAAAAAGTTAGAAGAGGATAAAATTATAATTTCGAAAACAATATCTCTAGATAATAATAAAATTAATTTAGACACTACTGTCTTTTTATCTATTTCTATTCAAAATCATAAAGAGGAGTGGCTTAAAAATTTTGAAAAAGTTGTTAACAAATATGATGAGATAATTGAAGTTCATCGAATATCAGGAAGCAATATGGACTATCAATTAACTATACTTATTCCATCAATTAAAGAATACGATATTTTTCAACAAAAACTGATAAAAGAAATTCAGTGTACAAATTTGTCTTCTCAATTTTCAATGAATACCATAAAAAAAACAAATAAATTATCTTTAGAATATATCTAAACTAATATTGTTAATTATATAAATCTCTCTATGAACCTTAGAGTGTTTAATAAAAATTTATTAATAATCTCTGTAGGTCAAGTTTTTTCTTTCACGTCACCTGTTGTTGCAGTTTTATTGGGCGGCATTATCGGCTCAAAGCTAATAGATAATTATTACTTGGTTACTTTGCCGACAGCTTTAATGATTGTTGGAACAGCTGTAGGATCATTATTTGCTTCAAAATTAATGGAAATTAAAGGAAGAAGATTTGGCTTTTCTTTTGCTGCAATATTAAATAGCTTTTCATCACTTATTTGTGCATATGCAATTTCAGTAGATAGTTTTGCGCTATTTTGTATAGGTAATTTATCTATTGGGCTATCAGTTTCTTTTGCACAACAATATCGATTTGCAGCTTCTGAGTCTGTTAAAAAAAATGATATTCCAAAAGCCGTATCATTAATTTTATTACTGGGCATTATAGCCGCTTTAGTTGGATCTAATATCGTATCAATCAGTAAAGATATTTATATTACTAAGTATATTGGTTCTTATTTAGCTCTATCATTTTTAGCAATAATCCCTTTTTTTCTTTTTATTTTTTACAAAGATGAAGAAAGAGTAAAAATAGAAAATAAAAACACCAGATCTTCGGTAAAAGAAATATTATCAAATAAAGATATTCAAATTTCTATAGCTAGTGCAGGTGTTGGTTATACTGTGATGAGTATATTAATGACAGCTACACCTATATATTTGAATATAATGCAAGGTTACAGTATCTTCTCTACAGGTTTAGTAATACAATTACATGTTGTTGGAATGTTTTTACCATCTTTGATTACAGGTAATTTAATTAATAAATTTGGGCATCAGCGATTAATATATTCTGGTATTTTTATTCTTTTTACATGTCTTATTATTAATTATACATTTCAGACATATGAAGCATATATGATTGGTCTTATTTTACTTGGAGTAGGGTGGAATTTCTTATTTGTCTCAGGTAGCAGTTTGCTAGTTTTATCTTACAAGAAAGAAGATAGATTTTTAGCTCAGGGAGTTAATGATTTTGTTGTTTTTTCAACTCAGTCTATAGGCTCATTATCTGCAGGTTTTTTACTTTATATGATAGGTTGGAAGATATTAAATCTAGTTTGTGCTCCTATTTTATTGTTATTCCTTATTTTTTCTTTTAGAAACTTTTCAAGAAATTAATTATCATTGAATATAGAATATGAATAATAGAAATTTAAAAGTTGGTTTTATTGGCGCTGGTTATATGGGCTATGGAATGGCTAAAAATTTAATAAAGAATTTTACTGTTTTTGTCATTGCTCACTCTAATAGAAAACCAATACAAAAATTGGTTAATGATGGAGCAATAGAAGTTAATTCATATAAAGAGTTAGTGAGCTTAAATTTAGATTGTCTCATGATGTGTGTAACTAATACACCTATAGCTATTAAGATAGCGGAAGAATTATCTCCATTAATTAATAATAAAATTCTCCTAATTGATTTAACAACTCATGATAAAACAGGAACAACTAAAATGAAAAATATTTTTAGTACTACAAATGTAAAATATACTGTTAACCCAGTAATGGGAGGTCCTGTACAAAGTGAAGAGGGTGTATTAGGAGGTATTTGGGGAGGTGATATAAATAATTTTAATGAGTCAAACATATATCTTCAATCTTTTTGTAAAAATGTTTTTAATTTTGGTTCTGTTGAAAAAGCTGCTCAAGCTAAACTATTATCTAATTTTTTATCCTTAATAACAACCACAACTGTTATTGAGTTTTTTAGATCAGCTAAAAACTTAGATATAGATTTAAAACTTCTTTGTGAAGTAGCTAAATTAGGTTCAGGTAATTCTGGTGCATTAAACAGAATTGCCGATAAAGCTATACAGGGTGATTATAAGGGATATATTTTTTCAGTAAATAATACTTTAAAAGATTTAACTTATATCAATGATTTATTAGAAGACTCTAAAAATGCAGAAGAATTATCCAGGATAGCTATAAATTTTTATGAGTCTGCAAAAGAAAAAGGTCACGGAGATCTTCTTGTAAGTGAACTTATTGAAAAAGAATATTAATTATAATTATGAATAAATTAATTCCAATTATTTATATGATTGGAGTGTTATTATTAATATTACCAAGTTTTATTAAAACAAATAAAAATTTAAAAACATTTATTACTAATCTTAGTATATGGGTGACAATAATATTAGTTGTATTTTCTATCTATTATTTTTTTAACTTGATAATTTAATTTATTTTTATGAAAAAAATAATCCAAAATTCATTTTTATATGTAGTTATTTTTTGTGTAACATATTTTATTTATGTTTATCCCTTTGAAATTTTAAATGAATTATTATTTAATGAGATACCAAATAGACGAATATCCTTTTATTATACAATAATAATATCTGTTCTTATTATTTTTTATTTTCGTTCTTTTGAATCTCTAAAATTACTTCGTTTTTTTGTTTATGAAGGAATGGGTATAGGTTTCATTAGTTTTTGGGTAGTTACTTTTTTTTATATTTTAAGTTTATTTTTACCAAGCAGTTCTTTCATTCTAGGTATCATAACGTTATTTTTTATAACATTATTTATTATAATTTCACTTTATTTTGGCTCTAAAGTATATTTAAAGGAGATAAATATTTCTTCTAACAAAATAAAAGTTAAAAAATCCTTTATTTTTATTAGTGATGTCCATTTAGGTTCAAATAATGAGCGTCATTTATTTAAAATAATCTCAAAAATTAAAGAAAAGAAATATGATTTTGTTTTGATTGGAGGAGATTTAATTGATTCTTCTAATTTTAATTTACAAGCACTAAACGAATTTAAACAGTTAGAATGTCCTATATATTTTGTAACTGGTAATCATGAATATTATATTAAAAACTCTAGTGAATTCATTCAAACTTTACACAACTTTAATATTCAACATATTTCTAATAGTAATAAATTATTTGATGATATTAATTTAATTGGGGTAGATGATAATTTGTCAAAAGAAAGCCAAACTGAAATTATTTATAAAAAAATAAATGATGATCATTTTAATTTATTATTAATTCACAAACCTTCAGTATGGGTAAATATAAAAGAAAAAATTGATCTTATGCTTTCTGGACATACTCACAATGGTCAAATATTTCCGTTTAATTTTTTTGTAAGATTACAATTTAAATTTAAATATGGGTTGTATAATTTTAAGAATAATCTTTTGTATGTATCTTCAGGTTCAGGCCCTTGGGGGCCAAAATTGAGACTCGGAACACGAAATGAAGTTATTTTATTTAACTTAAAT
>JABHWG010000148.1 GCA_018657885.1 Pelagibacteraceae bacterium
AAGAGTAGCCCCTCTATCAGCAACTTTTCTCATACCTTGTTCAATTTGAGTGTTATTAGCAGCTTCGAACTCAATAATGTCCCAGCCAAGTTCATTTACAACTCTCATTGCTGAGTTAAAAGCTAGTTCGTTAAATGATTTGTCAAATTTACCACCTGAGTCATAAATTACTCCAATTTTGTTTGCAAAAACACCTGATGAAAACACAAGCGCAAAAGAAACAATAAAAATATTTAAAATTTTTTTCATAGTGAATATCTCCTGTTATTTCCTATATATAAGTAGTTGATATCATCTTTATCTCAAAAGAAAATTATAAAAATTAATTTAAGTTGTATTTCGTGGATAAAATTTTAAGTACCCATATACCTATCCCCTGCGTCACCCAGACCAGGAACAATAAATTTATTTTTGTTTAATTTAGAGTCAATCGTACAGGTAAAAACACGCAAAGATCGGTGATTTTTTTGGATATTTTTTATTCCTTCAGGAGCTGCCAGAAGAGATACTAAAAAAACATTTTTGATATTAACCCCTTTACTTTTTATTAAATTAATTGCTGCAATGGATGAATTTCCCGTAGCGAGCATAGGGTCTAAAACTATAACTTTTTTATTTTTTGTTTTGGGAAGTTTAAATAAATATTCAACAGGCTCGTAGGTTTGTTCATCTCTATATAAGCCAATATGGCCTTTCTCTGCATCAGGTAAAAATTTAATAAAACCTTCCAATAGACCAAGACCAGCTCTTAATATGGGGACGAGAATTACTTGTTGTGCTAAATCCTTACCACTTGTTTTTATCAAAGGGGTTTGCACAGAAACTTTTTTATATTGTAAATGTTTTAGAACTTCAGCGGCTATCAAATAACTTGCTTCATTCATTGTTTGTCTAAATAAAGAATTAGATGTTTTTTTATTTCTTAGAATAGTCATTTTATATTCTAAAAAAGGTGATTTAATTGATGTAATCATAAATATATTACATATATACATTTGAACATAAGAGCAATGCGGATATTTTTATTTCTTATACTATCACTTTCAGTTTGGGGATGCTCTACTGTCGAGGTTACTAAAGAAGTTATCAAAGTAACAAATACAGTAACTGACCAAGTAAAGAAATCTATTTCAAATGATGAAGCTGAATTAGAAACAAAAATTTACACAAAGGCAATAGAAGAAGAAATAGAAATAATTGAAGAGTCAAAAGAAGAAGAAGAAAATATTGTTGAAAGTCAACAAAAGTTAGTCGAAATAAATTTCATTGGAAAAACTGAGATAGAAATCATTAATCTGTTTGGAGAAGCAGAGTTAAAAAGAACTGACGGAGCTATTTATACTCTCCGTTATGATAGTGTTAATTGTAGATTGTTTTTATTTTTTAATCAGGAAATTAAAAATAAACGCGTTGAATATTTTGAATTGAGAAATACCAAAGCTAAACTTCTAAATTCAAAAGAATTACTAGAAGGATGTTACAGGGAATTAAATTTTACTAATTAATATTATTCAATTTCAATTAAGAGATCTTTAGTTTCAACATTTTCACCTGAGCCAATATGGAGTTTTTTAATTGTACCACTTTTTTCTGCAGTAATAATTGTTTCCATTTTCATTGCTTCTATAACTAAAACCTTATCTCCTTTAATAACTTTTGCACCCTCAGTTACAAATATTTTTGCAACTTGTCCTGGTAAAGGAGAGCCTACATGACTATTGTTTCCTTCCTCAGCTTTTGCTTTACTTGTTATGTTTTTAGAAAATTCTTTATTAATAACTTCAATTGTTCTCGGCAGACCATTTAATTCAAAAAATACGGAGCTACTTCCGTTAGCATTCGGCTCCCCTTTTGCTAAATAACGCACTATAAGATTTTTTCCTATATCAATTGGAAGAGAATATTCTTTATCAGGAAGTGGGCCATAAAAAAATAACTCGGTAGATAAAACAGAAGTATCACTAAAATTATTTTGATGCTGCATAAACTCTTCGAATACTTTTGGGTACATCAGGTGAGATGCTAGTTGTTGCTTTGAGATACTTTCTTCATATTTTTTTTCTAGTTGCTTTTTTTCATGATCTAAGTCCACACTCGGAAGAATAGAGCCTGCTCTTTTAGTTAGAGGTTTCTCACCACCTAGTATTTTATTTTGCAAATTTTGCGGGAAGCCTCCCATTGGTATTCCTATTTCTCCTTTAAAAAATTCTATAACTGAAGTTGGAAATGATATTTCTTTGTTTGGATCCAAAACATCTTCTGGACTTAAATCATTTGTGATCATGTATAGCGCCATATCTCCAACGACTTTAGATGATGGTGTAACCTTAATAATATCGCCAAACATTTTATTTACTTCGGCGTACATATTAGCCACTAATCCCCATTTATCCGTTGAAATTCCTAGGGACTTAGCCTGTTCTTTAAGGTTTGTGAATTGGCCACCAGGCATTTGGTGAAGGTATACATCTGAACTGCCGCCCTTAAAATCAGACTCAAAAGCATTGTAATTATTTCGTACTTGCTCCCAATATAAAGATGCTTCTCTTATTTTGGTTTCATCTAAATGAGTATTGTTATTTTTTTTCATTACTGAGACAACAGAACCTAGTGCGGGTTGTGAAGTTAAGCCGCTCATTGAATCCATTGCTAAATCAACAATATCAATTCCCTCATCAATTGCTGCTAAGACTGTTGCAGAAGATGTGCCTGAAGTATCATGGGTATGATAATGAATAGGTAAAGAAACTTCATTTCTTAATTCTTTAATTAAATGTTTAATTGCAGCAGGCTTACAAAGACCTGCCATGTCTTTAATTGCAATAATATGTGAACCTGCTTTTTCTAACTCTTTTGCAAGACTTACATAATACTTTAGCGTATATTTATTTTCATTTGGATTGGTTACATCATTTGTGTAACAAATTGTTCCCTCACATATTTTGTTTTGTGATCTAACTTCATCAATTGAAACTCTCATATTTTCAATTAAGTTTAATGAATCAAATACTCTAAAAATATCAATACCAGCCTGAGCTGCTTCTTGTACAAAAAATTTAACTACATTGTCTGGATAATTTTTATAACCAACAGCATTAGATCCTCTTATAAGCATTTGCTTTAATATATTTGGTGCTTGTTGATTTATCTTTAACAACCTATCCCAAGGATCTTCTTTAAGAAAACGCATTGAAGTATCAAATGTGGCGCCACCCCAACACTCAATTGAAAATAAATCTGATAAATTATTACTATAGTATTCTGCTATATTGACTAAATCATCAGTCCTCATTCTTGTTGCAAGAAGTGACTGATGCGCATCACGCATAGTTGTGTCTGTTATTAAAGTATGTTTATTATTTCGTATTTTTTTACTAAACTTATCAGGCCCTAAGGTATTTAATTCTTCAACATAATTATTTGCTTTATTATTTTTTTCAAAATAAGGAATAACAGGATCATTAAGATTAAAATTATTTTCTCTTCCAACAACATCTGCATGTCCATTAACAATAATATTGCCTAAATAAGAAATAATTTTTGAGGCACGGTCTTTTTTTGGTTTAAAATTATATAGTTCCTTATTTGTATCAACAAAATTAGTATTATAATTCCCTAACTTAAAATCATCGTTATTTATAAGAGACTCTAGAAAAACAAGATTTGTTTTTACCCCTCTAATTCTAAATTCTCTCAACGCTCTATCCATTCTGCGAATACAATCATCTGTTGATTGAGCCCAAGTAGTTACTTTTACCAGAAGAGAGTCATAATAAGGCGTAATAATGGATCCTGCCGCTGCAGTAGCGCCATCCAATCTGACACCAAATCCAGAAGCAGAACGGTAAGTCATTATTTTACCGTAATCAGGCATAAAATTATTTAAAGGGTCTTCTGTGGTGACACGGCATTGAATTGCATATCCATCTAGTTTTATGTTATCTTGATTTGGTAAGGCTGAGTCAGATCCTATTTCTATACCTTCAGCAATTTTTATTTGAGCTTTGACAATATCAATTCCTGTAACTTCTTCAGTAACAGTATGCTCGACTTGTATTCTTGGATTAACTTCAATAAAATAATGCTTGTTACTATTTTTATCATACAAAAACTCAACGGTACCAGCTCCACAGTAATTTACATGCTTTGCAATTTTAACAGCGGAAAGACAAATATCTTCTCTGGAGTTTTCTTTTAAAAAATGAGCAGGTGCTCTTTCAATAATTTTTTGATGCCTTCTTTGCAAAGAACAATCTCTTTCATATAGATGAACAATGTTTCCGTGTTTATCGCCTAATATTTGTACCTCTATATGTGCAGCATCTTCTAAAAATTTTTCAATAAAAACTTCATCTTTTCCAAATGCTTTTTTAGATTCACTTTGTGCTAACTCTATTTGTTCAGATAAATCATCAGCTGAACGGACAACTCTCATTCCTCTTCCTCCACCTCCCCAACTAGCTTTTACAATTACAGGATAACCAATTTTATTAACTTCATCATGAATAGTTTTCTTATTTTCTTCATTAACTTTTACAGATGGAATAGTGCTAACACCTGCTACATCAGCTACTTCTTTTGCTGCTGTTTTGTTACCAAGTCTGCTAAGTATCTCTTTAGTTGGACCAATAAAAATTATATTGTTTTTTTCACACAAATCTGCAAAATCAGGATTTTCAGATAAGAAACCATAACCTGGGTGTATTGCATCAACACCTGCCTTCTTTGCGATATCAACAATGGCATCAATATCTAAATAGGCTTGAATAGGTCCTTTCCCTTCACCAACTAGATAGCTTTCATCTGTTTTAAAACGATGCAGAGCAAACCTATCTTCTTTTGAATAAATAGCAACTGTACGTATTCCAGATTCCTCTGCAGCTCTAAAAATTCTAATAGCAATTTCACTTCTATTAGCGGCTAATACTTTTTTAATTTTTTTCATTTTTTAAATAAAAGCAATGTTTAGTAATCGCACATTGATCACACATTGGTTTTTGCGATTTGCATGTATATCTTCCGTGCAAAATAAGCAAGTGATGGGCAGTTTTTAGCCATTTTTTTGGAGTTATTTGTTCTAAAATTTCTTGTGTTTGATCCGCTGTTTTAGTTTTTACCAAACCAACCCTATTTGAAACACGGTATACATGTGTATCTACTGCAATTCTTGGGATATTTAATATTTCATTTTGGTAAACACTAGCTGTTTTATTTCCAACTCCAGGCAAGCTTGTTAAATCTTTAAACTCTGTAGGAATTTTATTTTTAAAATCATTAATTAAGATTTTAGATAAATTAATTATATTCTTAGCCTTGGAGTTATAGAGTCCTATAGTTTTTATATAACCTTTTAATTTCCTTTCACCCAAGGCAACCATATCTTTTGGGTTTTTTACTATTTTAAATAAATCTTTTGTAGCAGCATTCACTGATTTATCCGTAGCTTGTGCTGATAAAACAACAGAAACTAAAAAAGTAAAAGGATTGCGATAATTAAGCTCAGTTTTAGGCTCACCTATTTTTTTTGCCAAAATTCGGTAAACGGAATTTATTGAGCTTTTATCCATGCACCTACTTTAAAATAAATATTTATTATATAAATATTAAAATACAACATTAGTAGAATTTGAAACATAAAAAATAGGGTATTTGGTTTCATTAAGTCCCTACTCAACCTAACTCACTCAAGATTAACTGATTAGAATTTATTTTTTAATCAAAGAGCTCATATCAAAAAAACCACTTTTCTTTTTTGACACAAACATTGCAGCCTTTAGCGCTCCACTTACGAAAATAGATCTATCATTAGCTTTATGAACTATATCAACTCTATCATTTTTACTTATGAAACTTACAATGTGCTCACCTGCAATTTCACCGCCTCTTGTGACAGAAAAACCAATATCACCATCTTTTCTTTTTCTTAAACTTTTAGTACGATCTAAGATTTTAACTTTATCTAATTTAGTTTTACGACCTTGTGCTGCATAATCTCCTAAAGAAAGTGCTGTACCTGATGGTGCGTCAACCTTATGTTTGTGGTGTGTCTCTGCAATTTCAATATCATATTCAGTACCTCCAAGAGAAGCTGATGCTTGTTTAACCAAATTAAATAAAAGATTAACACCAATACTCATATTAGAAGACATAAGAATAGGGGTTTTTTTAGCAAAATCTCTAATTTTATTTTTTTGTGAATTATTCATTCCTGTGGTTCCAATGACAAGCGCTGTTTTTAAGGTACTTGCTATTTTGGCATTTTTTAATGTTGATTGTGGTGTAGTGAAATCTATTACAACATCAGCTATTTTAAAGATGGATGTAGCATTACTTGTTACAAGATGGTCTGAATTTATATCAGAAACCTCATTTAATTTTTTTCCAATTTTAGGATGAGATTTATACTCATAACCACCAACAAATAAAAAATTTTTATCGACTAATATTTGTTTAGTAAGCTCTTGACCCATTCTTCCTAAACAACCTGCAATACCAACTTTAATTTTTGCCATATATTTACTTATACTTTGAGGGGACTTGAATGAAAAGAAATTAAGTTAAATCTTCCCAAACTTCTTTTAATTTGGAGAAGAAACTTTGTGACTTAGGGCTATGTTTTTTTGATGTTCCTCCTTCTTTTTCAAACTCTTGTAATATTCCTTTTTGTTTACTGGTAAGATTAACAGGGATCTCAACATTTGCTTCCACATACATATCACCACGTCTTGTTTGACGTAAGATACTCATACCCTTACCCTTTAAACGAAATTGTGTTTCTGACTGTGTTCCTGCAGGAATGTTAAGCCTTGCTTTTTTACCTTCTATTGTTGGTACTTCAACATCACCACCAATAATAGCTGTTGTAATAGAAATAGGAATTTGACAAAATATATTTTCATCCTCACGCTCAAATAATTTATCTTTTTGCACTTCAACAAAAATATATAGATCTCCATTACCAGCACCTTTTTGACCAGGTTCACCTTCACCTGATATACGAATTCTTGTCCCTGTGTCAACACCGGCTGGTATTGAAACTGAAATTGTTTTTTGTTTTTTTACTTGTCCTGTTCCACTACATTTCAAACATGGATTTTTAATAGATGATCCTTCACCAGCACATGTTGGACAAGGGCGCTCAATAGAAAAAAAACCTTGTGTTGATCTTACTTTACCCTGACCACCGCATGTTGCACATGTGCTTGGGCCAGACTTATCAGCACTACCAGTTGCAGCGCATAAATCACAACCTTCATAACTGGGTATTCTAATTTGAGATTTTTTACCAGCAAATGCTTCTTGAAGAGATACTGACATGTTATATCGCAGATCGTTACCTCTTTGTGGCCCTCTTTGTCTTTGACCACCACCAAAACCGCCACCAAAAAACTCTTCAAATATATCTGAAAAACCACCACTAAAATCACCAAATCCTTGTCCACCACCACCTTGACGAAAGGCATCATGACCATATTGATCATAAGCTGATTTTTTTTCTGGATCTTTTAATATTTCATAGGCTGCTGCTGTTTCTTTAAATTTGCGCTCAGATTCTTTATCATCCTTGTTTCTATCAGGATGATATTTCATCGCCAGTTTACGATAAGATTTTTTTATTTCATCATCACTCGCGTTTCTTTGAACACCAAGTATTTCGTAAAAATCTTTATCAGCCATTTACGCCCCTTACAGGAAAATATTAAAGACGGTTAATCTTTTTTATCTTCGTCTACTTCTTCAAACTCTGCATCAACTACTTTTTCATCCTTCTTATCAGAAGATGGTTCTTCACCAGATGGATCAGGTTGTGCCGCACCTGCTTGAGGATCTTGTTTATAAATCGCCTCACCAAGTTTTAGAGAAGACTGAACCAAAGCTTCTGTTTTTGATTTGATAGCTTCCATGTCATCACCATCTTTTACTTTTTTAAGCTCTTCAATATCAGCGGTAATTTTATTTTTATCTTCTTCAGGAACTTTATCACCATGCTCTTTTAAATTTTTCTCAGTTTCATTAATTAAACTATCTGCATGATTTTTTGTATCCACTGACTCTCTTTTTTTCTTATCTTCTTCTGCATTTTCTTCCGCTTCTTTAACCATTCTATCTATTTCATCATCTGATAAACCTCCAGATGCTTGGATACGAATTTGTTGTTCTTTGCCTGTTGATTTATCTTTTGCAGAAACATTCACAATACCATTAGCGTCAATATCAAAAGTAACTTCAATCTGAGGTATGCCTCTAGCAGCTGGTGGGATGCCAACTAAATCGAATTGACCAAGCAACTTATTATCTGCTGCCATCTCTCTCTCACCTTGAAACACTCTTATGGTAACAGCACTTTGATTATCCTCAGCTGTAGAAAATACTTGGCTTTTCTTAGTTGGAATTGTTGTATTTTTATCAATTAATCGAGTAAATACACCCCCTAATGTTTCAATACCAAGAGACAAAGGTGTAACATCTAAAAGTAATACATCCTTAACATCTCCTTGCAAAACACCACCTTGAATAGCTGCTCCAGATGCAACAACTTCATCAGGGTTTACGCCTTTATTAGGATCCTTACCAAAAAAGTTTTTTACTATTTCGGTAACTTTAGGCATTCTAGTCATACCGCCAACAAGGATAACATCATCAATATCAGCAGCTTGTAAACCAGCGTCTTTAAGAGCTTGCTCACAAGGTTTTAAACTTTGATTTAGTAAGTCACCAACAATGGCTTCTAGTTTTGCGCGAGAAAGTTTTATTGTTAAATGTTTTGGACCTGTTTGATCTGCTGTTATAAAAGGAAGATTTACTTCAGTTTCAGCAGAGCTTGATAATTCAATTTTTGCTTTTTCTGCAGCTTCTTTTAATCTTTGAAGCGCAAGTTTATCTGATCTCAAATCAACAGAATTATCTTTTTTAAATTCATCAGCAAGATAGTTTATTATTTGTAAGTCAAAGTCTTCCCCACCAAGATGAGTATCTCCATTAGTTGATTTAACTTCAAATACTCCATCTCCAATTTCTAGAATTGAAATATCAAATGTTCCACCACCTAAATCATATACAGCAACTGTCCCTGATTTTTTTTTATCAAGTCCATAAGCAAGCGCTGCAGCTGTTGGTTCATTGATTATTCTTAAAACTTCTAATCCTGCAATTTTACCAGCATCTTTTGTTGCTTGTCTTTGAGCATCATTAAAATAAGCTGGAACGGTAATTACTGCCTGAGACACACTCTCACCTAAGTAACTCTCTGCAGTTTCTTTCATTTTTTGTAAAACAAAAGCACTGATTTGACTTGGGCTATATTTCTCACTACGAGCCTCTACCCAGGCATCTCCATTGTCTCCTTTAATAATTTTATAAGGAACTAAGCCGCTATCATTTTTAACTAATTTATCTTCAAAATTTCTTCCAATTAACCTTTTTATGGCAAAAAGAGTATTTTCAGGGTTGGTCACAGCTTGTCTTTTTGCTGATTGTCCTACAAGTTTTTCTTTAGACTCTGTGAAGGCTACCATTGAAGGAGTTGTTCTTGTGCCTTCTGAGTTTTCTATAACCTTGGCTTCTTTGCCATCCATAACGGCAACACAAGAGTTTGTGGTACCTAAATCTATTCCTATAACCTTTGCCATAATAATTTCGTCCTGTTTTTATATGTTTTTTGCCATTTATTTAGAGGCTATAAAGAATATGGTAAGAAAGTTTAAAATTACAAGAAGTGGCCTTAAATTATTGTAATTATTAATATATTCTAATTTTCAGCCTCTTTTTCATCAACCAAATCATCAGCTTCAGTTTGAGGCATTGTATCAACTTCAGACTTTTGTTGTGATTTTTTTGACACAGCAACCATTGCGGGTCTTAGCAATCTATCGTGCATCATGTATCCGCTTTGTATTTCTTGAACAACGACTCCCTCATCTAAATCGTCATTTTCAACCTCCATCATTGCTTGGTGAAGATTTGGATCAAATTTTTTATCAACAGAGTCAATTTTAGAAATACCATTTTTTTCTAATGCGGATACAAATTCTTTCTTAACCATCATAAGCCCCTCAATAAGATTTTTTATAGAATCAGAATGTTCTTCTTCTTTATTAATGGCAGACAAAGCTCTTTCCAAATTATCTCCAGGGGAGAGAATATCCCTAGCAAAATTAACGCTTCCAAATTTTATTGAATCTATTTTCTCTCTATCAAATCTTTTTCTTAAGTTTTCCATTTCAGCCAAAACTCTTATCTTTTCTTCTTTTAATGAAGAAATTTCTTCTTGTAACTTGTCTTCTTCACTTTGAGCCTCTATATTTTCTTCAGTATCCTCAACAGATGTTTCATCTGAATTTTCATCCTGTATTTCTTCATGTTTTTCATTATTATCTTCAATATCACTAGTTTCCAAAACTTCCTCTTTAGTGTTTTTTCTTTCTTTCTTCATCACTTAATAACCTTTCCTATAATCTTAGATGTATAATCAACAAGAGGTACAATCTTTGAATAATTTAATCTTGTTGGTCCAACCACCCCAATAGCTCCTACTATTTCTTGTTCCTTGTTTTTATATGGGGCCATTACCATAGAAAGACCAGAGTGTTTAAATAAAAAATTTTTAGATCCTATAAAAATCTGAACCCCTTTTGCCTTACCTGCATTTTCTAAAATATCTATAAAAGTACTTTTATTCTCAATATCATCAAATAGTTGTCTAATCTGATCAAGATCTTTTGATATAATTTCATCTTTCAATAGCTTAGATTGACCGTGTAAAAAAATATAAGGGTTATTCATCTTCGGTTCAATTTCAACAATTCCCTTTTTTACTAACTTTTTCGAAATCTCTTCTAAATTTGATCTGGTGCTCATGATTTCAGATTCAATAATTTTTTTTATTTCACTAATATTTTTGTTTTTAAATTTTTCACTGAGATAATTAGATGTTTGAAGTAATTGAGAGTTCGTGAACTTCCCGCTATCTTCAATTATTCTATTTTCAATTTCTCCATTCTCATATGCTAAAATAGACATGATTTGGGTATTATTTAGCCTTATAAATTCAAGATGTTTTAAGTTTTTTTGATATTTAGGAGCAATTACTATTCCTGCATAATTTGATAAACCAGAAATAGATCTTGATGCTTCATCTAAAACCTCTTGATATGATTTGCTTTTAGATGAACTGAGTTGTTCAATATTTTCTTTTTCAGATTTAGAAATCCTACCAAACTCTAATAGGCCATCAACAAAAAAACGCATTCCTTTTTCTGTTGGAACTCTTCCAGCTGATGTGTGGGGAGAAAATAGCAGACCTTCTTTTTGTAAATTTGATAATATGGATCTAACTGATGCTGAGGAAATATCTAAACCAGCTTTTTTCAACACAGTTTCAGATCCTGAGGGAGAACCTGTTTCTAAATAAGTCTCAACAACTGTTTTAAATATTTGTTTAGTGCGATCCGTTAACTCTATGTACAAATTACTCTTCATAAGCAATATATTGGTGTATTAATAATGAAATTCAATTATTAGATAGATTAAATGAGAAAAGATAGAAATTTTGATCAATTAAGAGATGTAAGTTTTGAAATAAATGTAAACATACATGCAGAAGGTTCTTGTCTAGTAAAGTTTGGTAACACGCATGTGCTTTGCACAGCGTCTATTGATGAAAAAACACCACCATGGCTTAGAAACTCTGGCAAAGGCTGGGTTACTGCAGAATACGGGATGCTTCCTCGCTCTACTAATACTAGAATTGACAGAGAGGCTGCTAGAGGAAAACAAAGTGGAAGAACACAGGAAATACAAAGATTAATTGGAAGAAGTTTACGCTCTATTACAAACCTAGAAGCTCTTGGGGAACGACAGATAAAAATTGACTGTGATGTAATTCAAGCTGATGGTGGAACAAGAACTGCTTCTATCAGTGGTGGCTTTGTCGCGCTATACATGGCAGTAGAAAAGCTTAAAAACAATTACAATATTCAACAAAATATTATTAAAAATTTTGTAGCCGCAATTTCAGTGGGAATAATTGATAACAAACCTTGCTTAGATTTAAATTATGAAGAAGATGCAGCTGCCCAAGTTGATGCAAATTTTGTTATTTGTGAGAATGATAAGATTTCTGAAATTCAAGTTACTGGGGAAGAGTACTTTTTTAGTGAAGACCAATACCAAGATATCTATAAATTAGCAAAAATTGGGGTTGATCAAATAATAGCAAAACAAAAAAATGTGCTGAGCTAACTTTGAAAGAACTTTTATTTTTCTCTCATAATCAAAAAAAAATTGAAGAAATAAATAAAATTTTCACATCTAATATAACTAAAATTCATAATCTAAACTCCTTTAAAAATATACAAGAACCAAAAGAAACTGGTGAAACCTTTTCTGCTAATGCAAAAATTAAATCATCTTATGGTCAAAAAAAATTTAATATGCCGTGTTTTGCAGATGATTCTGGGTTTTGTGTTGAGGCCTTAAATGATAAACCTGGTGTTCAGTCAAAAAGATTTCTTGAAAAATTTTCATCTGATAGTGATGCTTTTGATTATATTATTACAAATGTAAGAAAAAAAAATAATGATAAAGCTTTTTTTGTAACAGCAATTTCTTTAACTCTTAACACCAACCATCATATAATTTTTCTTGGACGAATTGATGGGAAAGTTTCATTAGAACCCTTAGGTGAAAATGGATTTGGTTATGATCCAATTTTTATTCCAGTTAATTATAAAAAAACTTTTGCAGAAATGGGATCAAAACAAAAAAATAAAATAAGTCATAGAATGATTGCAGTCACAAAACTGCAATCATTTTTATTTTGATATTAATTCTACTGTACCTTTATTGATTTTAAGAATACCTAAATCTCTCTCTATCGAATTGTTTAAAAAATAAAAACTACCATCAAGACCTGAGAATCTTAAGTTATTATTATTAAGCAACGCATAAAGAGAATCAAGATTTTCGTTCTTGTTAATTACAAAATCCAATAAACCAACAAGATCATATGGAAGAGTTGATATTCTTAATAGTTTTTCACCATATAACTCATAATAATCTCTTACTAACTCCTCTCTATTATCAAACTCAATACCAGGATAAATTGCCCCGTTTAAACTTGGCTCGTCATAAAAAACCTCATCATCCCAAGCTCCAGTTCCTACAAATTTAACAATATTTGGATCAATATCATAGTATGGCAAAAGTGGGGCTACCTGCAATAATCTTAAGCCATAGTCTGCAATAATTACGTGAGTAAAATCAAAATTCTGTGTTGTTTGAAACCTCTCAAGCTTAATCAATCTTTTTTTAGATTCATCATCTTTTTTAGATGCTAAAATTTTTTTTTGTCTATTAAGTTCATATTTTCTTAATTCATACTTACCAAGCTCTTTTATAGCCTCAGGGGCGTTGCTAAGACTTTCATTATAAGAAGCTCTGTTAATAATAACTGAGTCACTTTTATTAGCTATACTGTCTATAATCATATTAATACCAAAACCATAAGAGTTCTCAGGATATAAAAGTGCTATTCTTGAGTTGTTTGGAAAATAATTAAAAACGGCACGCATTTCGTTATCAGGGAAAAAATTAACCAGATAAACACAATCATCGGCTAAAGTTTTATTAGATGAAAAAGAAAAAAAAACTGCTCCCTCCTCACAATATCTACCCATTAATTCTGTATCCCTCGTGCTTATAGGTCCAATAAAAATTTTTCCCAATAAATTCATATCTTCAACTATGTTAATTAACTCTTCAGCAGTATCGTATCTTTTAATATCAAAATAAATATTGTTTAACTTTTTTTTATATACTGCAAGTTCGATGGTATTTAAAAATTGAAGTGCAATATTTGGATCATCTTTGTTTGACAAAATAATAGTTACTTTATTTTGAATTTTAGCTTTCATTTTCGAGTTAATTTTTTTTTCATTATTCTTTTCTTTGATAGGTGTTGTTTGTTTATTTTCTTGGGCATCCACACTTAGTGATTTTTTTTGTAAGCTTTTCTTATTTACGCCAGAATTATTATTTACTGGAGCACAAGAAACTAACAATATAATAAAGAATAAAAAAAATATCATGAAAACAGGTTTGTATATAGTCTCAACACCTATAGGAAACTTAGGGGACATAAGCTTTCGAGCCGTTGAGGTTTTAAAAAATTGTGATGCCATAATTTGTGAAAATCCAAAACATTCACTTAAACTACTATTAAATCTAGACATAAAAAAGAAGTTAATTTCTCTTCATGATTACAATGAAGAAGTTGTGATTAATAAAATAAGTAATGATTTAAAAAATAAAACATATTCTCTTATTTCTGATGCTGGTTCGCCCTTAATTTCTGATCCAGGATATAAACTGGTTAGATTTTGTATAAAAAATAATATTTATGTAACTACTGTTCCTGGCGCATCATCAGTAATAAGTGCTCTTCAACTTTCTTCTATTCCTATAAACAATTATATATTTCGTGGTTTTTTACCCAAAACAAAAAAAAATATTGCTGAATTTGTGCAGATAGTAAATAAATCACAGGTTACATCTGTTTTTTTTGTCTCTAGATATAAAATTTTATTACTTTTAGAGGTATTAAACAAAAAAATGACAGATAGAAAAATTGCTGTATGTAAAGAAATTACAAAATTAAATGAACGAGTCTTTATGGGACCCTCCCATGAGGTATTAAAAAAATTTTCAGAAAGCTCAAAAAACTGCCTTGGAGAGTTTGTTGTTGTGGTTGAAGGTGATGAAACTTCAAATATTTCCACAAATTTTATTAACAGTGAAACTAAGGATGTAATAAGTAAGTTATTAAAGAAATTTTCTTTGACTGACACCGTCGAAATAGTACATAAAGTTGTAAATATTGGAAAAAAAGAAATATATAAAAAGGCCTTAGAGATACAAAATGAAAAATAACATCTTGCTTCTAGTTTTGTTACTTTCTTCTATTAATATCCTTAGTTGCTCTCCAGCGGGTATCTTGGCTTCAGGTGGGGCAACAGGTATGGTTGTTGCAGAGGGTGACAGAAGTTTTGGAACAGTAGTAGATGACGCAACAATTAAAATTAATATTGCTTCAAAATTTATTAATTCTGATGATAATTTATTTATTGATGTTGGCACCAATGTGCTGGAAGGACGAGTTTTGTTAACTGGGTTAGTAGATAATCAAGAAATTAGAATTGATGCTGTGAGAAGAGTTTGGGATGTTGAGGGTGTTAATGAAGTTATAAATGAAATTCAAATTGGAAATAGAGAATCAATTAAGGAATATGCTCAAGATTTATGGATCACTACTCAAGTTAGAGGACTGGCAGCTAAAACAATTGGCTTAAGATCAATTTCGTATAATTTTGAAACAATTCAAGGAAAGGTTTATATTGCTGGAATAACATCAAGGGCTGATCAATTAGAGGAGTTAGTAAAAGTAGCCAAAACAGTAAAAGGGGTAACAGAAATTATAAATTACGTAATAATAAAAGAATAATAATAAAACTTAAGAATTTATTTTTTCGCCACCCAAGATATGGACATGAAAATGTGGGACTTCTTGCCCACCATTATCACCTGAGTTAGTAATAATTTTATAACCACTGTCTCTAATTTCAAGTTTTTCAACTATCATATTTATTTTTTTATAAAATTCTGCAATTTTCTCAGGATCATTTTTTAATATAAAATCAGAAAAGTCAGTGCTAGGTGTTTTTGGTATTCCTAAAACATGTATTTTTGCAATAGGGTTTATGTCATTAAAAAAAAGCACTTCCTCATCCTCATAAATTTTTTCACAAGGTATCTCTCCTCTAATAATCTTAGCAAATATATTATTTTCGTCGTACATTTTTTCTTTTAGCTAGTTCTTTTTCAATATCTGTATAACTAATATTTTTAGAACTTAGCAAAACAAATAAATGATAAATAACATCTGAGGCTTCTTCAATAGTTCTTTTTTTTGTTCCTTTAAGATAATCTATAACCAATTCTACGCTTTCTTCACCAAACTTTTGAGCAATTTTTTTTTCACCTTCTTTTAATAACTTAGAGGTATATGAGTTTTTATCTTTAGAAGATTTTCTATTTTCGATTATTAAAAATAAATCTAGGAACGGGTCACTCATTTATACTCTGACTTCAATGTTATGTTTTTTTAAATAATTTTTAACATCCATTACACTAAATTCATTAAAATGAAAGACTGAGGCTGCGAGTAAAGCATCTGCTTTGCCAATTGTTACCCCATCATAAAAGTGCTTCATAGACCCAACACCACCGCTTGCTATAATTGGAATATTTACTATTTCATTGGCCATACTTAAAATTTCTAAATCAAAACCTGATTTAGTC
>JABHWG010000112.1 GCA_018657885.1 Pelagibacteraceae bacterium
ACTGTGTGTCAGTAATTAATAATTTAGCATCACTGTGTTCTAAAATATAAGCAATTGTTTCTGCATCTAATCTTGTATTAATTGTATTAATAACACCACCGGTCATTGGGATTGAATAATGTGCTTCTAATAATTCTGGAGTGTTTGCTGCTATAATAGAGACAGTGCTACCAAGACTAATACCTTGTTTAGTCAAGGCACTAGCAAATTTTGTACATCGGTTATAAGTTTCAAACCATGTATAGTTTCTATTACCGTATACTACGGACTCATAATTTGGATAAATATCTTTAGCACGAGTAATAAAACTTAAAGGTGATAGAGGAACATAATTAGCTTTATTTTTATCAAGATCTGTTGAAAATTGATTCATAGTATTGTTTATAACATTAAAAAAAATAATTAAAATCCTTAGTGGAAAGGATCAATTAATTAAATAAAGGTTTTCCTGTATCTAGAGTATGTCTAATTCGTTCTTGTGTTGGTTTTTGTTTTATTAGATCTATGAAGATCTCCCTTTCAAGATCATATAGGTTTTGTTCTGTTAGTATTGTTGATGGGGTTGTATCACCACCACTCAACATGTACCCTAATTTTTTACCAACCTCAATACCATGTTCGCCAATTATTTTTTTATCCTTTAACCCATGTAATATATCCATCATGTCTGACATTACAGTTGAGCCTGGTAAAGAAAAGGAGGCACTATCTAATGGTTGATAAGTTTCTTTTTTTGAAAAAATAAGATTATCTGCCTCTTCTATTAAACGGTCTTTGCTCATTACCATAATATCTTGCTCTCCTAAAAATTGTTGAGCCTTTGCTTTAATGGGCGAGTCAGCAGTGGTTGCATACCCTATTAAATTGAAAACTTTTAACGATAATAATCTTGGATCATTTTTTATTTCTGAGTGAGTGGCCCATCGACGTAGCATTTCTTTACACCCACCTCCTGCAGGTATTAAACCTACAAGCGATTCGACTAAACCAAGTACAGAGTTGGAGTGTGCTGCAATAAAACTAGTTTGTGAAATAAGCTCATATCCTCCACCAATAGCTAATCCTGAAGGACAAGACACGACAGGAAATTTTGCATGTTGGAGTTGGTAAAGTGATTGCTGAAAATTATTAAGAAAAATATCAATATCTTTAAATTCCTTATTAACCGCCCTATCATAAAAATAGTTTAAATTGACTCCTGCAGAGAATTGCATTGCATCATTAGCAATAACTATTCCATCATATTTATCATTACATAAATCATGCGCTTTCATTAAACAATCATTGGTCAGTCCATCAAGTGCGTTTGCTTTTGTATGAAACTCAACACAGATAAACTTTGATTTTCCAGACATCTCCCAAATTGAGGCAGATGTATTAGTATAAATTGGCTTTGAGGATTTTTTGATGTCTGATAAAGAGATTACACCATCAGGTCTTTGCATAGGTACATAAAAGTGCTTTGGATGAAAATATTCTACAGCATTATCAGACGTTTTAAATAACGAATTCTTTTGATCTAGCAGTTGTTTAATGAAAGAGGGAATTTCTTCATCTTGATTGAGTTTTGAAACAAAATTCTCAATTCCAATTTCATTAAGTATTTCAAATGGACCTTTTGACCAATTAAATCCACATTTCATTGTATCATCAATATCATTAAAGTTTTCAGTAACATCAGGAACTAAACTTGATGCGTATAGAATTGTTTTTTTCATAATAGACCATGCGTATTTTCCATATACATCTTCTCGCTCTATTACTTTCATAACATCCATTACGTCAGGGAGTGCTAAATCTACTTTTTTTGATTCATGATAAGTATTGTTTCTATAGTTGAGTGATTCTAAAACTTTTGCACCTGAGGACTTATTCATTCGAAAAAAACCACCCTTTCCTTTTCTTCCAGTGTAACCATCTGCGATAAGTTGATTTATAATAGGTAGTTCTTTTCCCACCTCATGAAAAGAATCACTTTTTGGTAATTCTTTAATAAAACTTTTTAAAACATCAGCCATTAAATCAATTCCTATTAAATCATATAATCCAAATATACCTGTTTTAGGAATACCAAGAGGTCTTCCAAAAACAGCATCGGCTTCTTCAACACTAAGACCTAGGTTAAAGGCTTCAGTCATAGCAACTTGCATCGCATAAACACCAACACGGTTACCTAAAAAACCAGGTGAGTCACTACAAACAACAACTGTCTTTCCTAATATTTTGTCCCCAAAGACAACAAGATCATTTATTTTTTCTTTGTCATTTTGTGGACCTATAACTAATTCAAGTAAACGCATATAGCGAACAGGATTAAAAAAATGTGTTATACAAAAAACTTCTTTCATTTCTTTTGACATGTCTTCACTTAGAACTTTTAGTGGGATAGAAGATGTATTAGATGATACAAGTGTCCCTGGTTTACGAAGAGTGTCTATTTTAGAATAAATAGATTTTTTAATATCTATTCTTTCAACAACTGCCTCCACAATCCAGTCAGCATCTTTTAGTATTTCTAAATCATTATCAATGCTTCCAGGAATAATTTTATTAAGATTATTTTCTTCCATTAATAGAGGAGGTCTAGAATCCTTAATGCGCTCACAAGCTTTAGCAGCAATTTCTTTTGTTAAATCCAATAAATAGACTTGCAAACCAGCGTTAGCTACCTGAGCAGCAATACCACTTCCCATTGTACCAGATCCAATAACTACTACTTTTGATATTTTCATTTTTTTAAGAGTATATATAGATAAATCACAAAATCTCACCAAAAGAAATACAAATAAATGACGTATTTGCGTGAAAAATATTGTAAATAGCTTTATAGGCGCACGCGATGAAAAAGAATCCGTCCAGAAATATACACTTAAAAAAAAATCCTTCTAAGTTATTAGAAAAGATCAATAATTCTATTGATACAGATCATCGATTATACAAAGAGGATATTGAAGGCTCAATAGCCCATGCCAAAATGCTCGGTAAGCAAAAGATTATTTTTAAAAAAGAAGAACTTAAAATTGTTAATGGACTTAAATCAATTTTAAAAAGTATTACATCAGGTAAAATTACCTTCAAAAAAGAACTGGAAGATATACATATGAATGTAGAATCTTTGTTATTTAAAAAAATAGGCAAAACTGCTGGTAAATTACATACAGCACGATCAAGAAACGATCAAGTTGTTACGGACTTTAAACTTTGGATAAGAAATAATAGTGTGAGTTTAGATAAACAACTTCAAATCTTACAAAAAAATCTCATTAAGGTTGCCAATAAAAATACTAATACAATCATGCCTGGCTATACACATCTTCAGGTAGCACAACCTATCTCTTTAGCACATCATTGTCTTGCTTATGTTGAAATGCTGGGTCGAGATAGATCTAGATTGCTTGATTGTATGAAAAGATTAAATGAAAATCCACTTGGTTCTGGAGCTTTAGCAGGCACTTCATTTCCAATTGATAGAAATTTTACAACAAAATTATTAAATTTCTCAAGACCAACGGCAAACGCACTTGATAGTGTTTCAGATAGAGATTTTGCTGTAGAATTTTTATTTGTTCTATCTCTAATTAGTACACACTTATCTAGAATGGCAGAAGAAATTATTCTCTGGTCTAATCAACAGTTTAATTTTATCATTTTGCCTGATGAATTAGCAACAGGTAGCTCAATTATGCCTCAAAAGAAAAATCCAGATGGTGCTGAATTAGTAAGAGGAAAAGCAAGTAGCGTTATTAGTAATTTAAATGCACTGCTAATAATTCTTAAAGGGTTACCATTGGCATATAGCAAAGACTTACAGGATGATAAAAAAATAGTTTTTTCTACATTTGATGATGTATATTTAACTTTAGGGGTTATGTCCGAAATGTGGTCAAAAATTAGTTTTAATAATAATATAATGGCTGAAGCAGTAAATAATTCTAATGCAACAGCAACAGATTTTGCAAATTGGCTTGTGCAGAATTTACAACTCTCCTTTAGAGAAGCTTACCATTTAACAGGTAAAATTGTTGCCTATGCCGATGAAAATAATAAAAAACTTCATCAACTCAAGCTCACTGAATTACAAAAATTTAATAAAAAAATTAATAAAGAAGCAAAAAAAACTTTTTCTATTGAGGAGAGCATTAAAAATAAAAAAAGTTTTGGAGGAACATCTCCACAAAGTGTTAAACAAACGATTAAAAATGCTATAAAAAAATATCTTTAATGAAAAATTATATATTTATTCTTCTATTTTCTTTTTGTCTTTACAGCTGTGGAAAGGTTGGGCCTTTAAGTCTTCCTGAGGATAAGTTAGATAAATCTGTTATTAGCTACCCTTGTGATGAGGCCTGTATTGAAAGATTTGAAGCTGAAAAAGAAAGACAGCAATCAGTTATAATAGAAACAGAATAAATGATTAATCATATAAATAATAAACACTTTATTGAGGGTGTTTCTTTAGAAGATATTAGTCAGGCACATCCCACTCCATTTTATGTATATTCTCAATCCAAAATAACTAGCACCTATGAAAGTTTAAAGAATACTCTAGATACTGAAATTTTTTATGCCATAAAAGCTAATTCTAATCAGGCCATAATAAAATTGATGGCTTCATTAGGTGCTGGCGCCGATGTTGTTTCCGTTGGTGAATTAGAGAGAGCTATCACAGCTGGGGTAAGTTCTAAAAAAATAATTTTTGAAGGAATAGGTAAAACTAAAAAAGATATAGCTTATGCAATAGAAAAAAATATACGCCTTATCAATGTTGAATCAATCGATGAGCTGGAAAGAATTGATAAAGTTGCACTGCATCAAAATATAAAAGTGGATATTGGCATACGACTAAATCCTAATATTGATGGCAAAACAATCGATAAAATAACTACTGGGAAAAAAACAGATAAGTTTGGAATTGATACTGATCAATTAGAAGAAATGTTTCAAATTTTAAAAGATTTACAAAACGTTAATCTTATTAGTATTAGCTGTCATGTTGGTAGTCAAATATTCAGTATAAATGTATTTATAAAAATTTTTCAAAAAATGAAAAATAATGCACAAATTTTTATCGATAAAGGTTATTCTATTAAGCATGTTGATTTAGGCGGAGGTCTTGGAGTTAAATATCAAGAAAATAAAGAAGCGCTAAATCTAAAGCTTTTAAAAGAAGAATTAAATAAATGCTTTAATGACACACCTTATAAACTCTCATTTGAACCAGGAAGGTACCTTGTTGCCAATGCAGGAATTTTAATAACATCAGTCATAACTACAAAAAATAATGGTGGAATTAATTTTTTAATAACAGATGCTGGTATGCATTCACTGATACGACCAGCGCTCTATCAAGCTCACCATGAAATAGAGGCGGTAAATAAAGATAGTAACGAATTTATTAATTATACCATTGCAGGACCTATATGTGAGAGCTCTGATATATTTGCAAAAAATATAGGTCTACCTAAACAAAAAGTTGGAAACTTATTAGTTATAAAAGATACAGGAGCTTATGGAAAAGTTATGGCATCTAATTATAACTCACGGGGATTACCATTAGAGATTCTTGTTAACAATGAGGATTTTGTTGTCATTCATCAGCCTTTAAATGTGAAAGAGTTTATTGCTCTTGATCAGATCCCTGAATGGTTTAATTAATTTAAAATTTGAAAAACAATTTTTGCCAAATCATCAATTATCAACCTTAAGTTGAAAAAAAACTCATTAATATAAAATTTTACTAAAACAAAAATATTTGTTCCATAAGATTTAAATACCCAAAATAAAAAGAATAAAAACACTATTAAAAAAACTACTAAAAAAGTATTTACTAAACTTACTTTTTTTTCTTTAACAACGGTACTTGGTAAATTTTTAATTTCTTTAGGTGTAGACTCTTCTTCCTCACTCTGTTTGTTATTAGCATTGTCATGCTCTTCTTTTTGAGAAGTTTTTGGAACTGAAGATGCTAATATCTCCTCCCCTTTCAATGGTTCTTGAAACCAACGATGATTACAATTTGCACATTGAACCATTCTACCGTCAGGTTTTAAATCTGCAGAATTTACTAAGTATTTATAATCACAATCTGAGCACTGAATGAACATATTCTATATATAGAGCAGAGAGGATAGTATATAAAACAAAATTTATTGTATGTTGTCACTTACTATTCTTTTTTATTGCGCTTTAGCATCATGGACTGTTTTTATGGGAGTTTTGTGCCTACCTTTTATGTTTTTACCTAGCAAGTACATCCAGTTTCCAACTAAAATTTGGATCAAGGGCATATTTATTTTTTTAAAATATATTTGTGGTGTTACTCATGAAATTAGAGGACTTGATAATTTATCAAATGAACCAATGATAGTTGTGGCAAAACATCAATCAGCATTTGAAACATTTGCTCTTTATTACTATTTAAAAAATAGTTTTTTTATCCATAAGAAACAGCTTTTCTATATACCAATCTTTGGACAATATTTATTGAAAAGTAATATGGTATCAATTGATAGAAAGGGCCATGCAGCCACAATGCGTAAAATGATATCTGATGTTAAAAAAAAATTAGATGATGGTTCAACAATAATCATTTTTCCTGAAGGGACAAGAAAAAAGCCTAGAGCAAAACCTGACTATAAATCTGGCTTTGTTGGTATTTACAATACAACAAAAAGAGCTCTTCAGCCTGTAGCTCTAAATTCAGGCTTATTTTGGCAAAAAGGAATGAGCGTTATAAAAAAAGGTCATATTATTATTGAGTTTTTACCTCCTATTGAGGTAGGTCTTGATAAAAAAAATGTCTTGATAAGAGTTCAAAACTCTATTGAGTCAGCTACCAGTAGACTTTTAGATTAATTTTTTTTCTCTGTTGGATCAAAACTTCCTGCCTGACCAATATCTTCAATTTCTTTTCTAATTTTCTTAGATTGATTGAATTTATTTTGCAGAAATTCTAAATCTCCATTTCTAATAGCTTTTTGATATGTTGAGAGGTCTTCACTAAATCTTCCAAGCATTTCTAATACAGCATCCTTATTTTTATTGTAGACATCCCTCCACATAACTGGATCACTTCCAGCCAATCTGGTAAAATCCCTAAATCCAGCAGCTGAATATTTAATAACCTCATCTCTCATATGGGACTCAAGTTCTGTTGCTGTACCAACCACTGAAAAAGCAATTAACTGCGGGATATGAGAAGTCATCGCTAGAACCCTATCATGTCTATCCGCATCCATAATTTCTATTTTCATTCCAATTGATTTCCACATTTCACTAATTTTATTTATTGAGTCATCATTCTTTTCATAAGGGGTTAATATACAATACCTATTATCAAATAATTTACTAAAACCATGTTCTGGTCCACTCTTCTCTAAACCTGCAATTGGGTGTGAAGGAATAAAAGTCATATTTCTATTTTCTTTAATATTTTTAAAATCATTAATAGTGCTCATTTTTGTTGAACCCACATCTGTTACCAAAGTTGGCTGAGAGACAAATTCTGATAAAGATTGAAAAATTTGTTTATAAGTACTTAAAGGTGTACAGATAATTACTAAATCAAATTGGAAATCAAAATTTTTTAATTCTGTCTCTCCTTGAATTAAAATGTTTAAATTTTGACATTTTTTAATTACTTTAGAATCAGAATCTAAACCATATACATTATTTGCTACATGATTTTCTATTAAGGCTCTTGAAATTGATGAACCAATTAAGCCCATACCAATAATTAAAACTGAGTTAAATTTTTTAGTCATTTTACAATTTTTTCAAAGATTTAATGGTTTCTTCCATTTCAACTTTTGTACCAATAGTTATACGAAGACAATTAGGTAAGCCATAGCTATCTAATTGTCGAACAAGTATTCCTTCATTTATAAGATGTGTTGATATTATTTTTACTCTTTCTTTTGATGTCTCAACAAAAGAAAAATTTCCTTCAGAAGAATGTACATTGATATCTAATTTTTTTAATTCATCCTCAAACCACTTTTTAACAACATGGTTATTATTAACAACCTTCTCCAAGTATTCCTTATCTTCTAAAGCAATTATGGCCATTTCCTGAGAAATACTCTGCGTATTAAAGGGGCCTTTAACTTTATTTAAAATATGAGCTACTTTTTCACTAGCATAACACCAGCCAATTCTCAACCCGGCAAGACCAAAAGCTTTAGAAAAAGTTCTAGTTATAATTATATTTTCGAACTCTTCAGCCAAAGAGAAGCCTCCGTCATAATCATCCTGCATAACATATTCAGCATAAGCACCATCTAAAACAACTACAATATTTTTTGGCAATTCTTTTAAAAGATTAACAATTTCAGTACGTGCTAGATATGTCCCAGTGGGATTGTTAGGATTAGCTAAGTAAATAATTTTAGTAGAAGGCGTCACCTCATTCAAAATAGAATTTACATTTATTTTAAAATTTTCATCCTCTTTTATTAACTTAGATGTTGCACCCACTACCTTACTAATAATAGAATACATTTCAAATCCGTGTTGAGCATGAATTATATCATCACCATCTTGACAAAATGCCAAAGCAGCAAAAAGTAATGTTTCATCAGACCCACAACCAAGAACGATTCTGCTAGGGTCTAGGCTATTAACACTCGCTAACTTTTCTCTAAGCTTAGAGCCATCTATGTTTGGATAGCGGTGTGCATTTAATAATGTTTCTTCTTTTTTTATAACTTTCATAACTTTAGGCGATGGTCCGTATGAGTTTTCATTAGAAGATAGTTTGATTATATTTTCTCTACCTTTCACAGAAGATTTTCCACCTTTATAAATATTAATGGAATTAATTGATCTTTTTGTATTAATTGCAGAGTTACTATTCTCTTGTAATTTTGTTGAAGCTTGAAAAATCTCTCTCCAAATTCTTACTATTGAATCTTTGGAATATTTTGCTTTAGAATTATGTAAAAGCCTATCAAGAACTTTTTGCTCTCTATCAATATCAACTACATTAATTTTTGAATTTTTTTGTTCACCAATTTTAGTAACAATTTCAGATCTTTCTTTAAGAAGATCTAATATTTTATCATCAAGTAAATTAATACTATCCCTAAGTAGATCTAATTTTTTATTATCCATAATAAGTGGCAGTCTTTACAAATTATATGACAATAAATCAAAATAAACAGTAATTTATTGATTAAAATGAAGAAATATTGACAAAAATAGCATTTAAATTAAATAAGACTATACACCGATTTGAGACAGCTTGCGGGTGTGTATCGAAACAGCTAAAGCGTGATAC
>JABHWG010000150.1 GCA_018657885.1 Pelagibacteraceae bacterium
TATCATTGGGGTAGGTGGAGTTTTTTAGCTTCTGAGACTCATCCCATGGGGGGAATGGAGTTTCAGGTTTTAATATTATCTGTGGTAGTTTTCATTTTTTTTTATAATTCTAATATCAAGAACAAAGAAGAATTAGGATGATAATACCAAGGCAAAAAGTTCCAGATTTGAACATATCGCTTCTTGATCAAGAAAAATATATCCTTTCTTCTCAAACCAAAGGGAAATTTAATTTATTAGTATTTTATAGAGGGCTCCATTGCCCTTTATGCCTTGATTACTTAACAGAGTTAAAATATCTAACTTATGAATTTTTTAAAAGAAAAACTAAAATTATAGCAATATCTTCTGATAATGAAGACAGGGCACAGCAGATGTATAATAAAATTGGGCGGCCCGACTTTCCAATCGGATATAATTTACCTCTTTCAACGGCTAGTGCATGGGGGCTTTATATTTCGGAGGGAAGAGGTAAAACTTCAGTTGGAATAGAAGAACCTGCCAAGTTTTCTGAACCAGGAGTTTTTATAATTAGAACTGATCAAACTCTCTATTATGCAAATATACAAACTATGGTTTTCGCACGCCCTTCTTTTAAAGGTTTGTTGCAAGCACTAGATTTTGCTATTGAAAAAAATTATCCAGCTCGGGGAGAGTATGTCGAGAATTTCTAATATTTATTATAAATTAAACGTATTGGTATTAATAACGTTAATTTATTTTGCGAATACCGCAGTGGCTGTACCATCTGCCTGGGAAGCTCAGTTTCCTAAAACTGACTTTTCCAAAACAACGATTAATTTTGAAGAAATAGTGTCAGGCGGACCTCCACGCGACGGCATTCCTTCAATTGATCAACCAAAATTTTCTTCACTTGCAATCACCAAACTAGATCATGAAGAAAATTGGAACAGCCCTGTGGTGTCTTTATATCATAATAATGAGTTTAAGATTTACCCACTATCAATTTTAATGTGGCATGAAATTGTCAACGATACTATCGATGGATTTCCTATAACCGTAACATACTGTCCTTTGTGCAACACCTCAATTGTTTTTAAAAGAAAATTTGATAATGTAATTTTAGATTTTGGAACAACAGGAAAATTAAGACATAGCGATTTAATCATGTATGATCGTCAAACTGAAACTTGGTGGCAGCAATTTTCGGGAAAGGGCCTTATTGGTAAATATGCTGGTCAACAATTAGATATAGTGGCTTCAAGATTAGAATCATTGAAAAGCTCTTTAGACCGTGCAAAAAAGCTAAATATAGAACCTCTTATTCTTGATACTACTCTTAATCGTTCCTATGGAAAAAATCCTTATGCAAAATATGATTCTTCAAGTTTTCCTTTTTTATATAAAGGAGATTATAATTTAAATATTGCCCCTATGGAGTATGTTGTCTATTTTGCGGATCATGCCATTACTTTAAATCATCTTAAAGAAAATAAAGAAATAATTATGGATAATTATATTATTAATTGGTCTGCTGGTATGTCCTCTGCTTTAGATACTCCCATAATAACTTTGGGAAGAGATATTGGGCAAGTTATTGTTCAGCAGAAACAGGATGTTAACTTAATTGATATTCCTTACACCCTTACTTTTGCTTTTGCCTTGAATGCCTTTAGACCAGATATTAAAATTATTTTTTAATTCTTGCTCTTACATATAGAGCTTATACCAATAATCATCAGAGGTTTTCCTTATATTTTACAGCAGCATCATTAATCACATTAAAAACATGAGAACATTACTTTGTGTATATTCATTTATCATTATTTAAATCTAGGAATTATAAATTTTTAAAAATAAAATATTTTTACCAATTATTGTAATCCTTCAACTAAAATTAAGTGCGTATCTGATGCAAGCTCTCTCACTGCTTTAGCAGCCTGATATTTTTCTGATTCATAGAATTTTCGAGCATAGTCAATACTTTCAAATTCAATAATTACTGCAACACCTAATTGTTTACCTTCTCTAACCTCAGGATTTGGTTCGCGGCAAAGAACTTTGCCTCCATATTCAGCAATGATTGGACCTGCTATTGATTGAAATTTTTTAAAACCTTCTTTGTCATGAACACTTAGATGCGCCACTATATAACCTTTATGCATTATCAACTCCTTTTATCAATTTACCTTACCACCAACCACGAGGAATGTTGAGGAGTTAATTATTTTTTATTTTTTTAAAGTTAACTTATAAGTTTAGAAATTAACCTAATGTGCGAAGACTTAATTTCACATATGTTAATAATTGATTGAATTAATTTAATTATGTACAATAATGTGGTAATTAAGAAAAAAATGTCAAGAAATTTAGCAATTTATCCTAGTTTATCTAAAAAGGTAGTTATTGTTACTGGTGGTGCTTCAGGTATTGGGGCTGAGATCGTTTCAGCGTTTGTGAAACAAGGGGCAAAAGTTGGTTTTATTGATTTGAATGCTGATGCAAGCCAAAAACTTGTAAAGACTCTCGGCGAAAATGTTCATTTTGAAATCTGTGACTTGTGCGATATTTCAGCCATGAAAATAGCCATGAAAAAATTAACGACACTCATAGGTACCGCAGATATTCTGGTGAATAACGCAGGAAGCGATGATCGCCACGATTGGAAAGATGTAACGGAAGATTACTGGAACGAAAGATTGTCGACAAATCTACGTCACCAGTTTTTTGCTATTCAACATGTTGCACACGGAATGATAAAAAAGGGTGGCGGCTCTATTATCAATATTGGTTCAAATTCCTGGTGGGAAGCTGGTGGTGGATTTCCAGCATATGCTACAGCAAAATCTGCCGTTCATGGATTGACAAGGACCATGGCCCGTGACCTCGGTCAGCACCGTATTCGCGTCAATACTGTAGTCCCAGGATGGATTATGACTGAGCGACAGAAAACGTTATGGGTGACGCCCGAAGGTCTAGAAAATCAGTACAAGCGTCAATGCCTCCCAGATCTTATTGATCCCATTTACGTTGCTCGTATGGTTTTATTCTTAGCTTCTGATGATGCATTAATGTGTACTGCAAATAATTATATGGTTGAAGCTGGCTCAATTTAATAGAAAATTTAACTACCTTTCAAACCAGAAACGCTCTAACTCCTTTAGATTTGTTAGCAAATAAAATTGATTAACCAAAAGTTATTTAAATAATTTCATTATGTTTCTTATTTATAAGTAGATGATATAATTCAGATACATTTTTATTTGCAAATCCATTAAATTTTGCTTTTTCAAATACTTGTTTAGCTGCAGATCCCATTAGAGTTGGTGCGTTGTTTTGCATTGCTAAGGACATTAAATACCCAAGATCTTTATTGGCGTTATCAACAGAAAAATTATGTTGGTTTTCTTTTCTTGGATCTAATACATACTTCATGAAAGATTGAAATAGTTCATTATCCATCCTGCTGCCACTAATGACAGAATGAAAGGTTTCTTCCGAAATTTTAGATTGTTTACAGATTGTTAAAACCTCATAATAAAGACTATAGTAGGAAAGAGATAGCATGTTGTTTAATAATTTTAATTTATGACCTGAACCAGGATCTCCTACATGAACTATTCTTCCTGCCCAGCATTCAATGATTGGTCTAAATTTTTCTAGTACATCATTTTTAGCACCCACTATTGCATCTAGATTACCATCCCAAGCTTCTTTTGGTGTTTTACCAAGAGGAGCATCAATAAAATTAATATTGTTCTCAGTGCATATTTTTATAATATTTTCTGAAGATACTGGGTTAGCTGTTGTAGAATCTATTATAACTGAATCTTTTTTTAAAAAATTAATTGCTCTCTTATTAATAAGAATATCTTCTACTTGATCGCTTGAAGATAAGCATAATTGTAAAACATCTATATCGCGACAAAGATCTTGAATTCTTGTTTCCTCTATTGCCCCCCTTGAGATTAAATTATCCGCTGCTTTTCTTTTAACATTAGCTATAAATTTTAGAGAATATCCTTTTTCTAAAATATTTTTAGCCATACCATGGCCCATGTATCCTATTCCTATAAAGCCTATTTTCATAAATAACTCCTATTTTTTTGGTAGAACTGGTAAAAATAAAGCCGTTCACCAAAAAATATTTTAAAATAATTTTATTTAGATTACCCTACCACGAACCACGAGGAATGTTGAGCGTTCTTTGGCA
>JABHWG010000055.1 GCA_018657885.1 Pelagibacteraceae bacterium
AAATGGAGTCTCTAAGTCATATTGTATGACAGGATGGAGACTTGGTTATTGTGGTGCATCAAAAGAAATTATTGCAGCAATGAATAAAATACAATCACAAAGCACAACATCAACTTCTTCAATTTCAATGGCAGCAGCTGTTGAGGCTTTGAATGGCACACAAGATTTTATCAAAGATCACAATGAAGCATTTGTAAGGAGAAGAGATTTGGTAGTTGATTTATTAAATCAAGTCGAAGGTTTGAGTTGTTTAACCCCTGAGGGGGCCTTTTATGTTTACCCATCTTGTGCTGGTATTATAGGTAAAGAAACACCAGAAGGTAAAAATATTACTAGTGATGAAGACTTTATGACTTATTTATTAGAAAGTGAGGGTATAGCTGGTGTTCATGGAGCTGCTTTTGGTTTATCACCTTATTTTAGATTATCTTATGCTACTAATGATGAAATTTTAAAAGATGCCTGCTCTAGAATTAAAAGAGCTTGCGAGAAACTTAATTAAGATCCTCATTAGCAATAATTTTTGCAATTCTTAATAAGTTTGTAGAACCAGCATTACCAAACGGAACTCCAGCAGTAATTATTACACTGTCATCTGCTTTTACTAAGTTTTTATTTTTTGCTACACTGCATGCTATATTAACCATTTCTGTAGTATTGGCAGCATCTTGAGATGAATGGCATGAATTAACTCCCCATAATAATTGCAATCTTCTTGAAGTTTTAAGATTTGGGGAAAGGCCAATAATTTGAACAGGAGCTCTTTCTCTTGCCATTCTCATAGTAGTTTTTCCACTAACAGAAAATGTTATTATTGCTTTTGCACCAGCATTATTTGCTATTGAATAGGCAGCGTTTGTGATCGCATCAGTATTATCAATTTTTTTTAAATTATTTAAACTCTCAACCTCTAAGTTAAAATTGTTTTTATCTTTTTCTACATTTTCAATAATTTTATTCATAGTGGCCACTGACTCTACTGGATAATCTCCAACAGCTGACTCGCCTGATAACATTACAGCATCAGTTCCATCATATATAGCATTTGCTACATCTGAAGCTTCAGCTCTTGTTGGAACTAAATTAGTAATCATACTCTCCAACATTTGTGTAGCAACCACTACTGGCTTCCCATAATGTCGACATCTTTTAATAATATTTTTTTGAATAATTGGAACTTTTTCAGTTGGCATTTCAACACCAAGATCTCCTCTAGCTATCATTATGCCATCAGCTACTTCAATTATTTCATCAATATTTTTCACTGCTGATGGTTTTTCAATCTTAGCCATTATTAGTGCTTTACCATCAACAATTTTTTTTAATTTTATTATGTCCTCTGCTTTTTGAACAAATGAAAGTGCAATCCAATCAACGTTCATTTCAAGAGCTTTTTGTAAATCTGATCTATCTTTATTAGTAAGTGAGTCTATGGGAAGAATTACATCAGGAATATTAACTCCTTTATTATTAGATATAATCCCATCATTCAAAACTTCAGTAATTAATTGGTCTGATTTTTGCTTAATAACTTGAAGTCTAATTCTTCCATCATTTATTAATAATGTGCTATTTGGTGTTAAGTTTTCATATAAATCAGGATGGGGAAAATTTATTCTTTGGCTATTTCCTAGTTCAGAATTTAAATCTAAAATAAATTTTTGACCTTTTTTTAAATTCTCTTCAGTTTTTTCAAATTCTCCAACACGAAGCTTTGGTCCCTGCAAATCTGCTAAAATACACGTGGCATGATTATATTTTTTTTCTAAACCTCTAATACTATCAAGATTTTTACGGTGTGTTTCAATAGAGCCATGGGAAAAATTAAGTCTAAATACATCACACCCAGCATTAAAAATATTTTCAATAACCTCACTTGTAGATGATGCTGGACCTATAGTTGCTAAAATTTTAGCTTTTCTATTACGTTTCATTGAATTAAGAATGTTTATATATTTAATTTAACTGAAATAAAACTTAATTGAGTAATTATGGATAAAAAATTTAATAGAGAAGTATTGGCAGATGTTGCTGAAAGGTTAATTAATCATTTACAAAATAGAAATGATGTACAAAATATTGATTTGATGAATCTTTCTGGATTTTGTCGAAATTGTTTATCTAAATGGTACTTAGCAGCTGCAGAAAAAAGAAATATTAATTTAGATTACGATAAGTCAAGAGAGTTGATTTATGGGATGCCATACGATGAATGGAAGGGCAAAAATCAAAAAGAGGCAACTAAAGAACAATTAGAAAAATATAAAAATAAATAATTTTAATAAAGATTTTCTAATTCTTCTCCATATTTATCTTTTACTTTAAAACGGCGAACTTTCATTGAAGGTGTCATCATGCTATTTTCAATAGTAAATTCATGATCAATCAAAATAAATTTTCTAACTTGCTCAATAACAGATAGATTTTTATTTACTTTAGTAATGACCTCCTTAATTAATTTATTAAATTCATTGTCTTTAATAATGGACTCTAAACTTTCATTTTGTGAATTTTTTCTTGCCCAATTTATTGCAAAATCTTTATCAGGAACTATCACTGCTACTAAGTAATTTTTAAAATCTCCATAAAGCATAGATTGAGAAATTTCTGGCTCAATATCTAGTTTTGCCTCAACTCTAGAAGGAGATATATTATCACCACCAGCATTTACGAGTATATCTTTTTTTCTGTCTGTAATTTTCAAATAATCATCTTCATCAAACTCTCCAATATCACCAGTATGTATCCATCCATCGATAAGTGTTTTCGACGTTGCTTCATGATCATTCCAATAACCATTCATTACAACTTCACCGCTTACTAAAATCTCACCATCATCAGCAATTTTTACTTTAACGCCATTAAATAATGGGCCCACAGTATCTAACTTTACTTTTTCTGGAGGGTTAGCAGATACAACAGGGGCGGTTTCAGTTTGTCCATATCCTTGTAGTAGGGGTAAACCTAAAGCTGTTAAATATAGTCCTACTTCAAAATTGAGAGCTGATCCACCAGAAATAAGTGCCTTTAGTGAACCACCAAATCTTTTATTAACTTTTCTTCTTACTAACTTATCAAGAATGCTATTAGTTATATTTTCTAGAATACTTAACTTCTCTGCATTATATTTTTTCTTTCCAAGTCTTAGAGTTGCTCTAAATAGAGATTGGCTTAACTTACCTTGATTTTTAAGGCCTTGAGAAATTCTTGTATGCAAGGAGTCATAAAATCTTGGTACAGCAGTCATGAAGTGTGGACTAACTTCGCCCATATTAACTACAAGTTTTTCAATTCCTTCTGAATAATAAACTTGAGCACCAATACCCAATTGAAAAAACTGTAAAGTATGTTCATAGGAGTGAGATAATGGTAACCAAGAGAGAAATTTTATCTCATCCATCCCCTTTAAGAGATTTTTTAGTAAGATTTGAGCACCAGTACAGTTTGAAAGCATAGCTCCGTGACTTAACATTACACCTTTTGGATTACCGCCTGTTCCAGATGTATATATTATACAGGCCGTATCAGATCTTTTAATATTCTTTGCTTCTTCATCAAAATTA
>JABHWG010000152.1 GCA_018657885.1 Pelagibacteraceae bacterium
GTAAAGGCTTATGCTACACTAGCTAATAATGGTTATGAGGTAAACCCCTCTTTTATTTTGAAAGAAAATCATAAATTAAAAAAAAATATTTTACTTAAAAGTGATTCTTCAGAGTATTTTTTAAGTTTATTAAATGCAGTCATAGTTAAAACTGAGTTTACTGGCCCCAGAGTAAAAATTGATGGGTATAATATCGGAGGCAAAACTGGGACATCTGAATTAATAGATCCAGAAGGAAAATACTATAAAGATAGAAATATGACTTCTTTTATTGGAGTATTTCCAATTAATAATCCACGATATATTGTTTATACAGCAATTGAATATCCAAAAAGACCTGATGATTCAAAACAGAGAATGACAGGGGCCGTAGTAAATGCCCCTTTAGTTAAAAAAATAATCTTTGAAATGATTAAAATACTTAATCTTCCTTCAAATATTGACAATAAATTTCTTAAAGCAGACATAAAAGAATTCTATAGATTGGACTATGCTTTTCTCTGATATTCCAAAGGTTTTAATAAACGCTGATATAAAAGGTACACTTCCTAAAAAAAAAATTAATTTAATTACAGACCATTCAAATAAAGTTGATAGTGGGGCACTTTTTGTAATAAATAAAGATAAAAATTTTAAACAATCTTATTTAAAAGATGCGTTATCAAATGATTTAGAAGTTATATTAACTAATATTTATTTAAAAAAAATTACTTTGACACAAGTAGTTGTTAAAGATGTAGATAAGGAAGTTTTGAATTTATTAAAGTATAGGCAGCCAATTCAACCAAAATTATCCATAGGAATAACTGGAACAAATGGCAAAACATCAACAACTTGGTATTTAGGTCAAATTTGCAATACCAATAAAATTCCAACAAAATTAGTTGGAACTTTAGGTTATTATAAAAATTTAAAAAAAATAAAAGATTCGATACTTACTACTCCTAATAATTTAGACCTTTATCAATTTGCTTACTCAAATAAAAAAAATCAAAATTATTTAATTTCTGAAGCTTCTAGTCATGGACTTCATCAAGGGCGATTGAATAATATCAATATTGATATAGCAGCAATCACAAATCTATCACATGATCATTTAGATTATCATAAGAATTTTACTTCCTATACAAAAAGTAAGTTTTTACTTTTTACAAAAGTGTTAAATAAAAATGGAATAGCTGTAATTAATTATCGTTTAAATAATTATAATATTTTAAAAAAAAAACTTAAATCAAAAAATGTAAAAATAATTACATTTGGTTCGAAGGATATTTATTTCAATAAAAATTCTACATCTATTTTAAATATTTTAGGTAAAAAATATAAAATAAAAAAACTCAATATAAATAGTATTCAAAAAGAAAATTTAGAATGCGCAATAGCTTGCGCAATAGCTATGAATATAAAAATTAATAAAATCATAAAAATATTACCTAATCTAAAATCAGCACCGGGTAGATATGAAGAGATAAATTATGCAAAAAAATTATCTAAAATAGTAATAGATTTTGCGCATACTCCTGAAGCTATTAGTCATGTTTTAAAGACGTATACTAATAATAAAATAAAACCATCAATTGTTTTTGGATGTGGAGGGGATCGGGATAAAAGTAAAAGAAAAAAAATGGCAATTATTGTAAAAAATTATGCCAATAAAATATATTTAACTGATGATAATCCTAGAAATGAAAATCCAGATAATATCAGAAAAACTCTAAAAAAATATTGTTCAAAAGGAATAGAAATATCTGATAGACGTTTAGCAATTAAAACAGCTATTAGAGAAATAGAAACAAATGAAATACTAATCATAGCTGGCAAAGGGCATGAAAAATATCAAATAATCAAAAATAATAAAATCAAATTTGATGATTATAAAATAGCAAAAAGTTTTATAAAATAACTATGACACTTAATGAAAAAATTCAAAAATACTTAATAAATTCATCAGATAAGATTAAAATTAATACAAAAGATATAAAAAAAAATGATGTTTTTATTGCATTACAAGGAACTAATATACATGGTAATGAATTTATCTATGAAGCTTTAAATGTAGGAGCTAAATATGTCATAACTGATAAAAAATTTAGTCAGATATCTTTTAATAAGCAAATTTTATTGGTAGAAAATACTTTTATTTTCATAGAAGAATTGTCAATAAAAAAAAGATCTCTTTACCATGGAGAAGTTATTGGGATCACAGGTAGTGCTGGAAAAACTTCTTTAAAAGAAAATTTAAAGTTTTTTTTAGATAAAAAATTTATCGTTTCTGCTTCCATTAAAAGTTATAATAATAAATTAGGTGTTATGATTTCAATATTGAATATGAATATTAATTCTCATTTTGCAATATTTGAAATAGGTACAAATAATTTTTTTGAAATTAGAGATTTAACTAAATTAGTACAGCCTTCACAGATATTTATTAGTAATATTCTTTCAACACATCTTGAAAAATTTAAAACTAAAAATAATATTGCAAAAGAAAAATCGGATATTTTTTGTAAAAAATATAATCCTCTTGCTAAAACTCTTTATTTACAGAAAAATACTAAAGAAGAAGAGATTTTAGAAAATTTAGCTAAACAACAAAAATTAAATAAAATTATTTCAATTGGAAAAAATAAGGTTGATTGTTTTATTGATAATATAAAATATATTCAAACTCACTATCAATTAAATATCAAAATTTTAAAAAAAAATATTAGAATTAATTTAGATAGGTATGAAGAACATAAAGTAACAAACTTAATATTTGTTCTTACATTTTTTATTGTAAATAAAATTAGTACAGAAATAATAATTAAGAACCTTCGTAAAATACCTTTAATTGAAGGTAGAGGTAGTATCCATAATATTCTATTTAATGGGTTGAATATTAAATTAATTGACCATTCTTATAATGCAAATCCTGAAACAATGTTACAAAGTATAAAAAATTTTTCTTTATTTAATAAATCAGGTTCAAAAAAAATTTTAATTCTTGGAAATATGAATGAGCTTGGTTTAAAATCAGTAAATTTTCATTTTAGAATAATTAAGGAAGTTGAAAGACATGCATTTGATAAAGTTATTTTATCTGGCAACTTTTTTAAAAAAGCTCTAAGTATGTTTAAAGAATTAAAAAACAAATATGTATATAGAGATAGTAGCCAAAGTATAATGAGCTATTTAAATAAAAATGTTCATAAAAATGCCATTATAATGGCTAAATGTTCTAATAAAACTGAGGTAAATAAATTTATTAAATTATTAAAAAATCACAAAAAAGGATAAGGTTTGTTTAAATTAATAGCTCAAGAATTTGTTTCACAATATAGTTTTTTAAATTTATTTAATTTTATTACTTTTCGTGTTGGTGCCTCAATTCTAACTTCGTTATTTTTTTCACTAATTTTTGGCCAATTTATAATTAATAAACTATCCTTGGTTCAGCCCGAGGGACAGCCAATAAGAAAAGATGGTCCAGAGACTCATATTATTCAGAAGGCTGGAACACCCACTATGGGAGGGGTTTTAATAATTTTAAGTGTTCTTATTTCTTCAATTTTATGGTCTGATTTACATAATAATTTTTTATGGATAGGACTTATATCTTTATTAATATTTGGAATTATTGGCTTTGTAGATGATTTTAAAAAAATTAAATCAAACTCTAGTAGTGGGTTAAAAGGAACAACAAGGATAGTCTTACAATTATTTTTTGCTCTAATTATTTCTTTAGTGATTTTATATATTTTGGATGATAAAATTGATACTTCTATTGCATTTCCTTTTTTTAAAAATTTAATTATAAATTTTGGATATTTTTACTTAGTCATATCCTTATTTATAATTGTTGGATCCGCAAATGCTGTTAATTTAACAGATGGTTTAGATGGTTTGGCAATAGTTCCCGTAATGATAGTGGCAATGACTTTTGCATTCATAGCTTATGTTACTGGTAATATAATATTTTCTGATTATTTATTAATAAATTATATTGCAGGTACAGGAGAGTTATCTGTTCTATGTGGAGCATTAATAGGATCTTCACTTGGCTTTCTATGGTTTAATGCTCCTCCTGCTAAGGTTTTTATGGGTGACACTGGATCCTTAGCCTTAGGGGCGACCATAGGTTCAATTGCAATTATGGTTAAACATGAAATAGTATTAGCAATTGCAGGTGGTTTATTTGTTTTAGAAACTTTATCAGTAGTAATCCAAGTTATAAGTTTTAAATTAACCGGAAAACGGGTTTTTATGATGGCACCACTTCATCATCATTTTGAAAAGAAAGGATGGGCTGAGTCAACAATTGTAATTAGATTTTGGATCATCACAATTGTTCTTGCTCTTATAAGTTTAGCAACATTGAAGATTAGATAAATGGCTGATTATGTTTATGGTTTAAGTAAAAGTGGTGTATCAATTGTTAAACTCTTAAAAAAACAAAAAAAAATATTTTATTGTTGGGATGATGATGATGCAACTAGAAAATTACTAAATAAAAAATTTTCTAATTTAAATTTTGCTAAAATAAATAAAACAAGCTTTAAAAAATATAAAAATTTATATGTAACTCCTGGGCTATCTTTTTCTAACAAAAAATTTTCAGGAATTCATAAAACAAAAATCAAAAGAGACTTAGATTTATATTATCAAAATTTAACAAATGAAAAAATTGTAGCGATTACAGGAACAAATGGAAAATCAACTACAACAAAATTAATTGGAGATATATTAAGAAAAAAATATAAAAATACATTTGTTGGTGGAAATATTGGTGAGCCTTTGTGTAACTCTTTAACAACTAAAAAAAAATATTCACATCATGTAGTCGAGTTAAGTTCTTTTCAGTTAGAGGCCATAGTAGATTTTAATCCAAAAATTTCTATTTTACTGAATCTCTCTAAAGATCATCTTGATAGATATAAAAGTTTAAAATATTATATTTCTGCTAAAAAAAATATTTTTAGTATGGGTAAAAATAATATAAATCTAATTTCTTTGGACGATATATATTCCAAAAAAATATTTAATGATAATTGTATTAAAAATAAAATTTCTTTTTCAACAAAAAGTCCAAATGCAAATGTTTTTTACCAAGAAGACCATATTATAGATCGTTATTTTTATAAAAATAATAAATTTAAATTAACTAATATTTCTCTTGATTTAACAAATAATTATAATTTACAGAATATTTTAGCTGCCTACATTGTTTGTAGATTTTTAAAAATTCCAATTAAGTTTTTTAAGGATGGTATAAAAAAATTTAAAGGATTACCTTATAGATCTACTATTGTTCATGATTCAAATAAAAAATTAATAATAAATAACAGTAAAGCTACAAATATTAGTTCTTCATTAGTTACTTTAGAAAATAATAATAATATATATCTGATTTTAGGAGGAACCGCTAAAGAAGATGGCTTTATTCAATTTAAAAAATTTAAAAATGATATAAAACAGATTTATATTTATGGTAAATCAAGGTTATTAATAAGTAAGCAAGTTAATTTATTTAATATTTCAAAAACATTTAAAAATTTAGATCAAGTTATTAATTCATTATGGAAAGACATTTCTTTGCATGATGAAAAATCTACTATCATATTTGCACCGGCTTGCACTTCTTTTGATCAATTTAAAAATTTTGAAGAAAGAGGTAGTTATTTTAATCAATTAATTTTTAATAAAATAAAAAAATGTTCATAAAAAATTTTTGGAATTCAATTGATAAACTTAATTTTTTATTAATTTTAATTTTAGGTTTATTAGGTGTTCTTTTATCTTTCTCTGTAAATCAAAATTTTTTATTTATAAATCGACACAGTGTTTTTTACTTATTTAGTCTAATTATAATTGTTTTTCTTTCACAGCAAAATGATAAAAATATTAGAAGATTTGCATTATTTGGTTTTATTGCCTTAATAATATTACTAATATCTTTATTTTTTTTTGATTACGAAATTAAGGGCGCTAAAAGATGGTTAAGGATATTTAATTTTTCTTTTCAACCATCTGAGGTGATTAAACCTTTTTTTATTATTTTATCTTCTTGGGGAATCGCTCAGTCTATAAAAGAAAAAAAATATTTTTTACCTTCTACTTTTATTGCTTTTGTTATTTTAATTGCCCTGGTTCTTTTACAACCAGATTTAGGAATGACAATTCTAATTTCTTCTACTTTTTTTTGCCAATTATTTATTGCTGGTTTGCCTATCATGCTTGTGATTTATGGCTTAATATTAATTATGATAGTTTCAGTGACTTCCTATTTTTTTTTAGATCATGTTAGAATTAGAATAGATTCATTCTTAGGAAATGCAGACACTTATCAAATTGATTTAAGTTTAATGGCGTTTAAATCAGGTGGAATTTTTGGAAAAGGACCTGGACAGGGGGATCTTAAGGAAAAAATACCTGATGCTAATACTGATTTTATATTTGCAGTAGCTGGTGAAGAGTTGGGTCTTGTTTTTTGTATTATTATATTGATTATAATTTTATTAATAGTTGTTAAAACCTTGTTAAAAGTTCTAAAAAATAATAATCCATATAAAATTATAGCAGTATCAGGTTTAATTTGCTCTTTTGGTCTTCAAAGTCTAATAAATATTTTAAGTTCACTAGGAATGATACCAACTAAAGGCATGACTTTGCCATTTGTTAGTTATGGTGGTTCATCAATGCTAGCAACTGGTATTCTATTTGGTTTTCTTTTATCATTAACAAATATAAATAATAATGAAGAATAGTATCCTTATAATTACTGGTGGAACAGGTGGCCACGTTATTCCAGCAGTTAATTTTTATAAATATATAGAAAGAAAGAACATTGAAGTTAATTTATTAACAGATAAGAGAGGAAGTAAATATATAAATGGGATAAATAAACAAAATATTTATAAAATTAACTCTTCACATTTATCTGGTAATATTTTTTTCAAATTAAAAGCAATTTTCAAGTTATTTATAGGTTGTTTTCAATCTTTGAGAATTTTTATCAAACTAAAACCAAAAATTATTGTATCATTTGGGAGTTACGCATCCTTTATGCCATTAGTATGTTTTATTTTATTAAAGTTTTTTTATAAAACAAATTTATATTTACATGAACAAAATTCTGTAGTTGGTCAAACTAATAAATTTTTCATTAAATATTCAAAAAAAATATTCATGCATTTTAATAATGATTATAAAACTTTAAAAAAATATTCTGATAAAATTTTAATTACTGGTTTACCTCAAAAGGAATTTGATGATAATTTAAATTATGATAATAAAAAATATAATTGTAATTTCAAATTTTTAGTATTCGCAGGTAGTCAAGGGTCAATTGAAATCCTAACTATATTTAAAGAAATTATTCATGAGTTAAAAAAAATTTCAAATTTAAAAAATATTCAGTTTATTATTCAATCTCCTTTAATCAAACAAGAAGAGATTAGAAATTTATTAATTAAGAGCAATTTTGATTATCAAATTAAAGATTTTTTTGAAAATTTTGAACAAATTCTAAACAAAACAAATATTGCTTTATGTAGATCTGGTGCAGGTACCATAAATGACTTGATAAATTTCAAAATACCAGCAATTATTTGTCCATTAGCAAATGCTAAAGATAATCATCAATATGAAAATGCAAAAATATTAAGTAATGCTGAATGTGCATTAATTGTAAATAAAGATAAAATAAATATTGATACAATTATTTTATTCATAAAAAAAGTTATTCATGACAAAAACTTTAATAACAGTTTATTAGATAATTTTAATAAATTTCAAAATAGTAATGCTAGTGAATTGATGTGGAAAAATATAAAAGATGATCAAAAAAAATAAAAAAATCAAAATACATTTCATTGGTATAGGGGGCATTGGAATGTCAGGAATTGCAGAGTTAATGTATAAGATAGGTTACTCTATTATAGGAAGTGATAAAAAGGCAGGTGAGAATGTAAAAAGATTAAGAGATATTGGAATTATCGTTAATATTGGTCACAGTAAGAAAAATCTTCAAGATGTTAATGCAGTAGTTTTTTCTTCAGCTATAAATCAAAATAACCCAGAAATATTAGAGGCAAAAAAAAACAAAATCCCAATAGTTAGTAGAGCTGATATGCTCGGAGAACTTATGAAAAATAAAAAATGTATAGCTGTTGCAGGTTCACATGGCAAAACAACCACAACAAGTTTAGTGGGAAATATTTTAGAATCTGGCAGGCTTGATCCTACAATAGTAAATGGTGGTATTATAAATTCTTTTTCAAAAAATAATAAATTTGGTAAAGGTGAGTGGATGGTGGTTGAAGCTGATGAGAGTGACGGCTCATTTTTAAGACTTCCACATCAAATCTCTATAATAACAAACCTAGATATTGAGCATCTTGATTATTATAACTCTCCACAAAACTTATATTATGCTTTTGAACAGTTTATAATGAAACTTCCTTTTTACGGAATATCTATAATTAATGAAGATGATAAAAATTTAAAAAAAATAATTAAAAATAATCGTGCAAGGAAAATTATTACTTTTTCTAAAAAAAATAAAATAGCTAATATATTTATTGAAAAAATTTCTTTTGAAAAAGAGTATACTAAATTTAAATTAAAATTTAACATTTCAATAAATAATATAAAAGGTTCTCATACATATAAAATTAAAGCAATAGGCATACATAATGTCTTGAATGCAACAGCAAGCATAATAGCTGGACTTTTATCAGGTGTAAAAAATAATTATATCAAAACTGCTTTGAGAAATTATATTGGCGTTAAAAGAAGATTCACTTACTTGGGTAGAGTTAACTTATCGAGTATATATGATGACTATGCACATCATCCAACTGAAATTGCAGCAACATTACAAGGAGCAAAACAAATAAATAAAAATATAATAGTTGTCTTTCAGCCACATAGATATTCAAGAACTAAAATTTTATTTAATGATTTTATAAGTATTCTTTCAAAAATAAATAAACTGTATTTGCTTGATACTTATTCTGCTGGAGAAACAAAGATTAATGGCTATGAATCAAATGATCTATATATCAATTTAAAGAAAAAAAATAAAAAAATATTTTATGTTGGTAAGAATAATTTAAATAATATTATTTATAAAGAGACTACAAAGAAAAATATAATTATATTTATGGGTGCTGGTTCTATAAGTAGTATGGCTAGCAATTTTATCAAAATAGATGAATGAAATAATTAACGAAATTCAATCGAAAATTAATTCTAGTATTTTTTTAGATTTTGATATGGGAAATACTACATGGTTTAGAGTAGGCGGTAAAACAAAAGCATATGTAATTGTAAATAGTATAAAGGACTTAAAAACCATATTAACTTATTCAAATCAAATAAATTACTATATAATTGGAGCTGGCTCTAATCTTTTGGTGAGAGAATCAGGCTTTAATGGCTTGATAATAAAATTAGGAAAAAATTTTAACAAAATAAAGATAAAAAAAAATAGATTAAGTGTTGGTGCTGGAGTTTTAGATCTAAACTTAGCAAAATTTGCTAAAAAAAATTCAATTAAAGATTTCGAGTTTTTTAGTGGTATACCTGGAACAATCGGAGGTGCTGTAAAGATGAATGCTGGTTGCTATGGATCACAAACTGCAGATAATTTAGAGAGAGTTTTAGTAATAAATGAATTTTGTAAAACAGAATATATTCACGCAAATGATTTAAAATTAGACTATAGAACTTCCTCCATAAACAATAAATCTATAGTTTTGAAAGCTGATTTTAATTTTCAATACGGATTAGCAGAAGAGATTATAAATATAAATAATCAAATAAAGTTTAATAGGGAAAGCTCTCAACCATTAGGAAAAAAAACTTCAGGAAGTACATTTAAAAACCCTCCTGGTGAATTTGCAGCAAAACTTATTGAAAAAGCAGGTTGTAAGGGAATGAAAATTGGTGGAGCATCAGTAAGTTTAATTCATTCTAATTTCATAATTAATGATGGCAGTGCAACTGCACATGATATTGAAAAATTAGGCAAATCTATTGTAAATAAGGTAAAAGAGAAATTTAGTATAAATCTTGAGTGGGAAATAAAAATTTTAGGTAAATAGATTGAAAAAAATACTGATATTACAGGGTGGATTAAATGAAGAGCATAAAGTTTCAATAAATACTGCAAATGAAGTTGCTAAAGTACTTACTAAACTAAAAATTGATTTTATAAGATTTACTGTTAATCCAAAAACATTTGTTAGAGATATTTCAAGATTTTCTAATAAACATATATGTTTTAATTCCTTACATGGCTCATTTGGCGAAGATGGAAAAATACAAAAAATTTTAAAAAAAAAAGGTTTTAGTTTTACACATTCAAATCAAAACTCTTCTATTAATTGTTTTAATAAAATTAAATCCAAAGAAATTATTAAAAAATATAAAATTTTAACACCCTCACATAAACTTGTTAAGATTAAAGATATAGATCATAAATATCTTGAAAAAATAAGCATAAAATTTAAAAAATTTGTTTTAAAGCCAGTAAGTAGTGGCTCTAGTTATGGATTAAAAGTAATTAAATCGAAAAAAGATCTAACTTTTTTTTGCAAAGAAATTCAAAAATTTAAAAGAAATTTTAATTATAATGAATATTTTATAATTGAAAAATACATATCTGGTAAAGAATTAACTGTTTCTGTATTAGAAAATGAATCAAAAATAAAACCACTTGAAGTTACTGAAATAGTTTCTTTAAATCCAACTTATGATTATCAAGCAAAATATACAAAAGGTTTTTCAAAGCATTATATTCCTGCTAGAATTTCAAAAAAAAATTATAAAAAATGTTTAAATTTAGCACTTAAAATTCATAAAATTTTTAAGTGTAAAACTTTATCAAGAGTTGACTTTATTTTAGATAGTAAGCAAAATAAAATTTATTTCTTAGAAATAAACTCTCAACCAGGTATGACAAAAATATCTTTGTTACCAGAGCAAGCTAGTTATCAAAAAATTAAATTCGAAAGTATAATCTCAAAATTAATAGATAATGTATAATGAGCCAATTTTATAATAAAAAAAAATTAAATTTTCTTTATTTTAGATTTGTTTTAAAATATTTTATTTTGATTTTTTTCTTTTTTTGCTTATTTTTTTTTATTTATAATGAATTAAAAAATAAAGAAAGAATCCATAATCTGATTCAAATATTTTCAAATAAATTTGATTATAATTTTAAGGATTATAAAATAAATACTTTGGAAAGAGTGGATAAAGTTAAAATATCTGAAATTATGAATCAATATATTGGTGAATCAATTTTTCTGATACCATTAAATATAATTTCTGAAAATCTTCATAATTTGAAATGGATTAAAAATATAAATTTAACAACTAATTTAAAAAATCAGATATATATTGAAATTGTGGAATACAAATCAATTGGCTTATATGCATTTAATGATAGGCTTTTTTATTTCTCTAATAAAGGTAAAATCATAGATCAATTAAATAAAAAAAATAATGAAAGTTTTATCGTTTTTTATGGAAATCAATCTTTAAAAAAAGCTGATAATTTTTTAAATAAAATAGATAAAATTAATCTAACTGATATATTTAAAATAAAAGAAGCTCATTTTATAAATAATAGAAGGTGGAATGTTAAATTAAATAATGATTTATTATTATATTTATCTGAAAAAAACATTGAAACATCATTTATAAATTTTATTAAATTATTAGATAGTTTAAAAGAATCAGAAATTAACTCAATTAGAAGTATAGACTTAAGAAATGATAAAAAAGCAATAATTAGTTTTAAAATTGATGATTAAAGTTGGCTTAAATATTGGTAATTCTAAAATATCCTGTGTAGTTGGAGAGATAAAAGAAAATAAGATAATTAAATTATTATCCTGCAAAAGTTATTCAACAAATATTTTAAAAAAAAATATTATCACTAATTTTGAGGAATTATCAAATGACATCAAAGTTTTGATTTCAGAATCTGAGAAACAATCACAAACTAAAATTAATTTTATAAATTTAAATTTATCTACTATTGATAGTGTTTCAAAATATTATGAGTCAGAAATAAATAATTTAGATCATCAAATAACGGAGTTAGATATAAAAAAAGCTATTAATAATTCTGAATACTTTAATATAGACAATAACTATTATGAAATTTTTAACTCTATAAATGGCTATGTTTTAGATAATAATCTGGTCTTTAATATACCTGTTGGCAATTATGCAGATAAAATGAAAATTTTATTTTACAAAATATTAATTCCATACAAAAATTTAAAAAGCTTTAAAAATATTATTGACCGCTTAAATGTATCAATTGATTCCTATGTTCCATCACCCTTAGCTTCAGCTCTTGCAACACTAAGTGATGATGAAAAAAAAATAGGGACAATTTGTATAGATTTAGGTCACTCAAATACATCAATTGCAATTTTTGAAAATAGTAAATTTATATATGGAGATAGTTTTTTAGTTGGAAGTCATAATATAACTAATGATTTGGCAAGAGGAGTTTCAACTACGCTAGAAAGCGCTGAGAGACTAAAAACATTATACAGTTCTCTTGTCAGCTCACCTAGTGATGAATTTGAAATAATTGAGATTCCTATTATTTCGGGTGAAGAAAATAAATATAATCAAATCAATAAATTAAAAATTAACTCAATAATAAAACCACGAGTTGAAGAGACATTAGAAATCATATGGCAGAAGATAAAACAGAATAATCTTCATAAGAAGCAAATCAAGAATGTTGTATTAACTGGAGGGGGCTCTCAATTAGAGGGAATATCGCAATATGCAGAGCTAATATTTTCAAGCAATGTAAGAATTGGAAATCCAAAAGGTGAAATAGTTTCAGAGAAAATTTTCCAAAACCCTAGTTTTACTGATGTTATAGGTTGCTGTTTGTATGACCAAAAAGAATTTTCGAGCGATATTATAGAAAAAAAAGGAAAAAAACAAAAAAAACCAGGTTTTAAGGGATTTTTTAATTGGCTTGATCAGTATATTTAATATACATACAACATGTAGATAATAACAATTGACGATTTCGACAACGATTCGTTAAAAAATAAAAGAAAAACGGCGGAGATTTAAAAATGACAATTAATATATCATTACAAGATGTAGGAGATAACTTACATCCAAAAATAACAGTTTTAGGAGTAGGTGGGTCTGGTGGAAACGCCGTGAATAATATGATTAATGCAAATTTAGAAGGAGTAGATTTCTTAATAGCTAATACTGATGCACAGGCACTTCAAATATCCAATTGTCCTAATAAAATTCAATTGGGTTTAAAAAGCACAAGAGGGCTCGGCGCTGGTATGAGACCCGATATTGGTAAACAAGCTGCAGAAGAGGCATTACAAGAAATTACAGAAAAATTAGATGGTAGCCATATGCTTTTCGTTGCTGCTGGAATGGGTGGAGGAACAGGTACTGGAGCAGCTCCAGTAATAGCAAAGCTTGCAAGAGAAAGAGGTATTTTAACAGTCGGAGTTGTTACAAAACCATTCCATTTTGAAGGTTCTCAGAGAATGAAGCTTGCTGAAAATGGAATTGAAGAACTTCAACAATATGTTGATACGTTATTAACAATTCCAAATCAAAATTTATTTAGAATTGCAAATGAGAATACAACTTTTTCAGATGCTTTTAAAATGGCTGATGATGTTTTGTATGCAGGTGTAAGAGGTGTTACTGATTTAATGGTTCAGCCAGGAATGATCAACCTTGATTTTTCAGATATTAAAACTGTTATGTCAGAAATGGGCAAAGCTATGATGGGGACGGGTGAAGCTTCTGGAGAAGGAAGGGCTGTTGCAGCTGCTGAAGCCGCTATAGCAAATCCTCTAATTGATGATGTTTCTCTGAAGGGAGCAAAAGGTTTAATAATTAATATCACTGGTGGTAAAGATATTACTCTTTATGAAGTTGATGAGGCGGCTAATCGAATTAAAGAGGAAGTAGATGATGAAGCTAATATTATTTATGGAACAACTTGTGATGAAAGATTAGAGGGTTTAGTAAGAGTTAGCATTGTTGCTACAGGAATTGATTCTAATATTGGCACTAATGCAAAGCCACTTGAAAATTTTGCACCTATAAATATTAACAATGAACTCTATAAATCTGATCAAACACAATATGATGACTCTCAAATTACAAATTCGTTGAGTGATCAAAATGATGATCAAATAGATATAAGCTCTGATTTAGTTGCCAATGAAGAAACAATGTATTCTGCTGAAGCTGATGAAAATAGCGAAACTGATATTAAGGAAATATTTCAGGATGATGGGGTAAATGAAGAAGATGGTAATTTAAATTCAAACTCTCTAGATTCCACAGATATTAACGTGACACCAAGCGAAGAGGAATCTCTTGATAAAAATGAAGTTATCTCAGCTCAAAATGAAAATTCTTTTGAGAATTCTAAGGAAGAAACTGTCTCTGAAGAGCCATCTGTTAGAAGATTAAGCTTATTTGATAATATATCTTCAAACATCTCCGAAGAAGATACAAAAGAAGAGAGTTTAAAAGCTGAGCCAGTAATTTCAACTAATATCAGTAATATTGAAGAGGTTGAAACTTTGGAAACTACTGATAAAGATGAAGAAATTGAGCCTGAATATAATGTAAGTGATGATGAATTAAATGAAGAATATAATCAGGAAACTGAAGAAGAGCTTTTAGACATCCCTACTTTCTTAAGAAGGCAGGCTAATTAGTTTCTCATAAGTTTTTGTAATATTCTGTAATACTCAGTTAATTGCAGAATCTAGGAAAAAATATAAAAAAAGTGCTGTAAAAGGCACTTTTTTGTATGATAGATATAAATCCAAATAATAGTAACCAGCAAACAATTAAAAATGAAATTCTTCTTGCAGGAATTGGTCTTCATTCTGGAAAACAAGTTGAGCTACAACTTAAACCTGCAGAAATTGATAATGGAATTAAATTTATCCGCACTGATAAAATAAAAGATAATGTGATCAATGCCGTTTGGTCAAATGTAACTGAAACGGTTTTAAGTACAACAATTTCAAATAAAGGCGGTTTGAAAATTTCAACAATTGAACATTTAATGAGTGCGTTATCAGGCCTACACATAGATAATTTAAATATTTATATTAACGCACCTGAGGTTCCAATAATGGATGGTAGCTCAAGACCTTTTGTTGATGTAATTGAAGATACAGGTATTAAAGTTCAAAGTAAAAAACGTAAGATTTTGAATGTAAAAAAAGTTATTGAAGTCAAAAATAACGATAGTTCAGTTAAAATAATTCCTAATAAACAATTTTCCATAGACTTTGAAATTGATTTTCCTAGTCAGTTAGTTTCAAAACAATCATGTCAATTACAATTAATTAATGGAAACTATAAAGCAGATATAGCTGCTGCAAGAACCTTCGGTTTTGAAAAAGATGTTGAGCATTTAAGATCAAATGGATTGGCTCTTGGAGGCTCTTTAGATAATGCGGTTGTTGTAGGGGAAAGAAAAATTTTAAATAAAGATGGTTTAAGATATAATGATGAGTTTGTTAGACATAAAATTCTCGACTCAATAGGTGATCTTTACTTAGCTGGATCTCCAATAA
>JABHWG010000153.1 GCA_018657885.1 Pelagibacteraceae bacterium
CCATCATCATAATAGTTTGGTGGATATTTTCTTTAGTCTCTAAAGATTGAAATCTGTTAATTACTAAGGAGATTGAAAAAAATATTTTACTAAAAATTATTTGCCAAAATTTACTAAATACATTTGATTTGTATCTTGATTTAAGAATTAGAGAAGATTTAAACTTACTTTTTGAAAAAAATCCTAACAATAAACCGTACCATCCAGGGCTAAATGAAAAATAATAATCGTATTTTTCAGCGCTAATTAATTTTGTTAAATTACTGAAAGCTGATGATGAGGTTGTTTTTTCATAAATTTTATCAATCAAATTAAACTGTTTACATATTTTTAAATTTTTTTGTGATGTCACTACGTGAATTATAGCCTGTGGATTTTTTTGTTTAATTCCTTGAATGACAGGCAGAGTTAAGACCATATCTCCCATGCGGTCACTACGAACTATACAAATTTTCATTAATTATTTTAATTTTACCATTTTTTCAAAACAGACCTTGAATTTAATTACAATTTCATTATATCCATAAAAAACATGAAAATAATATTCAATTTATAATATGCTATTTTACAATAGCTTTATCCACTTAAATAAATAGTTTTGGTAATAAATTTCAGATCTAAAAAGAATATTGGTCCTAGGACTAATGAAAAAATAACTGCTAGTGAAGTTAGAGTTATCTCAAGCACAGGTAAGCAACTAGGTATTATTAGTTTAAGAGAGGCGCTTAATCATGCTGAAGATGAAGGCTATGATTTAGTAGAAGTTTCCCCCGAGGCTAATCCCCCAGTTTGTAAAATCATTGATTATGGTAAACTAAAATATAGAGAGCAAAAAAGTAAAAAAGAGGCAAAAAAGAAACAAAAAACCATAGAGGTTAAAGAAATTAAAATGCGTCCAGGAATTGATACTCATGACTATAATGTTAAAGTAAAAGCTCTTTTAAAATTTATTGGTGGGGGTAATAAAGTTAAGGTTTCCATGCGTTTTCGTGGAAGAGAAATGGAGCATCAAAATCTCGGGTTTAATTTACTAAAAAAACTTACGCAAGAAGTTGTGGAACAAGCAAAAGTCGAGGTTCACCCTAAATCTGAGGGTAGACAAATAATGATGATTTTAGTCCCTCAAGTAGCAAAATAAATACTTATTATTTGATTCTTAGAAAAATTTCTCTATAAGCCGATCTAAACTAGCTATGGCCTGCGGGGCAGCCTAGCAGTAAATTTAACAAGGAGTTTAGAATGCCCAAGCTAAAAACAAAGAGTAGTTTAAAAAAACGTTTCTCTAGAACTGGAACTGGAAAGATTAAGTTCAAGCCTGCTGGAAAAAGGCATGGTATGAGCAAAAGATCTAATAAATTCATACGTAGCACAAAAAGATCCGCGATTATGTCACCAGGTGATGCAGCGCTAATTGATCATATGTTACCTTATAATAAATAGGAGTTTAAAATGGCAAGAGTTTCAAGAGGCGTAACAGCAAGAGCAAGACATAAAAAAGTAATAAAAAAAGCTAAAGGTTATTACGGTAGAAGAAAAAATGTATTTAGAGTAGCTGTACAAGCAGTTGAACGTGGAATGCAGTATGCTTACCGTGACCGTAGAAAAAGAAAAAGTGATTTTAGAGGTCTTTGGATACAGAGAATTAATGCAGGAGTAAGACTATACGGTATGACTTATTCCCAATTTATATCTGGGTTGAAAAAAACATCTGTAGAAATTGATAGAAAAATATTAGCAGAATTAGCAGTTAATCAACCAGATGCTTTTAAGGCCTTGGTTGAAAAAGCTCAATCAGCTAGCTAGTATTTAATTTTTAATAATTTATACTAATCCTATGTCTTTATCAGTTGATACTGTTGATATTAAAAATAAGATTGAAGATTGTAAAACTTTTCAAGAAGTTGAGTCCATTCGATTAGATTATCTCGGTAAAAAAGGTTTCATTCCTTTAGAAATGAAACTTTTAGGTAAACTTCCAATTGATCAAAAAAAAACCAGAGGTCAGGAATTAAATACATTAAAAAATTTTATTGAAGAAAATATCAATGATCAAAAAAGTTATATTGAAAATAAAGAGTTAGAAAAAAAATTAAAGAATGAAACTGTTGATGTGAGTTTGCCTCATAATGAAAGTTTAAATGGAAAAATACACCCAATCTCCCAAACAATTTTTA
>JABHWG010000108.1 GCA_018657885.1 Pelagibacteraceae bacterium
AACTGGCGGAAAAGTAGTCCGTCCTTCTTACTCTTCCTCAAAGAAGATTTTAACGTCTGATGAACTATTTTACCTTAAAAAACTTCCTCAAAATATCGTGATATTGGGGGGTGGATATATTGCAGCTGAATTTGCTAGTATATTGCATGGTCTTGGGGTCAATACGACTTTAATTTATAGAGGAAAACAAATATTAAAAATATTTGATAATGAAATAAATTCTTTTCTGCAAAATCAAATGAAAAAAAAAGGAATTAAATTTGTCCTAGAAAAAGATATTGAAGACATCTCTCAGCTAGGAAAAGATCAATTTGAAGTTTTATTTACAGATAAAAGCACTTTTAAAACAGAATTGGTTTTATCTGCTCTAGGCCGCTTACCAAATATTGATGGTTTGAATCTGAGCGCAATTAAAATTGATCTAAATAGCAATAACTCAATTAAAGTGGACAAGTATTCTAAAACTAATTTGGATAATATTTTTGCTATCGGAGATGTAACCGATAGAGTAAATTTAACCCCTTTAGCTATTCGTGAAGGACATGCTTTTTCAGATAGTGAATTTGGGAATAATAAACGGTATCTTAATTACTCATTGATACCAACAGCTGTTTTTACAGACCCTCCTCTTGCTACTGTTGGATTAAGTGAAAAGGAGGCGATCAAAAGAAAAATTAATATTAAAAAATATATAACCTCTTTTACTCCCATGAAATATTCACTTACAGAAATCGACAGTAAAATATTAATGAAACTAATTGTCGAAAAAGAAACTGATAAAGTTTTAGGCATACATATGGTTGGAATGGATAGTCCTGAAATTATACAAAGTTTAGCAGTCAGTTTGACTGCTGGTGTCACAAAAAGACAATTTGATCAAACGATTGCAATGCATCCAACAACTGCAGAAGAATTTGTAACTCTTTAAACATGTCTATTTTTTGATGCTTATTAAGTCTTTGATAATATTGATAGGAATATTAATTGTAGGTTTTTTTGAATCAATTTTTCCTAAGGAAAAAATACTCTTTCAATCAAAATTTAATCGTATGAAAAAAAATATTTTTTTTTGGATATGCAATTCTCTTCTGTCTCCTTTATTAATACTTCCTGTCTCTCTCTGGGCAACACAAAAACATTTGCATAGTTTATTTGTATTTGAGAATGCTGTCATTTATTTTTTATTCAACTTATTGATTTTGGATGTTTTCTTGTATTGGTGGCATCGCCTTAATCATAAAATCTCTTTTTTATGGCGCTTTCATCATGTTCATCACTTAGACGAAACTTTAGATTTAACAACCGCAGTGAGATTTCATTTTGGGGAAGTAATATTAAGTGCGTGTGCTAGATTTTTCATTATTATTATATTTAATATTTCTTTCATGAATTTAATTATTATTGAGGGAATAATTTTACTGGCTTCTATTTTTCATCACTCCAATATCAATTTATTTCATCGCGCAGAAAAAATCTTATCATATATAATAGTCACACCTTCTATTCACTGGGTGCATCATCATGCTAAACAAACTAACACCGATTCCAATTATTCTACTATTTTTAGTTGGTGGGATAGATTATTTTACACCCGATCTTCAATGTTGCGCTTTATAGGAATGATAATTGGCGTTGAAGGAGATAAGGAGCAAACACTCTTCACTCTAATTCGGCGGCCCTTTATCAAAAAATAAATTTTACTCTTGGTAGGTCAAAAAACGCTGCACAACCGTTATCCCGCAGATTGCGGAAAACGCATAAGATAGAATATTAAAATAGAAAGGAAACAAACAAATAAGCGAAAGAAAAACAATTGTTTCAAAACCCTCTGCTATGCCAAAATGATAGAAAAAACCTTTTTTTGCGTAGGCTGTATTTGCTTTATCAATTTTTTTCGATGTTGCTGACTTAGCTAGAAAACTTACTCCCGTAATTGTAAAAGAAAACAACAGTACACTTGCTGCTAGAGCGTTAGAAAGATTATTTAAAGCAAACGCCAGCACAACACCAGCGTATATAACATAGTCGCAAACAATATCAAAAAATGCTCCGTAAGGGGTTGTTTTATTGGTAAGTCTAGCTAATGCACCATCTACTCCATCAAAAACCCTGTTAATGAGAATAAATATCAATGCCAAAATAAAAAAAGAATTTATTATAAGAATCATGGCTATCAGGCCGAAAAATTTTCCAATGAGAGAAACTTGATTAGGAGTAATTTGTGTTTTTTGAATCTTGAGAGCTATAAAAATCAAAGGTTTCTGCATTCGTTCATGAATATATCTATCAATCATATTTCCACTTTTTGAAAAGTATCGGGATTAATGATGTTATCCCTAATAGCACAAATACAACAATGATCTTAGAAGATATTAAAGTTGATAATTCAAAATTATCGTTATTTACTATTTCAATATTTAAATTGTTACCAACATAGGCAAAGATTAATGATCCCGGTAACATTCCAATCAATGAAGCTGCTATGAATGTACGAATAGGTATATGCAGGGTAGCAGCTATAATATTAATAATAAAAAACGGGAAAATAGGCACCAGGCGAAAAAATAATAGATACCAAAAACTATTTTTTGCAAAACCTTCTTTAATTTTTGTATAGTATGAAAATTTCTCTAATTGAAAAGAGCGACTAATAAGAAAATTAGAAAAAACAAAAAATAAAGTAGCCCCGATAGTAGCACTTAATAGATTAATAATTCCCCCTAAATATGTCGAATATAAATACCCTCCCAAAAGACTCATAAACAGAGATCCAGGAATAGAAAAAATAATGATAATGATATACGCTAGAATGAAAACAAAGAGACTCAAAAAAAAATAATTACTAACAAAGATTAATATTTGATTTTGATACCCAATAAATAAAGGAAAATTAATAATTTCTCTTAGATAAAATAATGAGAGACCTACAGATAACAAAAAAATAAATAAAATCTTGCGGTACATAAAAGAAATAGGATTTTTTATTTCTTAAACAAATCAACAAGTGTAGCAACAAATACATACAAATATAGGCGGATCTTTCCAAATAAGCTTTTTCGTTGGATAAGAAAATGATATTTATCAATTCCACATTGTGTTTTTATTGTTCTAGGGTGATTCATTTTACAATATCTATATTGATATATTAATTAAGCAAGTAGTTACTTTTTCGTGAGTATTTGCATTTTTTTTAATTGCTATATTAAGATTTTATTACAAAAAAGATAAACAGATTTCAAAAAAAGGAATATTATGCATTGTATTAACATATCTTACAAAGTGTCCGCTGATAAAGCTGTTGAAGTAGAAGAAGCTCTTAAAGCTCATGCAGAACATATGAAAACTAACTACACTTCTGATAATCCTAGAGGAGATAATCCTGTAGATGCTTATTTTACTAAAGCTGAAGAGTTGAACAACCCTACTAATCCAGAAGATGGTAAAACAGGAAATATTATATTTACTGTGAATGAAAAATGGTCTCAACCAGAACATATTCAAAACCACATAGGCAGAACCAAGGAAGCCGCTCATTGGGAAAAATTTGCATCTGCGATGCAATATGCGAATGTCTCAGTTATGGGTGAAATCTTTTATGATATGAAAGGTTAATTCTATGATACAACTTTTATATCTTGAAACAAAACTTAACAAAAATAGCAAGGAAGTATTTTTAGATTTTCTACACCCCCTATTGGTTTGCCGCCCACTAAATCAATGATTGATTTCTTTTCATCAGAAACGACAATGCCCACGGATGAAAAGGGTAAAGCACTTTCTACCTATTATTTAATAAGCATTTACCAGTTTTAGGTTTGTTTATGAAATTTATATTTTTGAAATAATTAAAATGGGTAAGCACAGCATTTATTTTAACCAGCATTCTCTTGACTAATCTAAACTATTATCCATTAAATATTTTTGTACATAGTATGGGATCTAAAGATCAAGAAAATATTTATTTGATAATAAAAAAAAGGAGATGAAATGAATAATAAATTTAAATTTATTACTTTTGCTATAATTAGTTTGTTTTTTTCAAAATTAGTTTCAGCTGAAGTTGCACCTGGATTTAATTCCTGGGATGACGTTAAAGCTGCGGCAGAAGGCCAACAAGTAAACGTTTATATGTGGGGTGGCTCTGATGCAATTAACAGTTTTGTAGATGATTTCTACGGAGTTCCATTAAAAAATGATTATAGTATTACTTTAAATAGAGTGGGGATTGCAGGTACAATTGATGCAGTTAATCAAGTTTTAAGTGAAAAAGAAGCTGGTATAACTGAAGACAATGGTTCTATTGACTTAATTTGGATTAATGGAGAAAACTTCTGGACTTTAAAACAAGCTGGTCTTTTATATGGACCTTTTGCTACAGGATTACCGAATAGCAAATATGTTGCATGGGACAATCCTGCCGTAAATTTAGACTTTGGAAGATCTGTAGAAGGTATGGAAAGTCCTTGGTCTAGTGCACAATTTCATTTCATATATGACTCAGCTAGAAATAACTACGAAGATATGCCAAGAAACTATGGAGAATTGAGTAACTGGATTTCTAATAATCCAGGTAGATTTACTTATATCAAACCTGGTAAAGCTGGTTTCGTTGGAACAAGATTTATTAAGCAAATTTTCTTTGAGTTAAGTGGTGGCCATGATCAATGGGTTGGGCCTTATAATGATGAATTATATACTAAGTGGGCTCCAAAAGTTTGGAGGTTATTAAATTCTTGGGAAGAAAATTTACACAGAAGTGGTGAAACTTATCCAGCAAACAATGCTGACATGCATGCTCTTTTTGCTAATGGAGAAGTTGATATGAGCTTTACTCAATCTCCTAGGGGAGCAGGTCCAACAAACTCTTCTGGCACAACACCACTTACTTCTAGAGCTTTTTCTTTTTTCAAAAATATGATTGGTGACTTTAATTATTGGGCCATTCCTTATAATGCTCCGAATAAAGCAGCTGCACTGATATATGCTGATTTAGTTTTAGAACCAATATTACAAGCTGCGCAGGTTCAACCTGCTAATGGCTTTTGTTGCGGATGGGGTATTGGCACTGATAAAGTTACTAATTTGGAAGGAATAGCAGCTATTAAAGATGCTCAAAATAATTTAGGTGACGCTGCAGAAGATCAAGGAATTTTAGCTAAAGCTCTAGTTTCTGATATTGCTGCGGAGTACCAAGATAAAATTGAAGCTGACTGGTTTGCTAACGTTTTATTAAAATAGAATAAAAAAATGAGCGGAGATAGATTAAAAATAATACTTTCTTTAACTTCTCCTCTTTTAATTATCATTACATTATTCTTTGGAGGCATTTTTTATGGTCTCCTTCAAAGCCTTGGTTATCAACCTGCCATACAAAAATATGATATTAATTTTGATGCATATTATAATGTTATGTTTTCGGAGAGATATGCAAAATTATTTTGGACAGGATTAGGTTTAAATTTATGGGTTAGTTTCGTTAGCACTTTTTTAGCAGCAGCATTTGCTTTATTTGGAGCGTTAGCTATTAGAAAAACTTTTTTTGCTAAAACTTTTTGTAATTTTATATATTCTTTAAATTTACCTATGCCACATCTTGTGGTAGCGATTGGAATGATTTTTGTTTTTTCACAAAGTGGGCTTTTAGCAAGAATGTCTTCACAAGTTGGATTAATTGGGTCACCTAGTGATTTTCCAATTTTAGTAAAAGATAAATATGGGTTAGGAATAATTTTGACATATGTTTGGAAAGAATCAGCTTTTTTCTTTATCATATTGATGTCTGTACTTCAGTCTCTTGGAGAAAATTTTGAAGAATTAGCGCAAAGTTTAGGTGCTAATAAATGGCAAAGATTTAGATATGTCATTCTTCCGCTGATAATGCCAAGTCTTTTTTCTGCCTCAATAATTGTTTTTGCATTTAGTTTTGGAGCATATGAAGTTCCCGCGCTTCTTGGGATAAGCTATCCTCAAATGTTACCTGTAATGGCTTTTGAATTTTTTCTAAACCCAGACCTTAACGCTAGAAGTGAAGGTATGGCACTTAGCATAATTATTGCAATGATAGTTATGATCTTAGTTATTATATATTTTTGGCTAATTCAAAGCAAAATAAGAAAAAATTAAATTTATGAATACTAATTTAAAAAAAATAAATATTTATGCTATTTACTTAGGTGCTTTCATCTTAATACTTCCGCTCATTGCTTTTTTTATAAATGCTTTTTCTTTTAGATGGTTTTATCCTCAATTAGTTCCAAAAGAACTTAGTCTCCAGGCATGGGTAAGACTTAAATTAATACCAAAAATAGACAATAGATCTTTTGATAATTTTTTAGAATTATGGCTATCAAACCCAACTATTATTAAAGCATTGCTTAATAGCTTAACTATAGGTTTAATAGTTACAATCGCATCAATTATAATAGCTCTTCCTGCAGCCAGAGTTTTAGGTTTGCTTAATTTTAGATTTAAAAAAATAATTATTTTTATTATGATCTCCCCCACCATACTACCTCCAATTGCATTTGTATTAGGTTTAAATATTAATTTTATTTCATTAGGTTTATCAGGAAGTTTTTTTGGGGTATGCTTAGTTCACTTAGTGCCAATAATGCCATACGTCGTTCTTACAATGACTGGAATTTTTGCTAATTATAATCCTGATTTTGAACACCAAGCTAGAACATTGGGTGCAAATAAATTCAAAACTTTTTATTTGATTACTCTTCCTGCAATAGCACCGGGGATGGTTGTGGCAGCTTTATTTGCTTTTCTAGTATCTTGGAGTCAATACTTATTAACTTTTTTAATTGGAGCAGGTAAAATTATGACTTTGCCACTGCTTGTTTTCTCAACAGCCTCATCGGGTAACCCTGCATTAACCGCCGCACTATCGATAGTGTTTATTTTTCCAACAATATTAATTTTATTCTTTGCCTCTAAATTTGTCACAGGAGATTCTTCTGCAAAATATGGACTTGGGAAACTTTAAACAACAGCATGAAAGATTACATATAAAATGAGTGATTTAAAAATTTCACATTTGTACAAAAATTTTTCTGGGATGGACAGGCCAGTAGTTAATAATGTTAATCTAAATATTAAAGCAGGAGAGTTAGTCGCTTTATTAGGACCATCTGGTTGCGGAAAAACAACAATATTGAAAATGATTACAGGATTATTTCAGCCTGATAGCGGAGATATTATTTTAGATAACACATCTCTATTGCCCATTGTGACGGAGAAAAGAGATGTTGTTATGGTTTTTCAGAACTATTTATTATTTCCTTATATGAATGTTAACGAAAATGTTGGTTTCGCACTAAAGATGAAGGGTATAAATAAAGACAAGATTGATGAAAAAGTTAAGGACATGTTAGAATTAGTTAAGCTACCAGACATAGGGGGTAGAAAACCAAAGCAATTATCAGGCGGACAACAGCAAAGAGTTGCGTTAGCTCGTGCTTTAATTTCAAAACCAAAACTTTTATTATTAGATGAGCCTTTAAGCAATCTTGATGCCCATTTAAGAGATGAAATGCGAGAATTAATTATAACTATTCAGCAAAAATTAAAAGTTACAACAATTTTTGTAACTCATGATCAGGAAGAAGCTGTTTTATTGGCAGATAAAATAGCTTTAATTTTTGATGGGAAATTACAAAGCTACGCACCACCAAAAGAATATTATGAATGCCCAATTAATGAAAGAGCCGCAAGATTTTTTGGAGGTGTTAATTTTCTAAAATCAACAATTAACAATTTAAATATTGAAACAGAGATTGGACTCATCATTTACAATCAAAAAAATAAAAATGACTTATTAGATAATCATTTACTTGCAATTCGTCCTGAAAATATAAAAATATCAAAAGACAATATATTTCAAAAAAATTGTTTTTCAGGAATTATTACATCTATTATTTTTTCAGGAACAAATACAAGGTATAAAATTAAAATTAAAGATACTATACTTGAATGCTCTGTCCAATCCTTAGGAATAAAAGGAATTTCAGAAAATGATAAAGTTTTTATATATTTGCCTGAAGACAAATTATGGGGGATGAATGAGTAAATAAAAACAAACACTATCTAGTTGCACTTAAAGATTTTGTAAGGAAAAAAACATAGGTAAATTTGTACTAATTCCCCCTAACAATAATATTTTCTCAACATTCCTCGTGGTTGGTGGTAGGATAAATTAATGAAGAATTTACTACAAAAGCAAAGTGTAATTAAAGTAAAAAATTATTTAAATTCTGTAAATAGTAAAATTGAACTAATTATTTTGGAAGAAACTGCTAGAACTGCATTAGATGCATCCAATTCACTAAAAAAAAATATTGGCTCAATAGTGAAAAGTTTACTTTTTAGAAATAACGATAAAAATAAATTTTATCTATGTTTAATATCTGGCGATAATTATATATCATTAAAAAAAGTAACAAATATTATCGGTGAAATTATTGTAAAGGCTGACGCAGAAGAGTGTAAAGAAGTTACTGGATTTTCAATAGGTGGAGTATCTCCATTTGCACATAAGTCACCTCCTTCAAAAATATTAATAGATAAAAATTTAAAAAGATTTGATACTGTCTATGCTGCAGCTGGTCATCCATTTGTAGTTTTTGGAATCTCATTTAATCAATTATGTAAGTTGACTAAAGGGGATGTAACTGACATTGTGTAAAAAAATAATTTATTAAACAAAAAAGGAATTAATAAGTTTAAATAATTTACTATCAACATTCCTCATAGTTCGTGGTAATAAAAATTATATTTGATTTCTCTTCTTGGAATAAAAATAATTAGGTTTAGGATCAGGTAGTCTAAGGTTCGAATCTTTTCTCCCCGACCATGTTTTCTGTTATTTTTTATATCTTGATTTTGCAATACTAAGCACTAATAACAATATTAATTTTTAATAATCAATAATAATCAAATTGAAAGGATACAAAATGTTATATCACTTAAAATACGTTTTATATGATGATAAGAAATTACCTGCACAAGAGTATTATAAAAATATGACTCAAGAGGAAAGAGATGGTGAATTTCCTGAAGGAGTAACTAAAATTGCTAGAGTTCATAATTCAGCAAGTGGCTATGGTTATGTAATTGTAGATGCAGAAAGTCATGAAAAACTTCACGGCTTCATGATGAGTTGGGCACCAATGTGTACTTTTCCACAAGTTGAAGCAATGGTTGATGATGAGGGCTTATTAAAAGTTATTTAATAGAATATTTTTAAAGCGGGTCATTTAACCCGCTTTAAAAATTATTAAAAAATAAACTAAGAAACCTTCCCTTCCCCCATTATTTTCCCCCTTAATCCCGTATCGGTATTGTGGTAGGATAATCGTGATGAAAAAATTTCTCTATTATTTATCAATATCAATTATACTTACTACTATTTCCTACTCAAAAAATGTTTTCTCAAAATCTCTTGATTCCGATGCAACTATAGATGGAAGA
>JABHWG010000154.1 GCA_018657885.1 Pelagibacteraceae bacterium
AATGATCTTGCTGGTGATGGAACAACAACTGCTACAGTGTTAACTCAAGCAATTGCTACAGAAGGATTTAAAGCAGTAGCCGCTGGAATGAACCCAATGGATCTTAAACGAGGAGTCGACTTGGCTGTTGATTCTATTGTATTTGAACTGCAAAAAAAATCTAAAGTCATTAAAACTGATAAAGAAGTTTCTCAGGTAGGAACGATCGCATCAAACGGCGATGCTGAAGTTGGTAAAATGATTTCTAGCGCTATGCAAAAAGTTGGTAAGGAAGGTGTAATAACTGTTGAAGAAGCGAAAAGTCTCGACACTGAACTTGATGTAGTTGAAGGAATGATGTTTGACCGTGGTTATTTATCACCTTACTTTGTTACTAATGCTGAAAAAATGATAACAGAGCTTGGAGATTGTTTAGTTCTTTTACACGAAAAGAAATTATCAAGCCTTCAACCAATGTTACCACTTTTAGAGTCAATTGTTCAATCAACGAAACCTTTATTAATCATTGCTGAGGATATTGAGGGTGAAGCACTAGCTACTCTTGTTGTTAATAAATTAAGAGGTGGTTTGAAAATAGCAGCTGTAAAAGCTCCAGGTTTTGGAGATAGACGTAAAGCAATGTTAGAAGATATTGCAATTCTAACTGGAGGCCAAGTGATTAGTGAAGATCTTGGTATCAAGTTAGAAAACGTTACTATAGATATGCTTGGTGTAGCTAAAAGATTAGTTGTAGATAAAGAAAATACAACTATTGTTCAAGGAGCAGGGAAAAAGAAAGACATCGAAGGTAGATGTAATCAAATTAGAGCTCAGGTTGAAGAAACTACATCTGATTATGATAGAGAAAAACTTCAAGAAAGATTAGCTAAATTAGCTGGTGGTGTTGCTGTAATCCGTGTTGGTGGCGCAACTGAAGTTGAGGTTAAGGAAAAGAAAGACAGAGTTGAAGATGCAATGCACGCAACTAGAGCAGCTGTTGAAGAAGGCATTGTTCCAGGTGGTGGAGCTGCTTTAGCTTATGCTACTAATGCACTTAAATCTGTTAAAACTGCTAACGATGACCAAAAAATTGGTGTTGATATTGTTAGAAGAGCTCTTTTTCACCCAATGAGACAGATAGCTGAAAATGCTGGTGTAGACGGAGCTGTTGTTGCTGGTAAAATCAGAGAAAGTAAAGATAGCAATATTGGTTATGATGCACAAGCTGACAAGTATATTAATATGATCTCAGCTGGAATTATTGATCCAACTAAAGTTGTGAGAACAGCTTTACAAGATGCTGCTTCGGTTGCTGGATTGTTAATTACTACTGAAGCGATGATTGCTGATGTTCCTGAAGATAAAGCTGCACCTGCAATGCCTGATATGGGCGGCGGCATGGGCGGCATGGGCGGCATGGGCGGCATGGGCGGTATGATGTAATCATCATACAAATTAATTAAAAAAAGCCTCCATTTGGAGGCTTTTTTTTTATAATACAGTATTTATTTCTCTTAAAATTTTAGAACTATCAGGCTTTGTCATTGAAGACCACGATGAATTTAGATTGCCATTCCTATCAAACAGATACTTATAAAAGTTCCATTTAGGAGTTTTTCCATACTCAGCATTTAACCAATTAAAAATATCATGCGCATCTTCACCTTTTACACTTAAGGGAGAAGAAGTTACAAATCCTACATCGTAATTTACCAAACAAATTTTTTTAATATCTTCAGGTGATGCATATTCTTGATTAAAGGAGTCACTTGTAATTGCTAAAATAGTTAAGTCGGTATCTTTAAAACTGATGAAAAGGTTTTGAAGGTTTTCATATTGCGGTGTAAATCCACATCTTGATGCAGTATTAACCATAAATATAGGCTTGCCTTTAAACTTTTCTAAATTAACTAAATTGCCATCAATATCTTCAAAAGAAAAATCATATATTGTCATATTTTTCGCATATCCTGTGTTCCAATAGAAAAACATTAATAAAAAAGTAATTATTCTAATGAATTTCATGTTATTAATAATCATAATTAATAAGTAAGTTAAAAATGGAAGCTATCAATAGTTTTAAAGATCTTTTTTTTGAAGTATGGAATGATGGTGTTTTTGGCCTAAATGCTTCTGAAATTATCATTGGTATTATCATTTTTTTAGTATTTTATGTTTTAAGAAGACTATTCGCCAGATTTATAATTAGTAGATTAAATAAACTAGTAAATAAAACTTCTAATAAATTAGATGATACAGTTGTTAGTGTAATTGAAGGTCCATTAAAGTTTCTTCCAGTCGTATTAGGTTTTTTTATAGCAACCTCTTATATTAATCTTTCAATTGAAGTTCAAGAATTTGTAGATTTATTCAACCGAACCTTAATTACCATTTTTATTTTTTGGTTATTACACCAACTCGTTATTCCTTTTTCTTTCTTTATAAAAAATTTTGAAGATAAGATTTCTAAACCTCTTGTTAATTGGACTTTAAAGGGTTTAGAGATAATAATTATAGTATTGGGTCTAGTTGCAGTATTGGAATTATGGGGAATTAAGGTTGGACCTGTTATTGCTGGTTTAGGATTATTTGGTGTTGCTGTAGCACTTGGTGCGCAAGACTTATTTAAAAATCTTATTAGTGGAATCATGATACTTATGGAAAAAAGATTCACAATAGGTGATGTGATCTCAGTCTCAGGAGAAGTGGAAGGTGTTGTTGAGCAAATAGGTTTTCGTTCAACATTAGTTCGAAGATTTGATTCAACTCCAGTTATGATACCTAACTATAAATTTGCCGAACAATCAGTTACTAATTATACTCGTAGACATCATAGAAGAATTCGTTGGCTTATAGGTCTTGAATATAAAACCAGCATTGAACAATTAAAAAAAATTAGAGATGAAATAAATAAATTAATAAAAGAAAATAATGATTTTGCAAAAAATGAAAATAGTGGATTCTTTGTAAGAATTGATAGTTTTTCAGATAGCTCTATAGACATGTTAGTTCAAGCCTTCACAGTTACAAATGATTGGTCTGAATTTTTAAAAGTAAAAGAGCAATTAGCGGTTTCAATTATAGAAATAGTTGAGGGGAATGATGCATCATTCGCTTTTCCAAGTCAGTCTTTATATGTTGAGTCTTTTCCAAAAGATAGTTCTGAAATTTTTAATCCCAAAATATCAAAATGAATTCATCAATAGAAAATAATAGAATTATTACAGGCTCTCTTTTTATTATAGCAAGTATTGCTGTAGCTTTTATTCTCAATTTTGCTCAGCCTTTTTTAGTACCGTTAGTGATTGCACTTTTAATTCGGATTTTAGTTGATCCAATTATTGATTATCAAATAAATTTTTTAAATGTTCATAGAGTAGTCGCTGTATTTGTTAGTCTATGTTTGATAGTGTTTTTATTTATAATAATTGTTCCATTTATAGGTTCTTCAGTTGTTACTTTTCTTCAATCAGCTGATGACTATAATAATAAAGTATTAATTTTAGTTGATATTGGTATTTCAAAATTAAGAGAATTTAATATTGAGATTGATAGAGACACTATTAGAAATTCGCTAAATACATTACCTCTTCTCGATTGGGCTTCCGCTATTTTAAGTAACAGTGCTAACTTCATTTCAAAATTTGTTTTAGTAGTAATCATGACTCTTTTTTTATTACTAGGAAAAAAATCCCAACATACCTCTCCAGAATGGAACGATATTATTAATCATGTAAAAAAATATATTTTTACGAAATTTATTACTTCTGCAATTACGGGTGTGACAGCTGGTCTAATATATTGGTTTTTAGGTTTAGAATTAGCATTTATATTTGGCTCACTAACTTTTTTATTAAATTTTATTCCTGTGGTTGGCTCCATAATAGCTGTGCTGCTACCTATCCCTATTGCTGTTTTACAATTCACTGATTTATCTACTGTGTTGTTAATAATATTTTTACCTGCTTTTTTTCATCTGATTATAGGCAATATTATAGAACCTAAAATATTTGGAGATGCTTTTGGGCTTCATCCCATTACAATAATTCTATCTTTAATTTTCTGGGGTATGATTTGGGGAATAATAGGCGTGCTCCTTGCAGCTCCCTTAACTGCAATCATTAGAGTTACTTTTGAGAGATTTGAATCAACTAGACAAATGGCAAGATTATTAGAGGGTAAAATTCATTTAAAATCTTAAACTATTTTAATATTTCTTTTGATATTTCATAACTAAAACCCGCTCTTGCCATTTTAGAAAGTTTTTTTTCATAGTCTTTATCATCATCTAATAATTTTTTTTTCTTAGCAAATTTTAATGCATTTTCTTTTTCAATGTTTTGACTATCATCATAATGTAGTGAGATTTGTTCATTTATTATTTCTTTACTGATACCTTTTTTTAAAAGATATTGCCTGATATAATTTTTTGATTTTGCCTGATATAAAAGAAATTTTATTTTTGATTCAGTGAATATTACATCATCAATAAGGTTTGAATTTTCTAATTTTTTAATAATCTTATTTATTTCATTATAAAGATCAAATCTTACTTTTTTTTCATCACTTAATCTTCTAATTTTTTTTTTTAGAATGTATTCTAAATTTTTTTTACTAGAGGAATATTTACTTAGATAATAAATAGCATATTTTAATAATTTTTCTTTATTATCCATTTTTTTACAACTATACTTTAAATTATAAAAATTAGTTCAAAAATATTTTACATGTTTTCATATAATTATCTGTGTGTATTTACGTTATTTAAAAAAGAGGTCTCTAGGTTTCTAAAAGTGGGTATTCAGACAGTAGTTGGTCCAGCAATTAGCTCTCTTTTATTTTTATCAGTTTTTTCCCTCGCTCTTGGTAGGTCTGTGAATCAAATTAATGGTGTTGATTTAGCAGAATTTATTGCCCCAGGATTAATTATGATGACGATGCTTCAAAACTCATTTGCTAATGCGGCATCAAGTATAGGGCAGTCAAAATTTCAAGGAAATATTGTTGATATTTTGATGGCACCATTATCTAATTATGAACTTGCAACAGGTTACATAATGGGGGCTATGGCACGAGGGGTTATTTGTGGTGGAGTCACTTTTCTTGGAATAATTTTATTTATCCCATTAAATATATATTCATATACTGCATTGTTTTTTTACACTCTAACTGGTTGTTTAATGATGGGTAGTATGGGTACTATGGTTGGTATTTGGGCGGATAAATGGGATCAACAACAAGGTATCACAAATTTTATAGTACTTCCCCTTACATTTTTATCTGGAACTTTTTACTCAATATCAAGATTGCCTGAGTTTTGGCAAAATTTTGCTTTATTTAATCCTTTTTTTTACAATATTGATGGTTTTAGGTTTGCTTTTATAGGTCAATCTGACAGTTCTTTAATGACGGGAGTAATTATTTTAATTTTTATTAATTTATGTTTATTCTTTTCATGTTATTTAATGTTTGAAAATGGATATAAATTAAAATCTTAAAATTTTTTAAAAAAATAATATGAAAAAAAATTCTACTAGTTACATAATGCCCACCTATGGTGATAGAGATTTAACATTTGAAAGAGGCAGAGGGTGTTATTTATTTACTCCTTCAGGAGAGAAATATTTAGATTTTGCAGGGGGTATAGCTGTAAATTCACTAGGGCATTGTCATCCAAAGCTAGTAAGTGTTTTAAAAAAACAATCTGAAAAACTATGGCATACTTCAAATCTCTATAAAAATAAAAATCAGGAACTTTATGCAAAGGAGTTATGTGAAAATACATTTGCTAATAGAGTTTTTTTTACTAACTCTGGTGCAGAAGCTATTGAATGTGGGTTAAAAGTTATAAAAAGCTACTGGAATTTAAAAAATAAAAATAAAAAAAATATTATAACTTTTAAAGGAGCTTTTCATGGCAGAACATTTGCAGCATTATCTGCTCAAAAAAATAAAAAGTATTCTGATGGTTTTACCCCCTTGTTATCTGGTTTTAAAAATATACCATTTAATGATGAAGAATCTCTAATTAAAAATATTAACAAAGAAACAGCTGCCATATTAATTGAGCCCATACAGGGTGAGGGAGGGATAAAGCCTGCTCAACTTAAATTTTTAAAATTTGTAAGAAATATATGTGATAAAAATAATATCCTGCTTTTTTTAGATGAAGTTCAATCAGGATTTGGAAGATCTGGAAAATTATATTCATATGAATGGGCAAAAATTAAACCAGATATATTGGCAACTGCAAAAGGTATTGGCTCAGGTTTCCCCCTCGGTGCTTGCCTAGCAACTAAAGAAGCTAGTATTGGAATGACACAAGGTATACATGGCTCAACATATGGTGGAAATCCTCTTGGTATTTCAGTTGGAAGAGAAGTTTTAAAAATAATTTCTGATAAAAATTTTTTAAAAAAAGTAGATTTTATTTCTAGGTATTTGTGGAAAAATTTAAAAAAAATACAAAGTAGTTACAATAATATTGTGGAGATAAGGGGAGCAGGATTGCTACTAGGTATAAAGATTAAACAAAATAATGTAATGGTTTCAAATATACTAAAAAAAAATAGATTGTTAACTGTTCCAGCGGAGGATAATGTAATTAGGTTGGCTCCTCCATTAATTATTAATAAAAAACATGCTGATGAAGCTTTGACTATTATAAATAAAACTTTTAAAAATTTAAAATGAAACACTTTTTAGATATTGCAGATTTTACTGTAAAACAGCTAAATTCAATAATTAAAACAGCAAAACAAATTAAAAAATCACCTAAACAATTTACTAATAGGTGTAAGGGTAAAACACTGGGAATGATTTTTGAAAAAGACTCTACAAGAACTAGAGTAAGTTTTAATGTTGGATTTCAAAAATTAGGAGGTCATGTAGTAGAATTGAAATCTAATGAAATTGGTTTTGGTAAAAGAGAAAGCTATGAAGATGTTCTTCAAACATTATCTCAATTTATAGATTGTTTGATGATTAGAAATGATGATCATAAAATTATAAGACGACTAAGCTCTTTGAATGCCTTACCTATAATTAATGGACTTTCAAATTATAGTCATCCTTGTCAAATTTTGTCAGATTTGTTTACTATTAATGAGAGCATTGGAGGTATAAAAAATAAACAAATTGCTTGGATTGGTGATTATAATAACGTTCTAAGATCTCTTATTCAGTTACAAAATTTATATCAATTTAAATTAAATATTGTGATGCCAAAAGAAATTTTAAAACAAAATAAATCTAAGATAATCAAATCAATCAATAAAAATTTAATGATTACTGATAAAATAAAAGATGGTGTTAAATGTGTTGATTGCGTAATGACTGATGCATGGGTTTCAATGGGTGAAAGTTCAAGTAAAAAAAAATATTTTAAAAACTACCAAGTTAACAGTGAAGTAAT
>JABHWG010000156.1 GCA_018657885.1 Pelagibacteraceae bacterium
GGTATTTTGAAGAGGAAGTTCTTTGAAACTACTCTTTTTCCAATTACGATATATATATTAAGTATGAAAATATCACCCTTAGAAATAACTTCTCATAAAAACTATTTAAATAGAAGGAAATTTATTAAATCTTCTATAGCTGCAGGTTTAGTTTTAGGATCATCAAAAAGTATTCATGCTAATCATATGTCTGATAAAAATTTATATGCAGATCAACTTGATGAAAAAGATAATCTAAATAGTTATGAGGATATAACCACCTATAATAATTTTTATGAATTCGGTATGGGTAAGACTGATCCTTCTGAAAACTCTGGAAACTTTAAGCCAAAACCATGGTCAATATCTATAGAGGGTCTTGTTAATAGTCCTCAAATTATTGATTTAGAAAATTTGTTAAAGACAGTTTCTATCGAAGATAGGGTTTATCGATTAAGATGTGTTGAGGCATGGTCAATGGTGATTCCTTGGCAAGGTTTTTCATTATCAGAATTAATAAAAATAGCAGACCCATTATCTTCTGCAAAGTTTATTCAATTTGAGACAGTATTTAGACCAGATGAAATGCCTGGTCAAAAAAGAAGATTGCTTGTTTGGCCATATGTTGAAGGGTTGCGAATAGATGAAGCAATGCATCCTTTAACTATTTTATCAACAGGAATGTATGGTCATGATTTATTAAATCAAAGTGGAGCACCCCTTAGATTGGTTGTTCCGTGGAAGTATGGTTTTAAATCTATAAAATCTATTTCATCAATCAGATTTGTCGATAAACAACCTGACGCTACCTGGTCAATGATGGCTCCTAATGAATATGGTTTTTATTCTAATGTTAATAATCTTGTTGATCATCCAAGGTGGAGTCAAGGAACAGAAAGGCGTATTGGTGAATTTAAAAGACGCAAAACTCTTCCATTTAATGGTTATGCTGAAGAAGTTAGTTATTTATACAAAGGTATGGATTTAAGAAAATATTATTAATAAATGATATCAACACAATCATTTAGAAAAATTAAACCCATTATATTTTTGGTTATTATTGCTCCAAGTTTTATTTGGTCTTATCAACTTATAGTAGGGAACTTAGGTGTAAATCCTATAGAAAAGCTAATGGACAGTTTAGGAGAGATGGCATTACGACTAATAGTACTTACTTTACTAATTTCCTCATTAAGTGAATTTAAAAAATTTCGTTTCTTAATTGAAATACGAAGAATGATAGGTTTGTTTGCTTTTTTTTATGTATCTTGTCATTTTTTAACATACATTGCCCTCGATCATTTCTTTGATATGAATTTTATAATAAAGGATATTATAAAGAGACCATTTATTACTTTTGGATTTATAAGTTTTGTTTTTTTAATTCCTTTGGCTATTACGTCGCCAAAAATAATACTAAAAAAAATAGGATTTAAAGTGTGGAAAAAAATTCATTATTTAATTTATCCAGCTGCAGTTTTATCGAGTGTACATTTCTATATGTTAGTTAGAGCAAATAAAACTGAACCAGCAATTTATATTTTTTTAATCTTATTGTTGCTACTCTATAGGTTATATTTTAAAATTATTCTTCCTCAATTGGCTCGGTAATAGGATTAAGTTCCATACCTGCTGGTGTAATATTCCGAGGAAGAGGAACATATTGTGATTCACTGTCTGCTGGAACAGCTCTTTTTGTCATACGATATAAACCAAAGAGACCAAGTAAAGCATGAACTAGTATAAGAAATATATGAAAGCCATTAGGACCGGTTATGCTCATAATTCCCGAAACTATTAGAGGGCCTAAAACAGAACCTATTCCGATGAGTCTTACAAAAGCAGAGCTCGCAGCAACAATTTCATTTTGCTCAAGGAAATCATTAGTATGAGCAATTGCTAAAGAATACATTGGAAGAGACGCACAAGAATAAAGAGCTGTTAAAATGAAAAACAAACTAATGGAAATATAAGAAGAGCCCACAATAAGAACACACAATGCTGAAGATACAAAAGTAACCCCTATTAAAATTATTCGTCGATCCATCTTGTCTGATAAATAGCCAATAGGCCACTGAGACAAAGCACCAAATGACGTAATAATAACCATAAAAATTGAAACCTCAAATATACTTAATCCTTTTGCTGTGGCATAAACAGCGCCATATCCAAAGACAACACTATGTGCTAAACCTGTAAATAATGCTCCAACAAAACCTAAAGGAGAAATGGCATAAAATTCTGATAAAGAAAAACTTTTTGTATCAGTCGTATTAGGTTGTTCTGTTGTTGAAAGAAGGATGGGTAGTAAGGCAAAAGATAACAAAACAGATACTAAGATGAATAAATCAACTTTTAGAGGGTCACTAATATTTAAAAGCAATTGCCCTAAACCAAGAAAAATAAAAGTAATAATCATATAGATAGATAAAAGTTGACCTCGAGTTTGGTTGGTTGATTTGTCATTTAACCAGCTCTCCATAATAATATAAATTCCTGATAAGCTTATTCCTGTAAATATTCTTATGACAAACCAAGAATATGGATCTAAGAATATGGAATGAAGTAAAATAGCGATTGATGCTAAAGAGGCGAGAGCAGCAAATACACGTATATGTCCAACACGTTTTAAAAAAATAGGTATAAGAACGGAGCCTGTTAAAAAGCCAGTATAAAAACCAGTAATAATTAATCCTGTAGCAATAAAGCTAAAACCTTCGAGAACAGATCTAACACCAATTAAAGTACCTTGAAGTCCATGACCCAAGCAAATGATCCCAAACCCAAAAAAAAGAGCCCAAGTGTTGCGTAGGACAGTAAACATTTTAAAATCTTTTAATTAAAAATTAGTATTCTTCTTCACCGTCTTCAGGCGGCCTTATACCTGCGTCAGCGGCTGGATCGATATCTGTTTCATCTTCTAGTAGCACAGTATCATCTTCTAGATTGTCTTCGTTATTATCTATATCCAAATTATCAATATCAAGCTCATTATTTTTTTCTTTTGGCTTAGGCGGAATTGGATTTACCAACGGAGCAGCGTTTGTACTACCTGGTTTTCTTCCTCTTCTCGGTCTAGACATTGTAGTAACTTCAATTTCTTTACTACATTCAGGACATTCTAATTCAGATCTACCAAGGTCGTAGTATTGTTTACTACACATTGGACAAATTCTTTTTTCTCCCCAAGATTCTTTGTACATATTAGTTACTCTTTTTCTTTAATATAAATTTTACCACAATAACCACAGACTATTTTATCCTGATTATCAAAGCTATAATAAACTGCGGGGTGTCCTAAACCATCTTGACCACCATCGCAACAAATAGTTTCTGTATCTATCGGAACTTTTATAATATCTTCACTCATGAATATTCGCTATAAAAAATAAAACATCAATAGTCTAGGTTTTTTAGACTTTTTTACTTAATTTGAAAATATAAGATTGTAACACCAATAAAGATTATAATTGACGGAATTACTCTCTTTTTTGCATCTTTTTCTTTTAACAAATAAAAGCTTAACAGAGTGGCCAAAACAATACTTACTTCACGAATACTAGATACATAAGCAATTTCAATAAATTGCATAGACCATACAACTAATCCATACCCAAGAATTGCAAGAATTCCAGCTACAATTCCGTCTATAAGATTGTAGCTATTTTTTTTACGTAAACCATTTTTTGAAAGAAGAGCATAAACCAACATCGGTATTCCATTTAATAACAACATCCAGTAAATAAACGTAAAACCATTTTCACTCCTTCTAACTGCCATACCATCTAAAATAGTGTATGTTGCAATTAAGCTAGCTGTAGTAATTGCAATGATAAAGGCTATTCGGTTAAATTTTCTAGCTGTTAGAAATGATATCATAAATAATCCAAAACAAATTAAAAGAATACCAATAACACCCAACACACTGATGTTACTTTCAATGATTAATAAACTGATAAGTCCAATTATTAGTACTGAACCGCCTCTTGCGATTGGATATACAAAAGAGAGATCACCATATTGATATGACGTGATGACACTGTAGCGATAAAAACCATGTAATATGGTGGTTGCAAAAATAAAAAACCAAATATTTGTAGAAGGAAGTGGCACCGTAAATACCAAGGGTAAAAAAATAATGATTTCAATAATAGATGTCATTGCCATAATGGCTAAACCATTTCCACTCTTTTTAACTATGGTGCTCCAACCTGCATGACAAAATGCAGCAAATAAAATTAATAAAAATACAAAATTTAAAGACAAATCTTATTGGTTTTATAGGTAAATCAATATAGTTACCAGTTTTAACAATTTTAACAATTTCTTAAACATGACAAATCAAATTAATATTAATGAAAGAATATATTCAGGCATCCCCAAATCTACAGCTATTGTTATTTGTTTGGATGGAAGTCAAAAAGAATATTTTGAAGAGGCTTCAAAGTCTAATCTAACACCTAATTTAGATTCTCTAATTAGTAGTGGAGAAAATTTATTAGCAAATAGTGCTATCCCAAGCTTTACCAATCCTAATAATATTTCTATTGTTACAGGTAGACCTAGTTCAGTACATGGAATTTGTGGAAACTTTTTTTACACTCCATCAACAGGAGAAGAGGTCATGATGAATGACCCCCAGTTTTTAAGAGCACCAACAATCTTTCAAAAATATTATGAGCAAGGTGCTAAAATTGCAATTGTAACTGCAAAAGATAAGCTTAGAACATTATTATCCCATGGTCTTAATTTTATTGACTCGCGGGCAATTTGCTTTTCTTCAGAAAAATCTGATCAAGCAACTAAAAATGAGAATGGGATAGAGAATATTAATGAATGGCTTGGAATGGATGTGCCTGATGTATATTCCCAAGGGTTATCTGAGTTTGTAATGGCTGCCGGTGTTAAGCTTCTTCATGAGTTTAAGCCTGACATTATGTATTTATCTACAACAGATTTTATTCAACATAAATATGCTCCAGGTGATGACGTAGCAAACAAGTTTTATGCAATGTTTGATAAATACATTGGACAATTAAATATAAATGATAACTCAATCATAATTACTGCCGATCACGGCATGCAACCAAAGTCAAAAGCAGATGGATCACCTAACGCAATATATCTTCAAGATATTCTTGATAAAAAATTGGGAAATGATGTATCAAAAGTAATTCTTCCCATTACCGATCCGTATGTAGTACACCACGGA
>JABHWG010000157.1 GCA_018657885.1 Pelagibacteraceae bacterium
AAAGCAGGCTCTAAAGCTAAAAAGGCAAATGACCTAAACATTAAAATATTTACAGAAAAAGAATTTTTAAAGAAAATTAATGATTAAATTGTAAAAATTTTAAATATACTTTCCTTATACCATGCCTTGTAAATTCTACATTAGCGGTATCTGTATCCATATTTAATATGATACCGATTCCAAATTTTTTGTGAAAAACTCTATCATTTGCATTTAAATTTCTTTCAGACGATATGTCTTGATTAAAATCCCAGTCAACTAGAGCTTTTTTATTTTCAAGTATTCTTTTTCTACCAGGAGTAAGATATTCATTTGAAATATTTTCTGTATCAATAAAATCATTTAAAAAATCATTTTTCATAATAACTTTAGAATCATTTAACTCAATTGCATCTTTTGGAAGCTCTGATATGAAACGTGAAGGACTATTAAAGTCATGTGAGGCAAATGAATATCTGTTTTGATTTACATAAGAGATTTGTATTTTTTTTCTTGCTCTGGTAAGAGCAACATAGGCCAACCTTCTCTCTTCTTCTAAACCTTTAGTGCCCGATTCATCTAATGATCTTTGACTTGGGAAAACTCCCTCTTCCCACCCTGCTAAGAAAACATAATCAAACTCCAGTCCTTTAGAACCGTGCATGGTCATTAAACTGATTGTTTGTGAGTCAGTATTTGCCATATTTTCCATAACCAAGCCTACATGCTCCAGGAATCCCTCGAGATTTTCAAAATCTTTCAGACTTTCTAAAAACTCATTAATATTATCAACTCTTGATAAATTTTCTGGATTTTTTGAATTCTTAGCTTCATTTTCAAGATATTGAATATAATTAGAATCTTCTAAAACTACTTTTGCTAATTCAATGTGATCAAAAATTTTTTTTATTTTTTGCCATTTTAAAATATTATTAATAAAATCATTTATTTCTAAATTTACTTTTGTTTTATTTTCACCAATAAAATTTTGTGATGCCTCAAACATACTTGTATTATTTAGTCTAGCAATTTGATTAATCTTACTTAAGGTCGTTTTACCAATACCTCTTTTGGGAATATTAATTACTCTTTCAAAAGCAAGATCATCAGAAATGTTATTAATTAATCGTAAATAAGCAATAACATCCTTTATTTCTTTTCTTTCATAGAATCTTAATCCACCAATTATCCTATATGGCAATCCTATAGCGATTAGCCTTTCTTCAAATGATCTCGTATGTGCAGAAACACGAAATAAAATAGCAATTTCAGAAAGTTGAACTTTATTGGAGACTAATTTGTCAATTTGATCAGTTGTAAATATGGCCTCTTCTTTTGTTTCCCAAAAACCATTAATAAAGATCTTTTCCCCCTCTTCATTTTCACTCCAAAGTTTTTTCCCATATCTATTTTTATTTTTATCAATAAGTATCGATGCACACTCAAGAATATTTTTAGTAGATCTGTAATTTTGTTCTAATCGAATTATATTAGAGCTTTGAAAATTTTTTTGAAATTCTAATAAATTTGTTACATCAGCTCCTCTCCATGAATATATTGATTGATCATCATCACCTACACAGCAAATATTCTTATGACCTTGATATAAATATTCCAGCCATTTTTGCTGAATAAAATTAATGTCCTGATATTCATCAACTAAAATGTAATTAAATAAATTTTGATAATATTCTCTTACCTCTTTATTATCTTTGAATAATTTTATACAAAGAAGTATTAAATCTCCAAAGTCAACACAATTGATTCTTACAAGTTCTTTTTGGTAAATTTTATAAACTTTTCTTAACTCTTCATCATTATTTCTGTATTTATTAACTTTAAGTTCGTTAAAAAATATTCCTTTATTTTTTAAACTATCAATTGCACTCGCAAAAAATTTCGGTGAGATATCTTTACTATCTATATTTTCTTGATCACAAATTTTTTTTATTAACTTAATTTGGTCATCAGTATCAATTATTATAAAATTTTGCTTCAAACCAACTTTTTCATAATGTTGTCTTAAAATTTTAAGGGACAATGAATGGAAAGTCCCTAGCCACATTCTATCTATAGGAAAATTTAGCATTTTAGATACTCTTGATTTCATTTCAGATGCAGCCTTATTTGTAAAAGTTACTGCTAAAATTTGACTTGGTTTAAGTATTTTTTTTATTAACAAGTGCAACAACTTATAAGTAAGTACTCTTGTCTTTCCACTACCAGCTCCTGCAAGAACTAAAGTAGCTCCTGAAATGATTTCAACAGCCTCTCTTTGCGATTCGTTTAGAGAATTAAGATAATTACTAGTATTTTCTGACATATTTTTGTTACAAAATTATATAATATTCTAAAATTAAACTATATATTATATAAATAAATTATTATAACTGTGTTTCAAATGAATATATTTAAATCGATTTTTTTAGCTTTTATTATCCTTTTGTTTAGCTTAAATGTTTTTGCCAGTGCCTCAGATGATGTGAAAACTGATTCGGATGATTTTGAAACAACCGTTTACGAGGATGAAGTTTATGACCCATTTGAAGGAGTAAATAGAGCAATCTTTAGCTTTAACAATTCTGCAGACAAGGTAGTCCTTGAGCCTATTGCAAAAGGATATAAAAAATTACCCCCACCTATCCAAAGCGGGGTTGGCAACTTCATAAATAATTTAAAACTTCCTCTAGCAGCTGTAAACCAACTTCTTCAAGGGCAAGGCAAAAATGCTATGGAGTCAACAGGCAGATTTCTTGTAAATTCCACTATAGGCATATTTGGCTTAATAGATGTTGCTGATGATATTGGTTTAAATCAAAAAGAAGAAGACTTTGGTCAAACACTTGCAACTTGGGGAGTTGGAGATGGCTTTTATATTGTTTTACCTTTATTTGGTCCCTCTAATTTAAGAGATACAACTGGAATGCTCATGACTATGATGACAGATCCAATTAATGCTTATGCTGCCTCCCAAGGTGAAGCCTGGGCAATACCAATGAGAACTGCAGCTAATGCTATTGATCAACGTTCACAGATCATTGATGAGGTTAATGCATTAAGAAATAATTCAGTTGATTATTACGCAGCAGTTAGAAGTTCTTATTACCAAAATAGAAAAGCCGCTATTATGAACACTGACGATGATGTTTTAACTCCACTCCCGCTCATTAGTATTGAATTTGAGTAATGCTATTTGTAAAATATTTTTTTTCCTTAATAATTATTTTCACTCCTTTAAATTTAAAAGCAGATGAAGTTAATGATTGGCTAAATAAAGAAATTAATACAATTATATCAGCTTATCAAAATAATAACCTTACTAATGAAAATAAATTTTTATTAATTGAAAAAACTATTAACAATAATTTTGCTGGAAGTGGCATAGCTAAATTTGTAGCAGGAAAAAGTTGGAATGGAGCAACTAAGGATACTAAATTAGAATACATAAATCTATTTAAAAGACATTTGGCTCTAAATATTGCATCAATGATGCGGGGATATTCAGATCAAAATTATGAATTAGTCAATTCTAGATACGATAAAAAAAATAAAGTTACCTTAATCGATATGGAAATATTTTCTGAAACAGGCTCAATTCAAGTTACTTGGAGAGTAAAAAAGTCAAAAGAAAGATATTTTGTTATCGATCTTATTGTCGCTGATATTTCTTTAGTTGTTACCAAAAGGTCAGAATTTAACTCTATGTTAAAAAATACGAATTATAACTTGCAAGATTTTAACATAAAATTACTTGAACAAAATAATTCAAGTTATCAAAAATTAATAAATTAATTTATTTTTTTAATTTTTCTATTTCACTATCGTCTAAAAAATTAGGCTGAACAGGTTTAGTTATAAGATTATATATCTCTTTACCCTCTGAAGATTTGATAATGCCTTCCATCACCTCTAAAACATGAATGGCCAATTCAAGAGAGCATCTAGCCTGTCTGTTATTATTAATTGAATCTATCATTTCTGAAAGTCCAATTCCTCTGTAATTAGCTATTTTTGAGTCATCGTTATCAGTTTTATTAGGAATTCCTAATGACATTTCATCGTTATTTACTACCTGCCAATCTTCTTCTTTATTAGATATTAAAATATCACCACTAAAAAAATTAGGGTCAGGAATCACCATAGATCCATTTAGACCATATAGCTCTATTGTAGAATGATTATGTTTCCAAACATCCCAAGAACAAAAGAACTGAATCTTTGCATTATTATGGAACTCTAAAGTGCCCATTAAAGTAGTAGGTGTTTCTACTTTTATTTTTTCACCATTTCTTGGTTCACTTGTTATCGTTCTCTCTGGGGTAGCTGTCCCACTAATTGAGCTAATTGATTTTACAGGACCAATAAGATTTATAAGTTGTGTAATATAATAAACACCGACATCAAATACTGGTCCAGCTCCTGGCTTGAAAAAAAAATCTGGATTTGGATGCCAATGCTCCATACCATGTGACATAAGATTAAAAGTTCCCAACACTACATTACCAATTTTATTATCTTCAATTATAGCTCGTGCTTTTTGTCCAGCAGCACCAAGAAAAGTATCTGGGGCACAACCAACATATAGTTTTTTTTCATTAGCTAATTTAGAAATTTCTATTCCCTCATTAAAATTCATAGCAAGCGGTTTTTCACTAAAACAATGCTTTCCAGCGTTTAAAGATTTTATTATAATTTCTTTATGGGCAGATGGAATAGTGAGATTTATTATTAAATCCACCTCTTCATTAGATAAAATGTCATCAACACTGAGCGCTTTAACATTATATTTTTCAGCATGTTTTTTTGCAGCTTCCATGTTAATATCAGCACAAGCAACTACATTAAAATTATTAAATAAATTCTGACTTTCAAAATAAGTTTCAGAAATGTTACCACAACCTATGATTCCTAAACGCATTTTAAATTTCCTTTAAATTTTCTATTGACCTTAATACATAATCTTTATAATCTTTGGGATCATCATGCTCCAAAATATATAATTCACAATTTGTATTTTTCATCGATGAAATTAATTGATTCCAATCAATAAAACCATCCCCTATTGCTGATTGATTATCATGATCTAACATATCTTTATCTTTGCTATAAAAATCTTTCAAATGACAAGCTATTATTTTATTAGAATATCTTTTAATCCATTCAATTGGGTCAGCTCCACCTGCAACAGTCCATCCTAAATCTATTTCAAGTTTTAAGTTTTCATTTTGCTCCATCATACACTCAATAGGTAACTTTCCACTTGCCAATGGCTTAAATTCATATGAATGATTATGATATCCAAGTGTTAATCCGGCATCTTCAAATTTGCTTACATAAGAAGATAAATCTTTACCAAATGATATCCACTCCTCTTCATTCATATCAAATGTATTTTTAAAGTCGCTATCTTTTCTTGCTGGAGGAGCCGGGACTATAACGTGTTTAATGTTCAATTGGTTAGCCCTATCAATGATATTTTGAGTATCTTTTAATGATTCAAATCCGACATGAGTAGATTGTGATGTGATATTATTTATATCCATTAAATTTTTAAAATCTTCGATATTTATAGATTCTAGGCCAAATAATTCTAAATTCACAACACCCACTTCTTTAACAAATTCTAAAATAGGTGCATAAGGTTGAAAATTACGTGTTGTATATAATTGGATAGAAATATCTTTTTTATTCATTTTTTTTATTCCTTTTTAGAAAATTAAAGTCTTAATTCTGATTTCTTATCAAATATAGATGCTCTTTTTATATCAAATTCGATATTTATTACATCACCTAATTTATATTCTGAAGAAACATCAAGTCGCACTGAGAATGGAATATTTTCTAAACTCAACCAAATAAGTGTATCAGCCCCCATCGGTTCAATTAACTCAATATTAAACTCCAAGCTTTCGCTAGATTTTTTTAATCTTATGTCCTCAGGTCTAATTCCAAAAATTATTTCACTCATGTCATTTGGTTTATTTTCAAATTGATATTCATTTAAAATGAATGTTGTTTTATTTAATGAAAAAGAATTATTTTCAGATAAAAATGTTCCAGAAAAAAAATTCATACTTGGGGAACCTATAAAATCTGCAACAAATAAACTTGAAGGTTTATTATATATTTTTTTAGGACTATCCAATTGCTGAATAACTCCATTTTTCATAACAGCAATTCTATCTGCTAAAGTCATAGCTTCAATTTGATCATGAGTTACATAAATCATAGTATTTCCCAAATCTCTATGTAGTTTTTTTATCTCATATCTTAATTCAGCTCTAAGCTTAGCATCAAGGTTACTAAGAGGCTCATCAAATAAAAACACTTTAGCATCTCTAACCAAAGCTCTTCCTATGGCAACTCTTTGTCTTTGACCGCCTGATAATTGCGAGGGTTTTCTATGAAGAAGGCCACCTATTTGCAATAACTCTGATGCTTTATTTATTTTTTCTTTAATTTTACTTTTTTCAACACCAGTCATTCTTAAGCCAAAAGAGAGATTTTTTTCAACAGTCATACTAGGGTAAAGCGCATAAGATTGAAAAACCATTCCTATATGTCTGTCTTTAGGCTGTTTCCAAGTTACATTATCTTTTTCAATCCAAATCTGACCTTCATCAAGATCAAGCAAACCTGCAATACAATTTAATAATGTTGTTTTACCACACCCTGAAGGACCCAGAAGAACCATAAATTCTCCGTCTTTGATGTTTAAATCTAAATTTTTTAAAATTTCTACCTTACCGTAATTAAAAGATAGTTTTTTAACTTCTACACTGTTTTCCATAATTATCCTTTTATTGCTCCTGCCGCTATTCCTCTAACAAACCACCTACCTGATAAAAAATAAACTGCTAGTGGGACTATTGATGTAAGTATTGTAGCTGCCATATCCACATTATATTCTGCTACTCCAAAATCTACCTGAACAATATTGTTTAATTGCACTGTCATAGGTTGATTATCTCTTCCTGCAAAAATTAAACCAAGTAAAAAGTCATTCCAAATTCCGGTGACTTGTAAAATTATAGCAACTATTGTTATTGGAGTAGACATTGGGATAATTACATAAAAAAAGATTTTTAAAAAATTTCCTCCATCTATTCTTGCTGCTTTAAATAAATCTATTGGAAGGCTGGCATAAAAGTTTCTGAATATTAGGGTTAGAATTGGCATACCAAAAATTGTATGGACTAATATTATCCCTGGAAGAGAAGAGTAGATACCAATAGCACTCTCAATTTTAAGTAGAGGATAAACCATTACTTGATAAGGGATAAAGGCACCAAATAAACATAACCCAAAGAAAAAATAAGCACCTTTAAATCTCCAAAATGCTAGGGCATAACCATTTAACGCCCCTAACGATACAGAGACAATGACACTTGGTATAGTAATCTTCAAAGAATTTATCAAACCTGGTCTTAGTCCTTCACATACAAAACCAGTACAAGCTTCAGACCAAGCTTTAGGCCAGGAATATAAACTTAATATTTTAGGAATATAAAGAAGATTCCCTGATCTAATCTCATCCATATCTTTAAGAGAAGTTATTATCATTACATATAATGGCATTAAAAAAAATAACGCACACATTAGAATAAAACAATAAAGACCAATACGACCAATAGTTAAGTGTTTTGGTTTAGGTCCATTTGCTTCTATAATGTTTGACATATTAGGCTTTGGCCTCTTTGCTTCTATAATAAAATTCATAAAATGCCCATGGTGCTAAAATACAAACAACACTTAAAAACATAATAATAGAAGCAGCAAATGCTTGACCAAGATTAGCTCTACTAAAGAAATTTTCCATAACATACATTGCTGGAGTAGTTGTAGCGTATCCAGGCCCACCAGAAGTTAGAGCTAAAATTAAATCATAAACTTTCACCACGCCAGCTGCAATCAAAACCAAGGAAGTAACAACCATAGGTCGAATCATTGGAAGAATAACAAATAAATAAGATTTCCACTTCGGCACTCCTTCAATACTTAAAGACTTCCAAATATCTTCATCAATACCTCTTAATCCTGCGAGCATGAGAACCATCACAAAACCTGCCCCTTGCCAAACTGCAGCGATACATACTGCATAAATTGCCAATTCTCTATTTACTAACCAATCCAGCTGAAACCATTCAAAGCCCCATAAATGCATTGAGTGTTCTAATCCGAATGTTGGATTTAAAACCCATTTCCATACCAGTCCTGTTACAACAAAAGACATTGCATATGGATATAAAAAAATTGTTCTAAATAAACTCTCGCCTCTAATCTTTTGATCAATTAATACAGCTAAAAGAAAACCAATTATTAGACAACCAACAGTGAATACAACTCCGTAAATAAAAATATTTTCAACTGCTACATCCCATTTTCTACTTTTAAATAATCTTTCATATTGTTTAAAACCAACATAACTGAATGCAGGAATTAATTTTGAGCCAGTAAGAGAATAGACAAAAGAATAAATAATACATCCAACAAAAACTGTTAATGATATAATTATCATTGGAAGAAGTGCAATCTTAGATGCTAAATTTTTTGTAAAAAACATACTAATTAAATTTTAAGGCAGGAGGGAGATTAAATTATCCTGCCTTAACTTTTATATAATTTTATAGATCGCTTGTTAAAACGTCTTCAAGATCATCCATAGCTGCGCTAATAGCATAGCTAGGATCATTTCTGAATTCAGAAATAATATCATCCCATGCATTAGTAAAAGCTGGAGAATTCCAATCATCACTTTCTCTCATAATAGCACTTGGTTGCTGGATTAGTTCCAGACCCATTTGCATACAAGCATCAGCAGCTGAAGTATCTACATCCAATCTCATTGGTAAAGATCCTTTAGCATTATTGAATTTAGCTTGAACAGTTGGATTAACCATCATACTTGCCATTTTAAGTTGAATGTCTTTTACTTTAGGGTCATCATTCTTAGGAAATACAAATACATCACCGCCTAGTGAAACATATTTTTCATTTCCAGGAATAACACAGTCATAATCAACTTTGGCTTCTTGTCCAGCTACAGCAAATTCACCACGAGCCCAATCGCCCATAATTTGTACTGCTGCTTTTCCTTCAACAACCATAGCGGTTGCATCATTCCAAAGCCTTCCAGGTGCCCCTTCATCAATAAATTTATTCATGTCTCTGTAAGTTTGAAGAACTAATTCAAATTTACCATCTCTGAATGCATCAACATCTTTATCTCTATAAAGCTTAGCCATATGAGGAAAGCCTAGAGTTGAAGAAGCAATAACTCCAAACATTAGACCTTCCTGCCATGGCTGCCCACCTAATGCTAGTGGGATATAACCAGCTTCTTGGATTTGAGGTGCAACAGCAATAAAGTCTTGAATAGTATTTGGTTTTGGAACACCAACTTTTTCAAATACTTCATTATTGATCCACATCCATTGAGAACTATGAATATTTACTGGAACGCAATAAAACTCACCATTGTATTCACAAGTCTCAATTAACTCAGGTGGATATATAAAGTCTCTCCATCCTTCTGCAGAAGCAACTTCTTCTAAAGATTGCAATAAGCCTTGCTCAACTAGATCAGCAAATTGTTTAGAAATATTAAACTGTGCAGCAGTCGGAGGGTTTCCTCCTATAATTCTGTTTACAGTTGTTCCTCTTGCATTTTCACCACCAGTTATTGCAGTGTCAACCCAAGTTCCTCCCATATCTTGCCACGCTTCTGCGAACTTAGAAATAGCTGCTTGCTCTCCTCCTGATACCCACCAGTGAATAACTTCAGCCTCCATATGTCCGTCTGCTTTAGAAGCAGATGTGAAAGATAAAGGAAGTAGTAACGAAAATAAAATTGAAATAAATTTTTTCATTTTTTCCTCCATGTTTAATAATATAACTTTTAAGTAAAACGTTTTACCTGTCAATAAGAATTACTAGGAATTATTAAGTTATAATGTTAGTATAATAACTCAATGAATATTAAAAAAAGAATAAACATTAAAGAATTGGCTAAAAAAGTAAGGGTTTCTGTTACTTCTGTATCAAGAGCGTTAAATGGCCATAGCAATATTTCGAAGAAAACAAAAGATAAAATCTTTAAAGCTGCTGAAAAATATAATTACTTTCCAAACCTAAATGCACAAAGATTAGCTTCTCAAAAAGCAAACACAATAGCTTTTATAGCAACTGTTGACCCAGATGCTCAAGACTATGTATTAATGGAATTTTTATCAGGAGTAACTTTGGGCATTAAAGATTCTCCTACAGAGTTGATTGTTAAGCTTATTAGAAATGAGAAAGATGAATTAAATTACTATAAAAAACTAATTGAACTTAATGTTGCTGATAAGTTTATTTTTTATAAGACTAAAAAAAATGATCAAAGAGTATCATTTCTAAAAAAGAATAAAATAAAATTTATTTCATGGGGAAGATCTAAAGATTCAAAAGATACTGCTTGGATCGATTTAGATA
>JABHWG010000147.1 GCA_018657885.1 Pelagibacteraceae bacterium
CATGATCTAGGTGTCATTGCGCAAACAGCTGATACTGTTGCGGTAATGTATTTAGGGGCTATTGTTGAAAAAGGGCCAGTAAGAGAAATAATTAAAAATCCAAAACATCCATATACAAGAGGCTTATTAAAAGCACTGCCTGATGTAAATAACTTGGATGCCCCTCTTCAACCAATACCCGGAAGTATTCCAAGTCCTCTTGAGAGACCAAGTGGTTGTGTTTTTCGTACACGTTGCCCTGATCCTACTCATGAGTGTAAAGAAGGGCATATAAAAATGGGTTTAATTGAAGTGGGTCCAGGTCATTGGGTTGATCAATGCTGTGTAAATTGTGGTTAGGTAAATTATGAATGATAATCTTGTAAATGTAAAAAATGTTTCTGTAGAATTTGACTACCAGGAAAACTTTTTATCTAAAAAACAAAAAATTCAGGCTGTTAAAAACGTTAGTTTAAATATTAAGAAAAAATCATTTTTAGGTTTAGTGGGTGAGTCTGGTTCAGGAAAAACAACCTTGGGAAAGGCAATATTAGGCGCTAATAAAATTAGTGCAGGACAAGTTATTTTTCATGACGATGATATAGATTATGATCTCGCAAATATTAGTAAAAAAGAATTACGTGAATATAGGAAAAAAGCTCAATTAATATTTCAAGACCCATACGCTGCTCTAAGTCCTCGAATGACAGTAAGAGATATTATAGCGGAGCCATTGGAGGTTATGAAAATAACAAAATCTCGTGAAGAAACTGATGAAAGGGTTAGAGATATAGCATCAAAATGTCGTTTAAATTTAGAGCATTTAAGAAGGTACCCTCATGCTTTTTCAGGAGGACAACGTCAAAGAATTTCTATTGCAAGATCCCTAGTAAGTTATCCAAAATTTATAGTTGCCGATGAAAGTGTTGCAGCTTTAGATGTATCGATTCAAGCTGATATTTTAAACTTATTAAAATCATTACAACAAGACTTGGATTTAACTTATTTATTTATTAGTCATGATTTGAGTGTTGTTGCTCATACATGTGATGAAGTAGCCGTGATGTATCTTGGGCATATTGTAGAGCAAGCACCATCTAGAGAGCTTTTTACTAATCCTCGTCACCCTTATACAAAAGCACTTTTATCTTCTATTCCTTCTATTGATCCTGATGATCAAAAAAAAGCAATAGAATTAAAGGGAGAAATACCAAGTGCAATGAATCCACCTTCAGGATGTGTTTTTAGAACAAGGTGCCCCCATGCTTCACAAGATGGTAAAGAAGGAAGTATAGAAATGGGTTTAGTGGAAGTTGCACCAGGGCATTGGGTTGATCGATGTGGTGTTAATTGTGGTTGAAAAATAATTTAAAAATAAAACATAGTATCTTTTCAAATACTGATAAGAATTTCTTAACGATTTTTTATTTATGCAAAAACAAAAATTAGATCTTATAAAAGATCCTATTCCTCACTTAATATTTAAGATGGCTATCCCAGTGAGTGTGGGATTTTTTTTTCATACAATGTTTAATGTAGTAGACACTTATTTTGCATCACAAATAAATTCAGTAGCAGTTGCTGCTATTACCATTACTTTCCCAATTTTTTTTATGATAATTGCAATCTCTTCTGGAACACGAACAGGAGCAACAGCATTAATAGCTAATGCTGAAGGTGAAAATAATAAAGAATTAGCAAAACAATATGCAATTCAAACTATTAGTTTTTCAATTATAGCCGCTATCATAATTATGATCATTGGACTAATATCAGCACCCTATTTATTTAAGATTTTACATGCTGAAGGAGAATATTTTAATTTTGCCATCCAATATACAAATATTCTTTTATATGGTTGTTTATTTATAATTTTAGATTCAACTCCCACTGCAGGTTTAAATGCAGTTGGGGATACAAAAACTTATGGAAGAGTATTTATCATTGGTTTTTTTGTAAATTTAATTTTAGATCCATTATTTATTTACGGATATGGACCAATTCCTCCTATGGGAGTTAAAGGCATTGCTTATGCGACTATTTTTGC
>JABHWG010000158.1 GCA_018657885.1 Pelagibacteraceae bacterium
AAGCTAAAAAACTAGGATTTATCCACCTTTTTAGAGTTATTAGTGTAATTTGACTTGCGAAACTCCTTTTTAATTTAGTAAACTAAATATAGTAGTTTAAAAAATATACCTACTATATGAAGTATGGAAATAGATAATATCCCATTAAATCCAATAGATATCGTAGAAGATGTAATTTACGAAAAAAAATGGAACTTTAGCAGAGCTGATGATCATGAGCTAGTAGCTGAAATAGCATCCATATGGTGTCAGTACAGACTTTATTTTACTTGGTCAGAAAACGTAAGAGCAATGAGTTTTACAATTACTTTTGATTTAAAATATCCGCAATTAAAGCTTTATAAAGCTTATGAATTAATTGGACTTATTAACGAAAAATTATGGATTGGGCATTTTGATATAACTAGTAAGAATGGCATTCCAGCTTTTCGTCACACAATTTTATCTAGCAATGATAATGATTTTTTGCATAAAAAATTAGCAGATTTAGTTGATATTGCAGTTTACGAATGTGAAAAATATTACCCATCATTTCAGCAGGTTCTATTCGATGAAGTTGATCCTTTAAAGTCTTTAGAGTTTGTTAACTTTGAAGTTATAGGCTCTGCCTAAAAAACTATTTTTTTTTTCTAAAAAGTATAATTAATGGAAATAATGAATAAAATTCTTTTAATAGGATGTGGCCATATGGGTTCAGCACTTTTAGATGCATGGTTGGGTCTAAAATTATATTCTTTTGATGTAGTTGATCCGTTTAATTTCAAAATTTTAAATAAAAAATATTTAAAAAATAATGTTAGGATTTTTAATGAAACCCCAACTCAAATTGAAATTAAAAAATATGATATAATTATTTTTGCAATTAAGCCTCAAGTTGCCAATAAAGTAATTGCTCAATATAAAAATTTTGAATTTAAAAAAAATTCAGTAATTGCAAGTATCATTGCTGGAAAAAAAATTCTCTTTTTTAAAAACAATATTAAAAATGCTATTCAGTTAGTTAGAGTAATGCCGAATATGCCAGCATTAATTAATCAAGGTATAAGCTGCTTGATTGGCAATAAAAATTTTACCAAATCAAATCAAAAAAAAATTAATGAACTTTTTTTAAAAGTTGGTGAAACAATATGGTTTAGTGAAGAGAGGCAGATTGATATGGCAACAGCTATATCAGGTAGCGGGCCTGGTTATATATTTACATTAATTGATGCTTTTGAAAAAGCTTCACAAAAAATTGGTTTTTCAAAAAAAATATCACGAGTTTTAGTATTATCAACTTTTTTAGGATCTGCTAAGCTAATGCAGCAAACCAATAAAGAACCACATTATCTAGCCAATTCAATTGCTGTTAAGGGCGGAACAACTGAAGCTGGAATAAAGGTTTTAAAAAAAAATAATATTAATAAAATAATGCACAATACTTTTTTATCTGCATTTAAAAAAGCCTCTAAGCTTGGAAAAGAAAATGACTGATAAAGAAAAAAGAATTGCCCAAAACACCTTAGCAATTCTTAAAAAAAAATCATGGAAAGTATTAAATTTTGAAGAAGTATTAAAAAATAATAAAAACATTAACATTAAATCAAAAATTGATCTGCTCAAAAATATAAACAGATATGTTGATGATGCTTTGATAATTAAAATGAAGAAATTAGAAATTTCTTCGACCAAGGATATGTTATTTGAAGTTTTAATGGCACGGTTTGATATCTTGCAACAAAACAGAAAGTCTTATTTAGAAATTTATAAAGCTTTTAAGAAATCACCCCAATACTTTATTAAGTTGTTACCATCTTTTCTTGAAAGTATGATTATAACTGCTGAACTAGCAAAATATAATGTAAATGGCTTAAAAGGAACTATCAGATTAAAAGGTTTAATGATGGTATATTTTGCTACATTTTTTCAATGGTTAGAAGACAAAACTACTTCTTTAGAGAGGACAATGACTCAATTAGATAAAAACTTAGATCAAGCTGAGAAATTTGGCAAGCTTGTATCATGAAAAATGCAATTTCTTTTTTTGATTTTGAAAAAATTGATATACGAGCAGGAACTATTATTTCTGCAGAAATAAATAACAAATTAACAAAATCTTCAATTGTTTTGAATATTGATTTTGGTAAAGATATTGGGGTAAAAAAAAGTTCTGCCCAAATAACTAAAAATTATAATACAGATAAGCTTATCCATAAACAGATAGCTGCAATAGTTAATTTTCCCCCTAAGCAAATAGGTAATTTAATATCCGAGGTTTTAGTCCTTGGTTTTCCAGATGATGAAAATGAGCCTTCTTTAATAAGTCCTGATAAAAAAGTATGTAATGGAGTAAGGCTTTACTAAGTAGGCAGTTCAATCACTGATTTTAATCCACCAAATTTAGATTTATCAAGTTTAATTTCACCACCATGAGCTCTTATTATGTCTCTTGTTATTGAAAGACCTAATCCACTTTCACCCTTCAACTTATTACGTGAGGGGTCTAGGGTAAAAAAAGGCTTGAAAACATCTTCAAAGTTTTTATTTGGAATACCTGGCCCATTATCTTCTATTACTATACAGCAGCCATTATCATTTATATATATTTCAATGTTCAATTTATGTGAATAACGTATTGAATTATCAATTATATTTTGAAATGCTCTTTTTAATTGTACGGGTCTCCCTGAAGTTTTAATTACGTTTGTTTCTTGAAAAATTATTTCAATAATTTCTTGATCAATATTTTTTAATATTTCTTTTATTAGGCTGTTGAGATTTATGTTCTCAATTGGTTCTGGGGCTTCGGATCTAACAAAACTTACATAACTATCAAGCATTGCAGTCATTTCATTAATATCTAATTCTAACTCTTTCTTTGCTTTTTCTTCTTTTAACAACGATAATTGAAGTTTCATTCTGGTCAAGGGGGTGCGCAAATCATGACTAACACCTGCAAGCATATCAGTTCTTTGTTTTAAAAATCTTTTTATTCGCGTTCGCATTTGATTGAAAGCATTAGCTGTTTGTCTAATCTCATATGCGCCTGAAGACTGAAGTTCTGGTGCATCTAACCCTCTTCCAAATGTTTCAGCAATTATTGCTAATCTTTTTAGAGGTCTAATTTGTTTGTTCATAAAAAAATAAGAAAAGAAAAGTAAAATTATAGATGCGAATAACATCCATAATAAAAAAACGAATGCAGTTTCACTATATAGCCTATCCTTATCAACCCTTATTATTAGTAAATCATCACCTAATTGTATAATGATTATTACTCCTTTGTCGATTTTGCTTAAATCATAAAAAAAAGGTTTCTTTAATTTTATTAGTGCTTGTTTTAATCTTTTAGACAATATCCCTCTTTGTTCTTGAAAAATCATTTGATCAATTAAAGAATTTTCTTGTATATTAATTTTCATTTTAAAATCTTCTTTCGCAATATTTATTGCCTCAGTTTTTAAATTTTGATCAATTA
>JABHWG010000090.1 GCA_018657885.1 Pelagibacteraceae bacterium
ATTGAAATCAACTCCAGAAAAAGTTTCACCAACATCAAAAGCATCACCCTTAATATTATAATTGCGGTGATCATTTTCTGGAAAAGAAGAGTCTGTATTCATTTTTCCAGTTAGCAATCCACTCGCAAGGGGCACTCTTACGATGATGGCTATGTTTTTTTCCTTCGCCATTTTAAAAAATTCTTCAGCTGGTTTTAATCTCAACATATTAAATATAATTTGAACACTTTTTGTATGAGGTCGCTGAATACATGCAATAGCTTCCTCAACAGTCTGAACGCTAAAACCATAATGTTGTATCTTACCTTTTGCTACTAAGTTATCTAACATTTCATATGTTAAATCATGAGAATACACTTCTGTTGGCGGACAATGCATTTGAAGAAGGTCGATAGTTTCAATACTTAAATTAGTTAATGATCTATCAACAAATGACTCCATTAACTCTTTATCATAATATCCTTGTGCTTCGTGTGGGAAAATTCTTCGACCTGCTTTTGTAGCAACATATATTCTCTCAGAAGTTGAATTGATAAACTCACCAACAAACTTCTCACTTCGACCATCACCATATACATCAGCCGTATCAAAAAAATTAACACCGTTGTCAAAAGAAGTTTTTAATATATTTTTAGCGTTTTCTTCAGAAACGTCACCCCAATCTGCGCCCATAGCCCAACAACCAAGACTGATTTCACTAACATCCCATCCAATATTACCAAATTTTCTTTTTTTCATTAGCTTATACTTATTTCCTCTGTACACATAGTTCCATCTTCAGCTACAATACCGGCACCGCCAAAAGCAAGTGGGTTATTTGTATCATCTGCCTCAATTATTAACTTACCATCTAAATAACCTTTAATATTATTATTATCAACTTGAAGAGTTAAATTATAATCAGTAAAAAATTCAAAATTAAAATCAACTTCCTTCAATGTTTCTAATTCATAATACATTTTTGCTATTCGTAACTTATTTTCTGCAGTCACTTCAAGAGCATAATACCTCTTAAGACCTTGAACTCTTGCAATTACACCCCCAGACTTAACTAAGTGAAAATTTAACTTTGAAGAAACAGAATAATTTTTCCATTTATCATTTCCTGTGAAAACTACGCCTCTTCCAATATTTTGGGTTATTCTAAATGACTCTTTCCATCTGGACTCCCATTTATCTATTGCTTGAACAAAGTTGTTTTTCCACATATGTCCATAAAATGGAGTATCATGAGAAACTCCTCTTTTAGGGTTTGCTATATGCTCTGGCTTTTTAAAAGTTATTTTTGGTTCACCAGAAATATCTAGGTAGTTAATTAATAATTTACCAGATGATTTTTCTGAAGAAGAAATAGAAATACCTATTTGAGCAATAGGGTTAGAGCCTGTATCAGGTACATCCCATTCAATCTCTTTACTCTCTTTATTTTGAAAAAAGAAATCATCAGAATTTATTTTAATTAATTTATCGTTTTCTCCCCAATACTTAACAAACAAATTTATATTAATAGCTTTATTCGAATTTGAAATTAATTGAGTTTTAATTTTTTGACCTGAATAAACTATAGGGCAAGATATAAAATCATAATGAAAAAATCTTTCCCTTGCCAAACCATTAAGATTAGTCAAATCCTCAGGGAAGAAAGTGTCAACATAACATTCACTAGAAAGGCCAGTAGATAAATCATTAAACTCTATCTGAAGAGCACGCTCCCCAATATCCGATTCATATTCAGTGTTTGATATAAAAGTTGAAGGATTATTGTCATCTAAATCATTTACTTTCCATGATTGAGTCGACTCTGGAAGGTTGAAATGATACCTAGCACCATTCTTAACTATTAAATCCCCTTGCCCCTCTAAGTTTCTTGCAGTGTTAATAATCTTATATGACTCTGTAAGCGCATCAGTTATTGTTTCACCACCAATTGCTGTTGGGCAATAAATGGTATCATTGATAGGTGATAAAAAATCTGGACCAGTTTTAAGGCCTTCTAAACCATTCTTGATCCCTAAGATGCACCCTACATTACCTGAATTACAATCAGTATCCCAACCAGCTGTATTCACAATCATCAAAGTTTTTTGAAAATCATCATCTCCAAATAATAATGACATAATGATAAGTGCGTGATTTGGAACCATATGACAATTACCTAAGTATTTATCGTACCCATATTTACCGGCAATTTTTTCTCTAGCTTGTTCCCAATCAATATTGCCACCACTCCAATCTTGGATATCAGAAATTAATTTAAAAATTATTGAGTCTTTTGGAATAAATCTTTTTGATTCGTTTATAATCTTGCTTATGTCTTTTTCAACAAAGGCTAGAGCTTCCATGGCTGCAATCATTTGCGCTCCATATACTGCCTCACCATCATGACTAACACTTCCTGCTTCTTTTGCTAATCTAACAGCCTGCTCAGGATTACCTGGGGATACTAAAGCCCATCCATCGATAAATATTTGTGCACCAATTTGCTCCGCTATTGTTTTTCCATTCATAGCGATTGAACCACTTTCAGGCGCATGAATACCTTGTTTTAAATTTTGATAAGCCGTATCCTCTGTAGAGTTTCCTTTACCGCCCCACCAGAGAATAGTTCTATCTTCAATTAAATTATTTAACCAAGTTTGACCAATCTGTTTTGCTGTAATATTTTTGTCATAATTAAAGTCACGAAGAGCTCTTAAAAAAGTAAAGGTGCCTGTTATATCATCATCCGTAACACATATAGGTTGCTTAAGTTTGTCATTAACATAATAATTTATTGGACCTAACTCCTGCATTATTCTCTCATAAGTCCAACCTTCAAAAGGTCTTCCTAAATAAACACCAATAATTTTTCCTAAAACGCCAGCATATACTTGTTCTTCATATTGTTTATCTAATTTCATATTAACCTACCCTTTCGAAGCTCCACTTGTTAGTCCAGCAATAAATCTTCTTTGAAAAAACATAAATAAGATAACAATTGGTGCCATCATCATTACTGCGGAAGCATTTACTAATCCCCAGTTATTTTCAAATCTACTTTGGAAAGCAAATAGAATTGTTGCTATTGGTTTTTTTGAATCATCATGAACAAAAGTTAACGCAAATAAAAATTCATTCCACACAGCCAAACCTACTACTAAACCTGTTGTTAAAAATACTGGCCATGAGATTGGTAATGCTATCCTATAAAAAAGTTGTAACGTATTTGCTCCATCAATTTTTGCTGCATCAAATAATTCATCTGGTAATTGAATCATGTATGAGCGAATTAAAAAAGTTGCAAAAGGAGCATTAAGTCCTGCGTAAATAATTATTAATCCAAGATGAGTATTCATTAAACCTAATTCTTTCCACATTAGGAAGAGGGGTAAAATGAACATTTGTGCAGGAATTGATACTCCGACCAATAAATAGACTAGAAAGGCATTTGATCCACGAGGATACAGTTTTGCTAAGCTAAATCCTGCTAATCCTGAAACGGTCAAATTTAAAATTAGAGTACCAATTACTAATTTTGAAGAATTTAAAAAAATTTGCGCATATTCTCCCATTATCCAAGCATCTACAAAATTTGCCAATCTTATAGTAATTGGAAAACCAAATGGGTTTATTCCAAATTCTTCTTGAGGCTTAATTGAGTTAAAAAAAAGCAACATGATTGGCAAAATACAAGTTAAAGCTAAAATTGTTAAAATAGTGTAATTTGATACTAGTTCTCTTTTTCTATATTTAGCTACAATCATATTTCCCACCCAAGTTTTCTCAGTACTCCAAAAATACTGACAATAAAAATTGTATATATGAACATTAATGTTCCAATTGCTGATGAATATCCAACATTAAACCTATCAAAAGCTTGCGAATATAAATTAGTAGCCAAAACTTCTGAAGAGTAAGCTGGGCCTCCTTGAGTTAAAATCCAAACATAATCAAATGTTGGTATAGACCAAATAATAATGATCATTATGGAAAAAATAAATATCGGTCGTATTAAAGGTAAGGTAACAAATCTAAATTTTTGAAATTTTGTTGCGCCCTCTATATCTGCCGCCTCATATAAACTGTTATCAACTTGATACATTCCTGTTATGTAAATAACGACCAAAAATCCCCAAAAATGCCAGCCATCTACAAAAGCAACAGCATACAGTGAAGTTTCTTTCATAGTAAAAGGGGAAACCGCCGGTATCAAATCTATTCCCTTACTATTGAGCCATGCAGGTAGTCCATAAAGAGGATGAAAAATATATTTCCAAATTTGACAACTAATTATACTTGCTAACATGTAAGGAAAGAAAAAACATAATCGAAAAAGCATTTGTCCTTTTGTGATACCTGTCAGTAAATAAGCACAAGTTAATGCCAATGCAATTGGAACGGTTAAAAATAAACAAGTCCAAACAATATTATGCCAAACAGCTTTTTTAAAATAACGATCATCAAATAATTCGTAAAAATTTTCAAATCCAACATAATTGATTTTTCCAAAACCATTCCAATCAGTTAGGCATAAAGCAAGACTTAATAGAGATGGTAATGCTACCACCATAAAGTGAACAGCTAAAACAGGTAAGATAAAATACCATGCTATAGAATTTTTACTAAAAAATATGCTCATTCTTGGAAATATATATAGCGAGGCATTAGCCTCGCTATTATTAAGTTAATTTATCTTGCACCAACAGGAAGAAGCTCTCCTTTTTTACGAGCTTTATCCCACATTTTTTGGTGATCGTACATGTAGTCTTCTACAGATATATCACCAGCCCAGACTACTTCCATATCTTTCCAAATATGTACGCCTGGATCAGCTGGCCAAAAAGTCCATGTGGTGTATCCGTAGTCTCCTTTTCCAGTAGCTTCGGCAAATTCAACAAGATATCTTTTTACCTGAGGGCTAACATCTTCTCTGATATCATCTGCTGAAAAATACAATGGAACAACAAACTCTCCAAAATTAAAATCTGCAGCCATATCAAGTACAACTTTTTTATTACTAAATATAAAATCGAAAACTTTAGCAGCAGCATCTGGATTTGCTGAAGATGCGTTTATTGACATTGTAGTTCCTAAAGCAAGCAAATATGCTGGATCAGCACCACCATCTCTCAACACTGGGAAAGGAGCCCAATCCCATTCATCTGAAGAGTCAGCAAAACCTGCAGCTGTAGCTCCAAATGTCCAGGTACCAATTGTCATCATTGCAGCTCCTCTTGAAGCAAACATTGCATGAAAATCATCCCAGCCCAAAGCATAATAATTTTCTAAACTGCCAGACCAGTACCCATCATCAACCATATGTTTTCTAAGAAGTTCTACAGCACCAGTAAATTCAGGATCTGTCCAATCTTTTTCACCAATAAGAGCTTTATAAACATTATCAGGTCCTGCATAACTATTGAGATACATACCGACTAAATGTTCATGCGTTGGCTGCCAACCAGTAGAACCATAAGCAAAAACATTCATACCAGCAGCTTTAATTTTACTAGCAACATCCTCGTACTCACTAAGAGTAGTAGGAACACTCCAACCATTTTCTTCAAATAATGTTTTGTTATACAACATAATCATTGATTCAAATGTTTTTGGCGCTGAATAAAACTCACCATTAAATACTCCTGCTTGGTAAGACCAAGGTAAAAGCTTGTCTTCCCATCCATATTGACCTGAATATCCTTCCATAGACTGTAGAAGTCCAGCTTCTTGATATTCTTTTACGTATGATGGGCCTGGAGTTTCAACAATATCTGGTCCTTCACCAGAAAGCATTGCCGTTCTCAAGATATCATTTAATCCTTCTTTGAATTCAATAACAAGCTCAATCTCATTTTGTGAAGCATTGAATGCATCCACGAGTTTTGCTTGAAACACAGGGTCTCTATCTGCATTAGCTTCTGCCCACCAAGTTACTGTTGTCTTTGCATAGGTGTTAAAAGAAACTATCGAAAAAATAGTAGTAATAAATACTATAAATAATTTTTTCATTTTTTTTCCTCCATTTATATATTAAGTTTAATTCCATATTTGAAAATGATTCAAGTAAGTTAATTAACTTATTATAATAAGTTATTGATAATAATTTGATACTTTTAGAGGTTTAATTGTAGTTTCTTGGTCAATTAATACCAACTTATTTGATTTATCATACATATTCCAAGTATTTAAAATTGCTGGATAATCTTTTGTTATTTTAAATAGATCTGCATCATTATTGCTTAAAGTAATTGCAGATAGTTCTTGATCACTTCGACTAATTTTAACTTTAAATTGGTTTATGAGAACTTCTAGCAAATTTTTATCTTTAAATATTTTTTTATTTACATTATCGCCTATTATTTCAAGTGGTATGTAAGATCTACTAATTAAATATAATTCATTATTTTTCATTCGCCTTAATCTTTTAATATAATAAAGTGATGAAGAATTTTTAAATTTTTTTATTAAATTGTTTTTAACTACCTCAACATCAATAAGTTTGTAGTCTGCATTTAACGTTACTGAAAAATCTTTAATCTCCGAACGATTATTGTTTTGTAAAAGTCTATCAAGTATTAGTGTCGCCTTACCTCTACTTCTTAGAATTCTACCTTCATTTTCCAAAATATTTAAAACGTTCCTTATGGTAAGTCTGCTCACACCGAACAATTTAATTAGTTCGTTTTCGGATTTCATCTTTGAACCTACAGGCCATACGTCAGTTAAAATAAATTTAACAATTTGATCATAAATTGTTTTATATTTTGGAGTACCCATGATTAAGATAACTTATTATAATAAGATTATAATGAATAAAAACATATAAAATTAGAATTTTTTACTATAATTGAACAATAATAATGAATAATCTTTTAAAAATTTGGGCTGAAAACAAACCTGTTATTAATTCATGGCTTTCAATTCCTAATTCTTTTACAGCAGAGGCATTTGGTAAAATGGGCTGGGATGCTATAACAATTGATATGCAGCACGGTCAAAGTGATTATTCTTCTAGTATACCCATGTTACAAGCTTTATCTTCCAGTTCATCAACCCCAATGGTTAGAGTTCCCTGGTATGAACCGGGAATAATAATGAGAATGTTAGATCTAGGTGTTTTAGGAATTATAGCACCAATGATAAACACAAAGGAAGATTGTGAAAAATTTGTTTCTTATTGCTACTACCCTCCAATAGGACAAAGAAGTTTTGGTCCAATGCGCGCTCAATTAATTCATGGATCTAATTACTTTGAAAAAGCCAATGAAAATGTTTTAAGTTTTGCAATGATAGAAACACAACAAGCAGTAGATAACTTGGATGATATTCTTTCTGTCCCAAATTTAACTGGGGTCTACATTGGTCCGGCAGATATGAGCTCTTCTTACGGCATGAAGCCAAAATTTGATGTTAAAGAAGATCCTGTTTTTTCAAATATTAAATTAATAGCAAAAAAAGCAAATGAGTATGGAAAAATAGCAGGTATTCATAATGGCACCACTCAATATGCTAAAGAAATGATAGATTTAGGTTTTAAGCTAGTTACAATTTCATCTGACTTTAGATCAATGTCAGCTCATGCTCAATCAGTAATTGATGACATGAAAGAGAAAACTAAAGATACCAATCAAAGTGAAGCTTATTAATCTTTAGTGTCTTTGCTAAAAAAAGGAATCAAAAATACAAGACAAGCTATAAGAAAGAAAAAACTTCCAAACATTGCCCAAAAACTTCCAATACTTGAAATTATAAAACCTATGGCTGATACGATAAAAAGTATCCAGCCAATTAAATTAAATTTTCTATTACTCATCTTCTTTTTTAATTGCCTCTTCCATTTCTAATAGCTCCAACCATCTAGCTTCTTTCTTAATCAAATCTGCTTCTAGGAAACTTAATTTTTCAGTGATTTCTTCAAATCTATCACTATTGCTAATATATAGATTTGAGTCTTTCAACTCATTTTTTATAGATGATATTTCTTCTTCAATTGATTTTATTTCCTGAGGAATAATTTCTAATTCAAATTTAAATTTAAAAGATAATTTATCTATTTTTTTTACTTTATTAGTAACTTCTTTTTTCTTTACAGTTTTATTAATTACCAAATTACCTGATTGATGATTTAGAAAATCACTATATCCACCTAAAAACATAGCTATTTTACCGTCACCCTCAAAAGATAAAATTTTATTTACTGTTTGATCTAAAAAATCCCTATCATGGGAAACTATTAAAAGTGTACCTTTATAGTTTGAGAGCATTTCAGTGAGTAAATCCATTGTCTCTAGATCTAAGTCGTTAGTTGGCTCATCTAATATAAGTCCAGTTTTAGGGTTTGCCAAAACTTTTGAAAGCAACAATCTATTTTGCTGCCCTCCCGATAAGGATAAGATAGTATCGTTTACTCTCTTGGGATCAAATTGAAAATCTTTTAAATAACTGCAAACATGTCTTTCTTTTCCTTGTACTGATAAATAATCACCTCCATTTGGAACTAATATTTCTTTTAGAGATTTGTTTGTATTCAAATCATTCCTTAATTGATCAAAATATGAAAATTCCAAATTTTTTTTTAATTTTATAGATCCACTTAAAGCCTCAAGCTCCCCTATTAAGGTTTTCAAAAAAGTTGTTTTACCTGTTCCATTTTTGCCAAGTAATCCGATGCGATCACCTTTTGTAATCTTGACAGAAATATCCTTTAGTATTTTGTTTTTTGAGTTTGGATAAGCAATAGAAGCTTTAAAAAATTCTGCAATAAATCGCGAATTATCAGATGCGGGCTTGATTGCCATAGTCTTGGTAGTTTTAATAGCTAACCGGTATGATGATTCATCTTTTTCTAATTGGTCTTTTAGCTGCTTAGCCCTCTCCAATCTTTTTACATTTCGTTTAACTCTTGCTTTCACTCCTTTTTGAGCCCACTCTACTTCTAAATTTACGAACTGTTTTCTGTTTCTAAGTTCGCGAAACTCTTGATCCAATAACTCTGCAGACCATGTATCGAAATTTTTAAATCCCCCTGGGCTTATTTTTAAATCCCCTCTATCTAACCAAAAGACCTTATTTGTAAAGTTACTTAGAAAGGTCCTGTCATGACTAACGCAAAGCATAACTCTATTTAAGCTTTTGAGATGTTGCTCCAACCACTGTATGCATTCTAAATCTAAATGATTGGTTGGCTCATCAAGTAAGATGATATCTGACTCTGGTATTAAACTTTTTGCCAATGCTATTCTTCTTTTTTGACCGCCAGATAAATTTTTAATTTTTGCCGTTTTATTTAAATTTAAATTATCACAATAAATATCAATCTTATATTTTTCATCATCATTTGCTATTACTTTACTCATTTCTTCTTCAGCAGATTTTGAAAAATCTAATTCAAAATGCTGAGTAAAATATGTTACTTTTAGTCCTGGATAATTCCAAAGCTCACCATTATCTATCTCCTGTGTACCCATTATTATTTTCATCAATGTAGTTTTACCAACTCCATTTTTGCCAACTAAAGCTATTAAATTTCCTCGATGAATATTGAGATTTAACCCTTTGAAGATTTCTTTTTTACCAAACCTTACATCAACATCTCTCAAGGAGAAAATTAAATCACTTGGCATTTTATTTTAAATATAAGAAAATTAGGTCGAGCATACCTAATATAATAAATAAGATCATCATTCTTTTGATAGACCAAGATCCTTGAGGAAATAGAAAATTAAAAAAAATTGTCATATAAAGATGTAGCTCTATACTATTTATTTATTCTTATTCCTATAGGGGTTTTTTTTTAAACATTTGTATGAAAATAAACGCATTAATAATAATGCGTTTATTAATAATATTAAAAAATAAATTAATTTTTACTATAAAAATAAAAGCCTGCAGCAAATAAGCCTGTTAAGACAATGTTTACATATGCAGTTGCACCAGCAGCGGCACCTGTAATAATGTGAAATGCTATAATGACAACCCACAGTAGGCCACCCAGAGCCCAAAGCATTCCCATTGAATTTAGAGCATCCCCAACAATATCAGGAATTCTCCAAGACCAAATAGCTATAATTAAAAAAGTCATTCCCATAAACTGACCTAAAGTTATCAACTCAGGCGTTGGTGTCCAACCAGCTGACCCTAAGAAAGATGCTGTAAAAAATAATCCACCAATTGCATTTAAAATTCCTAAAACTGCATAACCCTTAAATATATTTCTTAAATTCATAAATTCTCCTATTTAATGAAGATATTATTATAATTTTTACAAGATTCGTAATTCTTTATATCAACAGTGTTAATACTTTAATTTTTGAGACTTCAAAAACGCTTTTTTAAACTTTGAAAATGAAAAATCTTTAGATTTGCAAGAGTCTAGAATTACCTTTTCTTTTTTTTCAACAAATTTAATTGCATGTAATAATTCATCTATTATGTCATCGGTAAAAGTGACAGCTCCATGAACATCTGCATGTATCAAGTCATTATCTTTAACCTCTAATCCCATAATGTTAACTTTAGAACCAAATTCAATTAATGAAACCTCTGCATGACTTGGGCTTAAAGTTTTTGATAGAAATTGAAAATTTTTTGGAATTACATCTAAATCTCTTACAGATCCATTTGTTAATACACCCAAGCATCCTAAGCGATTATGAATATTTGCATTAACTTCACCCCAAAATGAACCTACTGGATTTTTTGATCTGTCCTGAATAACGGATATTTTTGGATAATCACCAGAATTAACATATTCATAATAATCTATTCTTATTGATGAACTCGTTTTCACATTATGTTTTAATGAACTTATTTTTGCAGTTTTGGCGTAACCAACCATAGGTTTAATTTTAGGATTCAGACAAAAAAATTTTTCTTTAGAATATCCTGTTAGTTTAAATTTTTGATCTATTAATTCTAATCCATTGCAAATTGTAGGGGTGTCAAATTTTTTTAGTTTTAATAATTTATTATTTTTCATTTAGCTTAACTTCCTTTCTCTGTCTATTTGATTGATATGAAGCAAATACTAAAGATAAGCTTTTGATATTATCAACTCCACTCGTATCATGAATTTTTTTTGTCCTAAGACATGAGATGAAATGATTATGAGTATTTGCAATACTTTCTTGAATTTGATCCCATGGTTTTGATGTCCATTTTAGTTTCTTAGGATTAGCACTGTGTGATTTCTTTATTCCTTTTTTATGTACAGTAATCTTGTAATCATAATCTAGATCAATCGATCCGTTTGTATACTCAATATTAATTAATGTCTGAGCAAATCTATCTGGAGTTTTAATAGAAGAAATAGAAGCATCTATAATGCTTACACTTGTATTTTGATGTCTTATCAAAGAAGTGAAAGCCGTCTCTCCTCTAAATTTTTTATTTGTATTTTGATTGACTGTATAAACACTATCTGCCTCTCCAAGAAAAAACCTACTTAAATCATACAAGTGTATACCTACGTCCAGTATAAGATATTCTTCAAGATCATAGAGATATGTTTGATTAGTATACCCGACTGGATTTGCATGACGAAAGGAAATTTTAGCGTAATGTGGATTTTTTAAATTATATTTTTTCTCTAACTTTTTAACTTCCATTAATGGGGTTTGCCATCTGAAATTTTCATGCACCATTAAAGGTGTATTAGTATTTTGATAAAGTCTAACAATTTTTTTTGCATTTACTAAATTTTCTGCAAAAGGTTTTTGCATGGATGTGGGTACTTTTCTTTTTGATAAAATTTTTGCAATAGAGAGATGTGTCTCCATAGTTGTGACAACATCTACAAAGTCTAGATTTTCTTCATTTAATAAATCATCAATATTTGTGTAATGATTAGCTAGTTGAAATTTTTTTGAAAAATCTGATACTTTTTTTTTATCTAAGTCACATGCAGCTACTATTTCAACATTTTTAATCTCTTTCCATGCGTACATATGATTATGCGAAAAAAAACCACAGCCAATAATTGCACCTTTTAGTTTCATTACTTAACCTTAATTAATTTAATTTCATATGGTTCAAAAGAAAAATCATTACCAGAATCCTCAAAGTTAAAAAATGAAAAGTTATTATCATTTATTTTACTAAAATTACTTTCATTTAAATGGCTTTGTCGAGTTAGTAACTTCTCATCTAAAGTCATTACTTGTTGGTTTGTAGAGCTATTAGCTAATAAATAAAAAATTTCCTCATTCATTAAGAATTTTAAACCAAATATTGATTTAATTTTTTTAGTTTTGAAAATTTTTGAATTCTTAAAGTAAAGTAATAGTTCATACAAATAGCAGAGAGGTCTTTTTTGGTTATCATCAGTAAAAATACCATGAACTCCTTTCATAGATGCAAAGGTTACATACTCAGTATTTTTTGATATAATTTGAGAGAATACTGCAACACTCCAGCTCAAACTTAACAAACTGTCATGCCGTGGGTCATTTTCCGCCATTTCTAATCTTATTTTATTAAGATTATCTGCTAGTTTTTCTCCATAAGGATTAAAGTGCATTCCGAGAGTAATTGGACCAATGTGCACAGGGGTGTCATTAGAAAAAGTTTCAACTGTATTCATAATGTACTCTAAGGAATTTGGTGTGTCCAATACGCCGTAATCACTCGCATCATGAACAATTGGAGTAAAAGAGAAATTAATTCCATCAAAATCACCATCGGGTCGTTTTCTATTAAGTTCTGTAAAATTAGTTACCATGCCTGAGAATATTCTTACTTGTGGAAAATAAGACTTAGCAGCTTTATAATATGCACTTAAGCTTGGTACTGTTGGCCATTCACCTGCGGGTTGAAAACTATTCAAATAAATTTTTGGGCAAACTAAAAGTTTATCAAGATACATAGGATTAAGTTCAATATATTCTTTAATATCACTCATGATTTTATTAATATTTTTTCTATGATCTATGAGTGCAACTAAATATACCGGTTTATTAAATAAATTTTTGTTGGAATGGATGGGTTTTTCAAAATCTATGATGTGATATATAAAATCGACGTCAAAATTTTTATCAAAATCTGATTCATGATCAATTTTAATTCCTATTTTAGGCATTTGCAATTTTTGACTTAAATCATCTGATAAAAAATTATTATCTTCAGTGTTTAAAGAAGAGTTTAATTTATCACTTATGGATATTTCAATTTCTTGATGAAAGGCAGAATTAATATTTTCTTTATATGGAAAAGGATCTAATAACGATCCACTATAAATTTTATAAGAAGCATCACCCCAATTTCGCTGATCTTCCATCTCAAAATGAATGCCACTAAATTTAATATTGAGATCAAGTGAGTTAAACATCTGGTATGATAAATTATTAAATTTTACCATTGGTTGATTAGGAGAGATATTAAGAGGAAATTTTGATAATTCTGATGAGTTATCACTATTAATAATATCTACTTTTTCTCCAACAACACCGTTCAAAGGCAAGAGTAAATTAAAACCAATTCTGTTAGTCCAAAAATCAGTTAAAAATTTCCCTTTAGCACTTAACTTGATAGAATGATCTTTAACAGTAAGAAGAATATTAACTTCTAATTGCTCATGATTGCCATACCTTAAATCAAATTCAAAATTTAAATTATGATCATTTTTATAGTTTGATGTTTTAATTATTTCAGGGTTATAATTATTCCAATCTTTATCTCTTACTAAAAAAGAAATAAGTTTTAATATCTCAATATTCTTATATTTTATATTTCTAAGAAATAAATTATCTTGAAGAATTGAGAAATTATTATTTTCAAATGTTTCAAATGTTTCATTTGATTGGAATCCTAAATGAGAAAACTTAAACATAGTTTATTGAGGTTGATTTTTTTGTGTTAAAAATGTTTTTTATTTTATTTTGTAATTTTGAATTATCACTATAATTTAATACACCTAACATAATTATCTCCCGTTGCGCAAAGCTTCCTCCAAGGGACTGAAATGCATTATTAAATATTTCTTCATTAATAATTTCAGTACTTCTAAGACTTTTGATAATTGGAGATAAGTATTTACTAGTACTTACTTTAAACCCAGTATTTTTGTAATTCAGCAATATGCCTTCTTCCATTTGTTTTAAGTGCTTTACATCATTAAAATATTTGTAAAAAAACACTAAATGATAGTCAATAAATGGAATCAGATACTGGTTACTATAATGTTCCGCTAATGGCTTTAATTTTATCATTCTTTTCTCAACATCAATTCCCTGGTAATGCAATCGAAGAAGTAATGAGCTTGTATTACAAAAATCTAGATAGAATTCATCTTCACTAAAAATAAAGTTGTCAAACATTTCAAGACATATAGTAAATTCCCTTTTATAAAAATGCATAAGCGCTTGATGCCACCAAATGTGACGTTTTATGCTTCCGAAGTTTGTCCAATTTATTGAAGCAAAATCTTTATTATTATCTAGATCTGAAGATAGATCATTATCTTGTACATGTAATAATGCATGCCAACTCCACAGATCTTTTTTAGATAACTCTAAAGACTCATTTGCTAAATCTTTAGCAACTAATAATTCATTATTTTCTTCATAAGCAAAACTCGTCATACCTAAAATTAAATTATAAAGTGGGTCTTCTTTTGACCAGTTACTTAAAATTTCTTGATGTGTTTTAAGAAAATTGGAGTCTATCCCAATGAATATACTATTAAAATGTAAAAGTCTGATTGCCATTATATCTTTTGAGTAATTAGATATTATATTTTTTAAACTCTTAATAACTTCATGCAAATCACCTTTGAGCCAAGCAGAAATTGTTATTAGATATTTTTTAAAATGATCATTCACATCATCTATATTTATCTTGTTAAATAAATTTTGAGCTATTGATAGCTTATGTTTATCTCTTGAAAGTAAAATTAAAACAATTTTAAGAAGTTTTGGCGCGTTAAATTTAGGATTTTTTTTTATTAATAATTCACATTGATCTATACTGTCTTTCTTAAAAAATAAATATGAATTCAAGGCATTTAAAAAATTAACTTTATCTTCATCATTTGAATAATCTATCCACTCAATATGAAGTTTTTCAAAGTCAGTCATCGTCACATCTTATATAATAAAAGTCTGTATAGTAAAGAAAACTACATTTATTTTATTATTTATTTTTCTTGCGATATAAATAAGGTTCAATGAATTTACTTTTCCAAATACCTAATTTATTTTCACGAGCAAATTTTTCATCATTCACATAGTCAGTAGAATAATACCTATAAGCAATTGCCCAACCATTTTTAACCATCCATTGATTAATATTAATGCTATTAACAGTGCATATTGCAATATATCTATTATAAATATCAACATCATTTATTAAACATTGCACATCCTGTGAATTGATTAGTTTTTTTAATTCTTGTGTAGATTGTCTACCACAATACCAATCCTGTAAATCAATTGTGCATATTTGCTTTCTTTCAGGAGCATCAATTCCATGTAATCTTATTTTATTATTTTTAATATGAATTGTGTCACCATCAATAATTCTAGACTTACCAATAATTGTTTTTGCTAGAGCAAAACTACTTACAAATAATGAAACAAATAAAAAAATATAAAAAACTTTATTCACAATCTAACTATACCATCAGCTATCCAAAAGTTTCCAATAATTTTTGGAGTCATTGATACACTTGTAAGATTGAGTGTTACCTTACTCTATGTTAAGAGGGGTTATTAAAGCCGCAGTAACTCAGGGGTAGAGTAATTCATTGGTAATGAATAAGCCGGCGGTTCGATTCCGCCCTGTGGCACCATATATTATTGAAATACTTATTGTTTATACTTTTATTTATAAGTTTTGAAACTATGGCAAGACAAATATCAGAATTGGTTTAGAAAAAAAGATTACTTATTATTTACTATGAAAAAGAAGGTGATGAATTAATATCTAAAAGTCTAAATTTTATATCTAATAATACATGTGAAATAGATGATAGATGTTTAGAATTAATTTTTTTTAAGAAACTTAAAAATAAAAACTTTGATAAACCAAAATATGTTAATGAATATGGTATTTGGTTATTAGGTTATGATGGAGGGGTGAAGGATTTTAGTTCTGATAGCTCAATTTTGTTAAGACTTTTTTCACTGATTGACTCAATGCCTATGCGCAAAAATGAAAATAAATAATTGTTAAAAAGTGTGACAATTGTCACACTTTCTTTTAAAATTAATTAAAGAGTAAAATACCTTATTAAGATTACAACCATTGGAATTAGTGGCCTTATAACATTTTTGATTTCATGAGGATTACCATCATGGGTTGGCAAAATATTCATTGTTAATGAAAGATTATAAAGAAAAGCTAAAACAGTGAAAATAAATAAAGCTCCAAATACTTCATTGGCCGATGTTACCCCTCCAACCTGAAACAAAGCTGCTGCTGCCATTAAAACTAATCCCATCATTAAAAAACCTAATGGTCTACCCATATATGTAGCCTGAATATTTTCGTATCCAATACTTTTTTGAACAAAACCTTTATTAAATGCAAAGTTCAAACCAAAGAAACCCCCAAATAAAATTAAAAATACATGACATAAAAAAGGTATCATGCCCCCTGCTGTCTCAATCATAAAAAACTCCTATATTTAATAATTATTTAATATCATTAAATTTTAAGATTCTCGATATTTTTAAAAGTCTGGCATTTTGCAAAGGTAATAAATCGGTATTAAGAAATGCCAGACTAAGAGTGTTATTATAAGATTTTAATTACATTTCTATTAACTTTAATTTAAGGCTTATATTAATAGAAATAATATTGCTAAATTAGAGAATCGAATAAAATATGATTAAAATTTATTATAGTCACACACCCTTCTGGAGAGCAGAAGTACTAAGAGTATCCTTATACATAAGCGGAATACCTTTTGAAGATATTAGAATTTCAAGAGAAGAATTTATTAATATGATCAAAACAGGTTTTTTACCTAATGGCAAAAAAGTGCCATTTCATCAATTACCAGTTTTAGAAATAGACGATAAGATTATTGGTCAAACAGGGGCAATAGCACGGTATTGTGGTAAAATTTCCAATCTTTATTCAAATGATGATTTTAATGCTGCAAAAATTGATCAAATTATAGATACTGCAACAGACATCACAAATTTAGTAAGCCCAACTATTCGAGAAAAAAATGAGCAAAAAAAAATTGAGGATCGAAAAAATCTTACAAATAAGCTTTTACCTAGATGGTTTAAGTATTTAGAAAATCTCTTATCTGAAGAAAATTCTGAATGGTTTGTTGAAAATAAAATGACAATTGCAGATATTGCAATGTGGCGATTACTCGGTTGGCTGAACTCTGGAATCATTGATGGGATACCAACAACAATTGTTAACGACTTCCCAAAATTAAAAAAAGTTCATTATAATGTTCATCACCATCCAAAAGTTAAAGAATGGATGATGAAAACTTATAGTAAAGAAATATAATAAATGACTGCTCTCAGTATTAATGTCAACAAATTTGCCCTTATACGAAATGCTAGAGGAGCTGATATGCCAAACTTAGTTAATATTAGTAAGAAATGTATTGATTATGGAGCCGATGGAATTACAGTTCATCCAAGGCCCGATGAAAGGCATGTTAAATACACTGATTTACATGAAATTAAAGATCTTACTAATGACTTCAAAAAAATAGAATTTAATATTGAGGGGTATCCATCAGATGATTTTATTAATAGAGTTCTTGATGTATTACCTGATCAAGTAACTTTAGTACCAGATCCCCCAGAGGCACTTACTTCATCATTTGGTTGGGATTGTGAAAAGTATCAAGAATTTTTAACAGATGTTATCAATAGATTTAAAAAAAATAATATTCGTGTTTCAATTTTTATTAACCCTTCAATTAAAACATTATCTAATTTAGAGATTATAAAACCAGATAGAGTAGAATTATATACATATGATTACGCTAGAAATTATGCTGTTAATAAAACAAAAGCTTTAGCTTCATATATTGAGGTAACAGAGTATTTAAGAAAAGAATTTTCTCAAATATCTTTTAATGCAGGACATGATTTAAATTTAAATAACTTAGAATATTTATTAAAAAACATCCCTACTATTGAAGAGGTTTCCATTGGCCATGCTTTAGTATGCGATAGTATTGATTTAGGACTTAAACAAACTGTAGAAAAATACAAAAAGATAACTAAAAAATAATATGGTAAATTGGTTTTGGTTACAATTTGCAGCAATTTGCATTGTTGGAGCTATGTCTCCTGGACCGTCAATGGCTTTAATAATTAGAAACTCTATAAAGTTTGGAAGAGTCTCAGGTTTGTTAAGTTCAATTGGCCATGCAATTGGCATTGGAATTTATGCAGCTATATCAATTGCAGGCTTACAGCTAATACTGATTAGTAATATTATTATTTTTAATACTATTCAGTTTTGTGGAAGTATCTTTTTACTTATTTTAGGAATATTATTTTTAAAAAAATCAGGTGAAAGATTTTCAATTGAAGATGATCAGAAGAGTTTAAATTCATTTTTTCAAGGATTTGCAATTTCTATTTTAAACCCCAAAATTCTTATTTGGTTCGCTGCTATTTTTTCTCAATTCATAGAAGTTTCATCAACAGGTTTAACTAAATTTATGATGGTTTTTATTGCATCTTCTATTGATGGGATTTGGTATATAATATTAACTATAATAGTAACTAGTTTTGGATTAAAAAAATTAATAGAAAGCAATACAAAAACTATTCAAAATATATCTGGTTTAGTTTTAATTTTAATATCACTTATTATATTGTACAAAACACTAAGACCATATCTCTTCTAAAACTCTCAAAATATTTTCCCCCATAATTTTTTCTATCTCCTGTAAGGAATACCCTCTTTTATCTAATTGTTCTGCAATTAGCATATGATCCATACAAGTATTCCATCCTTTGGGTAGACAATCAAGACCATCATAATCACTTCCTATACCAACAAAATCAATTCCTATCATTTTGATAACATACTCAATATGATCAATAAAAATATCCATATCTGGGCAAACAGACGATAGTTTTTTTTGAAGAAAATGCTGCTTTGCAATCCATTTACCAGCGGTAGTATTTTGTTTTTCACCAATTTGATTGAGCTTCTGTCTATGCATGTTTCTTATTTTTTCTTCTCTTGCTTTGAACGTTGGATCGATGAAAAAAGGATAAGGATTTAAACCTATTAAACCATTTGTTTTTTTTATAGCTTCAATTTGATCATCTTTAAGGTTTCTAAAATGAGGACATAGCTTGTGCACACTTGAATGCGAAGCTATAATAGGTTTTGTTGATGTTGTAATTATATCCCAAAAACTTTTCTCACCTATGTGAGAAACATCAATTAAAACTCTGTTTTCTTGACAGATATTTATTACTTCAGTTCCAAATTTATTTAAACCCAAGCTTTTTAGTGTTGATTTCTTATGTGTCTCTCCATAACCAGAGCTTACCCAGTCAAGAGAATGATTCCAAGTAGGGCCAAAATAAAAAAGACCTTTATTAATAAAAAATTCTAAATTTTCTATTTTATTTTCTAACGCTTCACCACCTTCCATGGCAATAGGTAAGGACAATTGGTTATTTTTTTTTGCTAATTTTATTTCTTCTAGATTTATAGGGATAGAAACTCCATCCACATCTTCTAATGCTTTAAGCTTTTCATACATGCGAGATGCGAATTCAAAGTAGCTTACATTAGATTCTTTCTCTGAAGCCCAGACAATCATTACTTCTAAATCAATAGAAGAATTTTTTAATCTTTCTATATCAGTGTGACCGGAGGATGTATTTTGTATTACATCCTCACCAATCATAATTCGTTGCACAAGATCATTATGCAAATCAGCAACAAACATATTTACTCTGTGATAATTTCCATTTTAATAATTTTATCTGGATCTGCAGCAGGCTCTCCTCTTTTTATATTATCAACTAATTCCATGCCTTCTACCACTTGACCCCATACAGTATATTGACCATCTAAAAAACTTGCATCATTAAAGACAATAAAAAACTGACTATTTGCACTATTAGGGTCTTGAGCTCTAGCCATAGAAAGTGCACCCCTTCCATGATTTGCATCTGAGAATTCAGCTGGTAAATTAGGAAGGTTGGAGCCACCTGTGCCAGCTCTCGATATATTAAACTTATCATTAGTAGAATTACCAAACTCTACATCACCAGTTTGTGCCATAAATCCATCAATAACTCGGTGAAATACAACGCCATCATAGTGGCCTTCACTTATTAATTGCTTAATTTGTGCTACATGCTTTGGTGCTAAATCTGGACGTGTTTCAATTTTCACCACACCATCTTTTAATGTCAAATGTATAATATCTTTTTCTTCAGCCATAACTGGTCCTCCATTGATAAAAATTGAGATTACCAGGCATAGAAATAAAGATTTTATTTTTTTAATCATATTTGTCCCCTTTACCTTCCCTCAAAAAGTTTTATATAGTGTCTAATGCATATTTTTGAAGAAAATATCAAGAACTTAGGTTTAAATATTCCTGATATTCCAAAAGCTTTAGCTAATTACGTTCCTTACAAAATCGTTGGTAAAACAATGTATGTATCTGGACAAGCGCCACTGCAAAATGGAGAGTTTGTATATAGAGGAAAGGTAGGATCTGATGTTACCATTGATGATGGTATTGAGGCGGCTAAACTTTGTTGTGTTAATATTATCGCTAATGTAAAAAAAGGTCTTGATGGTGATTGGGAAAAGTTAGAAAGCTTTGTTAAACTTAATGGTTTTGTTAATTGCCAAGATAATTTTATGGATCAACCTAAAATAATTAACGGAGCTTCAGACTTATTAGTTGAAATTTTTGGTGACCAAGGTCGTCATACAAGAGTGGCTGTAGGAACAAACTCTCTACCCTTTGGAATTGCTGTAGAAATAGATGCTATTATTCAATTAAAATAAATGCTCTTAAAAAAGAGCGGAATAAATTTTATAGATAGCCTTGAAGAGGTTCAAAAAAACGATTGGAATAGTTGCGTTGGTAATGATCACCCCTTTACTCAATATGAATTCTTATTAGCATTAGAAGAAAGTAAAAGTGCATGTACACAAACAGGATGGAAATCTCATCACTATATAGAATATGATGAAGAATCAAAAATAATGGCAATTTGCCCACTTTATTTAAAAAGCCATTCTTATGGTGAGTATATTTTTGATCATGCTTGGGCGGATGCATATCATAGACATGGTTTAAGTTATTATCCTAAACTTCAGTCAGCAATACCTTTTACTCCAGTTACTGGAGACAGAATTTTTTTAAACAAAAAAATTAAAAATAAGAAAAATAAAATTAAAGAAATCATAAATAACATTATAGCTGAAGCTAAAAGATTAGATGTATCTTCAGCCCATTTTAATTTTATAAATTCTCCAAATGATTGGGTTGCTGATGAAGAAATAATGATACGTGAAGGTATTCAATTTCACTGGAAAAATGATGGTTATAAAACCTTTAATGACTTTCTAATAACTTTATCTTCTAGAAAAAGAAAACAAATCAAAAAAGAAAGGCAATGCTTAATAAACAATAATTTAGAGGTTAGAAAATTTACTGGGGATGAACTTCTAAAAGAGCATTTCGATTTTTTTTATGAATGCTATTTAGATACGACTGGGAGAAAATGGGGATCTACATATTTGAAAAAAGAATTTTTCCTTAATATCCTTAAGAGTTTTAAAGATAAAATTTTATTAATTGTAGCCTTTCAAGATAATCAAAAAATTGCTTCAGCCTTAAATTTTTTAAGTAAGACTCATTTATATGGACGTCTGTGGGGCTCTAAATACGAAGTACCCTATCTTCACTTTGAATTATGCTATTATCAAGCCATTGATTTTGCAATTGAAAACAATATTAATTTTGTTGAAGCTGGCGCTCAAGGTGAACATAAACTAAGCAGAGGTTATTTACCTGAAAAAACTTGGAGCGCTCATTGGATAAAACAAAAGGAATTCTCAAAAGCTATATGTAAATTTTTAGATGAGGAAACTAAAATGATAAATTTTCACAAAAAAGACTTAGAGGCACTCGCTCCTTATAAAAACTAAACTAGTTCTTTTTTTTTATCTTGATTTGAAGTGTATTTAAGAGAAATTTTATTTTTTATTATAGTTATTTCTACATGACCTCCTTTTGATAAAGCTCCGAAAATTAGTTCCTCTGCCATAGGTTTTTTTACTTGTTCTTGAATTACTCTTCCAAGCTCTCTTGCTCCATATACCTCATCGTACCCAATGTCAGCCAAATATTCTTTTGCTTTTTGATCAATTGATAGGGACACACCCTTATCTTCAAGTTGAGCCTCTACTTGAATTATAAATTTATCTACAATTGATAATACTATCTCTTTATTTAAATGATTAAAGTGAATAATTGAATCTATTCTGTTTCTAAATTCAGGAGAGAATATCTTATTGATAAAATCATTATTATCATCTTTTGATCGAGCAGAATTAAAACCAATTCTTTTTTTGGATAAGTCAATGGCACCGGCATTCGATGTCATAATTAATATTACGTTTCTAAAATCTACAGATTTACCGTTATGATCAGTTAATTTTCCATAATCCATTACTTGGAGCAAAATATTAAAGAGATCAAAATGGGCTTTCTCAATCTCATCTAATAGCAGTACGCAATGTGGATGTTGATCAACACCATCTGTAAGTAAACCTCCTTGATCAAACCCAACATATCCGGGGGGCGCCCCTATTAAACGGCTAACAGTGTGTCTTTCCATATATTCTGACATATCAAATCTTAGTAATTTGATACCTAAAGTTTTACTTAGTTGTCTTGCAACCTCTGTTTTACCTACGCCAGTAGGTCCAGAAAATAAATATGAGCCAATCGGTTTACCATCTTCTCTTAAACCTGCTCTAGCAAGCTTAATCGAAGAGGATAATTCTTCAATTGCTTTGTTTTGACCAAACACAAAGTTTTTGAGATCTCTTTCAAGATTTTTTAAATTTTCCTTATCACTCTTATTTACAGACTTAGCGGGTATTCTCGCCATTATCGCCACAACCGCTTCTATATCTTTAGCTGTAATTGTTTTCTTTCGTTTAGATTTTGGAAGAAGATATTGAGATGCTCCCGCTTCATCTAAAACATCGATAGCTTTATCAGGCAGTTTTCTATCACCTATGTATTTATTGGATAGATCTACAGCGGTGATTATTGCATCAGAAGAATATTTAATTTGATGATGATCTTCATAATAGGTCTTTAATCCATTTAAAATTTTAATAGTCTCATCTTTTGTAGGCTCTTTAATATCAATTTTTTGAAAACGTCTAACTAAAGCTCTATCTTTCTCGAAATAATTATTGAATTCTTTATAGGTTGTAGAACCCATACATCTCAGAGATCCATTACTTAAAGATGGCTTTAAAAGATTACTAGCATCCATTGATCCACCACTTGTTGCTCCTGCACCTATCACAGTATGAATTTCATCAATAAATAAAATCGATTGTTTTTCTTTTTGTAGATCTTTTAAAACTTCTTTTAATCTTTCTTCAAAGTCACCCCTGTATCTCGTCCCAGCTAAAAGCGCACCCATATCTAATGAATATATGACTGCCTTTTGGATAACTTCAGGGACATCCTTTTCAACAATACGTTTTGCTAATCCTTCGGCGATAGCTGTTTTTCCAACTCCAGGATCGCCAACGAAAATAGGATTATTTTTTTGTCTTCTACAAAGTATTTGTATAGTTCTTTCCACTTCAATCTTACGTCCAATTAAAGGATCAATTTTACCATCAAGGGATTTTTTATTTAAATTAATACAAAATTGATCGAGTGCTTTTTTCTTAGATTTATTTTGCTGCTGATTATCAGTTGCATCATCTACAATTTCTTCACCCACTTCATCTTCTTGAACCTTTGATAGTCCGTGGGAGATATATTGCACAGCATCAAGTCTGGTCATATTTTGTTGGTGTAAAAAATAAACAGCATGGCTTTCTTTTTCAGAGAAAAGTGCAACAATCATATTTGCACCTGTAACACTATCTTTCCCACTTGATTGGACATGAATAGCAGCACGCTGCAAAACTCTCTGGAAACTATTTGTTAGTTTTGGCTCACCTAAAAAATTATCTTTTAAATTAGATAAATCATTTTCAATAAAACCTTCTAAATTTTTTATTAATTCTTCCATTTCAACACCGCAAGCTTTGAGAACACCGATTGCATCTTTATCCTCTGTTAGAGACTTAAGCAGATGTTCTAAAGTTACAAACTCATGTTTATTTTTAGTAGCAAGTTGATATGCATTTCTAAGTGTAATTTCTAAATTTGATGACAGCATTTAATTTTTTTCCATTGTGCATTGAAGGGGATGCTCGTGTTTTTTAGCTAAATCCATAACAGTCTTGCATTTGGACTCAGCAACCTCATAAGTAAATATTCCACAAATACCTATACCATTTTTATGAACATGGAGCATAATCTGTGTGGCCTCTTCTTCTTTCTTATTAAAAACACTTTCTAGAACAAGTACTACAAATTCCATAGGAGTATAATCATCGTTAAGCAATAAAACGTTATACATAGAGGGTTTCTTTGTTTTAGGTTTGGATTCTAGTAAGACGCCCCTATCCAGATCATTATTTTTATTGTCTTTATCACTTAACTTCATAAAATAATAAATAAGCACTTTTATCGGATTTTAAAGAGGTTTTTTTTATTTGTTAAGAACGAAAGCCATATGATAGGGGATCTATGCATGAATTTTATTAAATACGTATTAATCTTCTTATTTTCCTCCTTAATTTTTTTAACCTCACCTTCATTTGCTAAAAAAGCAGCCATTGTAATAGATTTTGAAACGAAAGAAGTTCTCTTTGAGGTGAATGCAAATACCAAAAACTATCCAGCTTCACTAACAAAAATTATGACTCTTTATATTTTATTTGATTATTTGGAGTTAGGAAAATTAACTAATCAGAGTCAATTAAAAGTATCAAGAGTTGCCGCTTCACGATCTCCAAGTAAGTTATATTTAGAAGAAGGAACTATTATCAAAGTAGAGGATGCTGTGATGGCTTTGATTATAAAATCAGCCAATGATGTTGCTACCGTTGTTGCAGAAAATATCTCAGGAACTGAAAAAGAATTCGCAAAATTAATGACTAAATATGCCAGAGAATTAGGTATGAGTAATACAACCTTTAAAAATGCATCTGGATTACCCAATAGAGCTCAATTAACAAGTGCAAGGGATATATCGATATTATCACATGCTCTAATTTCAAATTTTCCAGATAAATACAAATTATTTAAACAGGAGAAATTTACTTATAAAGGTAAAACATACAAAACACATAATAGGCTGATGCAAAGTTATGAAGGAGCGGATGGAATTAAGACTGGCTACATAAGAGCATCAGGTTTTCAGTTAGCTTTTTCTGCCGTGAGGGATAATAAAAGATTAATTGGAGTAATATTTGGAGGAGATACAGGTAAGCAGCGTGATAAATCTCTTAAAATTATTATGGATAAAGAATTTGCTGAACTTGGAATAAACAATAAAGAAAAGAAAAGCATAATAGTAAAAAAAGAATCAAAAAAAATTGAAACTAATGCCTATTCAATTGTTGTGGGAACTTTTAAATATCGCAATAGTGCAGAAAAACAAATTAAATTAATTAAAAACAAATACCCTAAAACAACTAATGCTAAAAAATCAAATATTGTTTTAATAAAAGTAAGCGGAAAACAACTTTATGAGTCAAGATTTGAAAACTTTTCTAGAAATGAAGCGTATACGGCTTGTAAAAGATTAAAAAAATATAATAGAGACTGTTTTATTAGATCGTAAATTTATAACTCACACCACTTAAGGATAATTGATGTTCAATTATTTCTATTAGTTTCAGTAAACCATTTTCTGAAGTTGACTCAGCTCGACATGTAAGTTGGTTTTGGGTATTACTAGCTCTCATTAAGAACCAACCTTCATCATTTTCAACTCGCACACCATCAATATCTATTATTCTCTCATCAGAGTTTTTTAATCTTTCTTTAACTTCATCGATAATAGTAAATTTCCTAGACTCATCGACATCAAAACGAGTTTCTGGAGTGGAAAATGTCTTAGGATAAACTTCCATCAATTCACTGAGTGATTTATGTTGATTGGCTAAAATTCGTAAAAGTCTTAAGCCAACATACATAGCATCATCATATCCATAAAAATCATCGCCATAACAAACATGCCCACTCATTTCACCTGATAGTGGAGAGCTTAATTCTTTCATTTTTTCTTTTATTGGAGAGTGACCTGTTCTTGACATTATTGGATCACAATTTATTTTTTTTGCCTCATCAAAAAAAACTTTACTACACTTAACGTCCATGATTATTTTTGGATTATCATATAATGCAGTAATTTCAGAACAAAGTAAAAGCATGTATTGATCAGCCCAAACTATATTACCTAAATTATCTATAACTCCCAAACGATCACCATCGCCATCGAAGGCCAATCCAATATCACAATTATTTTTTTTAACAGCATCTATTAACTGAACCATGTTTTTAGGAACTGTTGGGTCCGGATGATGGTTTGGAAAATTTCCATCAACTATTTCATTAATAATAATATTTTTAGAATTAAATAATTTTTCAGCAATCTCTCGAGTAACTTTTCCCATAGCACCATTACCAGGGTCCCAAGCAATCTTAAGCTCTCTATTAAGATTTATATTTAGAAGATTTCTTTCTATATATTCTTTAGTGATATCTTGATTATGAATCTCACCCATTGTTAATTCTAATTTATTTTCATCAAGTAACTTTTGGAGACTTTGGATATCCTTCGCAAAAAATGAGTGCTTATTTAAAACCATTTTAAATCCATTATATTCTGATGGATTATGGGATCCTGTTACCATTATTACTGCATCAGCATTTAAATGATAATGTGCAAAATAAGTCATTGGCGTTGGGCCCATACCAATATTTATAACTTTTGCCCCTGAGTCTCTTAATCCTTCACAAAGTGCTTTATGCAAAACAGGTGATGTTAGTCTTCCATCATAACCAGTAGCTATTATATTAGAAGTTAATTTTTTTTTGACTATGAAACCAAAAGTTCTACCTATTGTGTAAGCAGTATTCTCATTGATATTGTCACCCACAATACCCCGTATGTCATATTCACGAAGAACTTCTTTATCAAAATTTTCAATTTTATAATTATTTACCTGTACCATAATACTCAAAACCTAGTTCAATAAAATCTTTTGCATTGTATATATTTCTTAAATCGAAAATTACTAGATTTTTTGTATTCTCTTTGATTTTGTTAAAATCAAGAGCGCGAAACTCATTCCATTCTGTGCCAATAATAATTGCTTTTGTATTTTTACATGCCTCATAAGCATCTTTACATAAAATAAATTCATTATTTTCTAATTTAGCATTCTTCATTGCTTCAGGATCATACGACTTAATGTTAATGCCTTGGTCTGATAGTAATTTTGAAATTTTAAGTGATGTAGAATTCCTAACGTCATCAGTATTAGGCTTAAAACTTAATCCAAGCAAAGTGACAGTATCACCTTTTTTTAATTTAGATTTTTTAACTATCTTATCTGTTAATAACTGTACTCGATTTTCATTAAAGCTATCTACAGCTGACAAAATTGATAAATCAGTACCATTCTTTTCTCCTGTAGAAATAAAAGCTTTAACGTCTTTAGGAAAACAAGAGCCCCCATATCCAGGGCCTGCATGTAGAAATTTACTTCCTATCCTTTTATCAATTCCCATCCCTCTTGCTACATCTTGAACATCAGCACCAACTGACTCACAAAGATCAGCTACTTGATTAATAAATGAGATTTTTGTCGCTAAAAAACTATTTGATGCATATTTAATAATTTCAGAAGACTCAATAGATACAGAAATTATAGGTGTCTCAAGCAAATATAATGGCCTATATAGTTCTCTCATTATGTCCGCTGATTTATTATTTTCACTACCTATAACCACTCGATCAGGTCTCATAAAGTCGCTTATTGCAGAACCTTCTCGTAAAAATTCAGGATTGGAGACAACATCAAAATTTTCTTTATTAATTTTTTTTAAGATGATTTTTTTAACTTCTTTCGTTGTTCCAACGGGTACTGTAGACTTAGTTACAATAATACAATATTTACTAATATGCTCACTTATCTCTTCAGCAACATTCCATACATAAGATAAATCAGCCTCACCATCTAATCTTTTTGATGGCGTCCCCACTGTAATAAAGATGATATCTGAATCTTTAACTGACTCGGCTAATGAATTAGAAAAAGTAAGAAGTTTTGTTTTATTCAGATGTTTATCAAGTAAATCTTCTATACCCGGCTCATAAAAAGGACATTTAGAATCATTGAGTTCATTTACTCGATTTGAATCCTTGTCCACACAAACAGTCTGATAACCAAATTCAGCAAAACAAGCCCCAGTAATTAAACCAACGTAACCAGTACCCATTATTGCTAATTTCATATTTCTTCTAATATCTAATAATTTAAAAAATTAAAGAAATATGATTTAAAATGAATATATTTGGAGTTTATTTCTTTATTTTAAGATCATTTTTAATTAATATTTATCTATTAAAAATAGTTATATTTTTAAAACAAATAATAATAGAATTAATAGTGGAGATAATCAAAGGATAAAGCAAAATATGACAAAAGTACTAATATGGAATGAATTCCTGCATGAGGTTGAAAATAATGATGTTAAATCTATTTATCCTAATGGAATCCATTATTGTATAAAAGAATTTTTATCTAATGATAAGTCTCTTAAAATTGAGACAGCTACTCTTAGAGAGAAAAACAATGGTATAACAGAAGAGAGACTTAAAGATTGTAATGTTCTAATTTGGTGGGGACATAAAGCTCATAATGAAGTACTGCAAGAAACAGTTAATCTAGTTCAAAGAAGAGTATTGGAAGGTATGGGTTTAATTGTATTACACTCTGGTCATCACTCTAAAGTTTTCAAACAACTGATGGGAACAAACTGTAACTTAACTTGGAGAGAGTATGGTGAAAAAGAAAGGGTATGGATTTGCAATCCAGGTCATCCTATATGTGAAGGATTAAATCCTTATTTTGAATTAGAAATGGAAGAAATGTACGGTGAACCTTTTCAAGTCCCGTCCCCAGATGAAACTATATTTACCAGTTGGTTTGAAGGAGGAGAAACATTTAGATCTGGTCTACTTTATAAAAGAGGAAATGGACAAATTTTTTATTTTCGCCCAGGTCATGAAGCTTATCCGACATATCATGATCAAAACATTCAAAAAATTATTTTAAATGCCGTTCATTATGTAAAAGAAGTATCAAAAAATATATGGAAAGATAATCATTCCCCTACACCAACAAGTAATAGACCTAATCCCATTGAGAATATCTCTAAAAAAGGTTTCTCAGTAGGTCATCCTACAAAAAAATAGTAAAAATGAAAATAGGAATTATTGGTACAGGAAATATTTCTCATAAGCACTTTAAAGAGTTTTCTAAAATTGAAGGAGTTAAAATAGAATCAGTATGTGATGTAAATAATGAGAATTTAAATTTATTTATTAGTAAGTTTGGGAAACATATTAGATGTTATTCTTCTGCTGATGAAATGTTAGAAAATGAAAAAAATTTTGATGGAATAAGCAATGCAACTCCTGATAAATTTCACAAAGAAGTTTCTCTTAAAGTTCTAAATAGACAATTAAATATTTTCTCAGAAAAACCTCTGGCAGAAAATTATCAAGATGCAAAAATTTTAGCTGATGCAGCTAATAAGTATAATGTTATCAATATGGTAAATTTTACTTACAGAGAATCTAGCGCTTATCAAAAACTTGTTGAAATACTGAAATCACATCAATTAGGAGATGTGAGACATGTTAGTGCTAACTACTATCAATCTTGGTTAACTAGTAATATTTGGGGTAAGTGGAGAGAGGAAGATAGATGGTTATGGAGATTATCTAAAGAACATGGGAGTAACGGAGCTTTGGGAGACACAGGGGTGCATATTTTTGATTTTACCGTCAACGCAGTTGGTGACATTAAAGAGCTTTGTGCTGATTTAAAAACATTTAAAGAAAAAGGCACTAAAATTGGAAAATACACTCTAGATGCAAATGATGGATTTACCTCAATGATTAGATTTGAAAATGGCGCTATTGGAACAGTAACGAATACTCGATACGCTACTGGCTATGCAAATACACTTATTTTAGAGGTCTTTTGTGAAAAAGGAGCCGTCAAAGTGGAGCTGGATGAACAAAGAAATAAATGGTCTACCTTAAATATATGTGAAGGAGATAATATACATTCTATAAAATGGGAGAAAATTGAATGTGATCAAACACCTTCAAATTTTGAACGTTTTATTAGTTCCATCAGGAAAAACTCTAATGATCAACCAAATTTTACTCAAGGTGCAAAAATTCAAAAAATCTTGGATATGTGCATAAAAAGTAATGACATTAATCAATGGGTTGATATAAAATAATAACAATTTATTAAATTACATCAGGTAATTTAAACACTTGAAAGATCGCTCAAAGGAGGATGAAGTGGCTGATATTAAAATAGATACAGTTAATAAATACTATGGGGATGTTCACGTTATTAAGGACGTATCGCTAGATATTAAAAGTCAATCTTTTACCGTTTTAGTTGGACCATCAGGTTGCGGTAAATCAACAATGCTAAGAATGATTGCAGGATTAGAGGATATACATTCAGGAACAATCTCAATTGATGGACAAGTTGTAAATGACCTCCCACCAAAACAAAGAAATATAGCAATGGTTTTCCAATCATATGCTTTGTATCCGCATATGACAGTTTTTGACAATATGGCTTTTGGTTTAAAATTAGAAAAAAGATCAAAAGATGAAATTAATGAACGCGTCCAAGAGGCAGCAAGAATTCTTCAAATAGAAGATTATCTGCATAGAAAACCTAAACAATTATCTGGCGGACAAAGACAAAGGGTTGCTATTGGAAGAGCTATTACGCGTAAACCAAAAGTTTTCTTATTTGATGAACCTTTATCAAACCTTGATGCAGCTCTTCGTGTTCAAATGCGTGTTGAGTTAGCAAAATTACATGATCAGCTTAATGCTACAATGATTTATGTTACCCATGATCAAACTGAAGCAATGACTTTAGCTAATGATATTGTTGTTCTTGATGAGGGAATTGTGTCTCAGAATGGCTCACCAATGGATCTTTATAAAAATCCTAACAATCTTTTTGTTGGTGGTTTTATTGGGTCACCTAAAATGAATTTTATCTCAAGTAAAATATTAAGTAAAAGTAATGAAAGTACTGAAGTTGATTTAATGGGTGGCTCTAAAATAATCGTCCCTAAAACTTCTGCCTCTGCTTCAGAGGGAGACTCCGTAGAACTAGGCATTAGACCTGAACATTTAACTGTAAATGCTGATGGTGATGGTAGCTGGGAGAGCAAGGTATTTGTTGTAGAAAAACTTGGTTCTGGAACATATTTATATTTAGAAAAAGAAGGCGAGCCTCTAGTTGTTGAAACTGAAGGGGACTCAAATGTAAAAGTCGGCGATATTGTCAAAGTAGGCTTTGATGCATCTCGTTGCCACTTATTTGATAGTTCTAAACAGGCTTTTAAATAATAGAATCGTATTATTAAATGCCCCTTAATTTGGGGCATTTAAATAGTTTTAGTAATTAATTAGCCACATCTTCCTAAAATAATTTATTATATAACCAGAGCAGAGGGTTTCATATTATTTCCTCCTAATAAGAAGTATTCCTCTTGTAAACTTCTCTGCTCTCATAAAGAGAAGGTCGTGCAAGGGGATTGTTTTTTATAAATTTTTAGAATGCGTCCAATTTTTTGTGTTATGAGTAGGCAAATGAGGATTAAGTACCTCCATCACTTTTTCTGATAATTTTCTGTAAGTAGTAAGCTTACCTCCATAAATATTAAGTAATGGAGAGTTTTTATTTTGAATATTTAAATCAAATACATAGTCTCTAGTAACTTTTGAAGCTTCATTATAATCCTCAATCAAGGGTCTTATTCCTGAATAAGTTTCGACAATATCTTCATTAGAAATTTGCTTTACAAAGTGATTATTAATAGTGTTTATCAAATATATTTTTTCTTCATCTGAAATTGAAGGATTGTCTGCTGTTTTAACTTCTACTTCAGTTGTTCCAATAAGAGAATATTTTTTTTTATAAGGTATGACAAATACAATTCTATTATCCTCATTTTGTAAGGTAAAAGCTATCTCTTCATCATATAATTTTTTAGTGATTATATGACTTCCTCTTACTAATCTTATAGATTTGTTAGTATTAGTTTTAATAACATTGTTGACTACTTCATTAATCCAAGGGCCCGCTGCATTAATTAGTATTTTCGATTTTATTATTTCATTATTATCAAGTGTAATTTCCCAACCATCATCAATTCTATTTGCATTAATAACTTTTCTATCCTCAACAATAGTTGCTCCTAATTTTTTTGCATCATCAATATTCATTTCCACTAATTTTTTATCATCAACCTGAACATCATAATATTGAAATCCAACTGAAAACTTTTGATTTAAAATTTTAGAGTATTTTTTATTTAAATTAATTTTTGATGATTTAGGTATTTTTGTATTGCCACCAAGATGATCATATAGAAATAATCCCAATCTTATTAATAATTTAGATCTTAATTTTTTTGTGTAGGGAATTATAAAGGGTAAAGGTTTTGTTATAGTTGGCGCAATGTTAGTAATAACCTCTCTTTCCTTTAATGACTCTCTTACTAGTTTAAATTCATAATTTTCGAGATATCTTAAGCCTCCATGAATTAATTTAGAAGACCACGAAGAAGTAGCCGATCCAACCTTTCCTTTATCTGCAAGATAAACTTTGAGTCCTCTTCCGCTAGCATCTCTTGCTATCCCGGCTCCATTAATTCCACCGCCAATTATAAACAAGTCAAAATAATTATTCATATATTTAATTTTTGTTACTTGAAATTATAATTTCAACATTATTTTTTTCACATATATTAATAATATTTTTATCTGGCATTTTATCTGTAACAAAAATATCTATGTCTCTTATACTTCCGGTAACATATGGTGCTTTTCGATCAAACTTATTTGCATCTGCTATTAATATTATACGTCTGCTTTGTTTATATATAGTTTTTGTAACCATTAATTCTTCATGATCAAAATCTAAGAGCGTTCCTTCTTTATCAATTGCAGATATACCAACTATTGCATTATCAATTTTGAAATTACTAATAAAATCTGATGCTAATGAACCAACTATAGCATTATCTGCGCTCCTTAATTTTCCTCCAGCCACCCAGACTTCACAATTTTTTGAATTGCCTGCTATATTAACAATATTAATATTATTTGTTATTATTTTTAAACCTTGATGAGTGCTTAAAAGGCTCCTTGCTACTTGTTCAGTTGTTGTGCCAATATTTAATACAACAGATGAATTATCAGGTATTAAAGCAGATACTTTACTTGCAATAGCTAA
>JABHWG010000161.1 GCA_018657885.1 Pelagibacteraceae bacterium
AACAGTAACGCATGTAGCTAAAAAGAAACTATTAAAAATATATCTTCCTAACATTGGAACAGTATTCCACATTTCTCCATATGCCCAAAAAGACAAATCATCAGAAAAAAACTGATAAGGAGATCTAAACAAATGTTCTAAGGGTCTTAAAGATGCATAAAACATCTCAACAAAAGGAAGTAATATAAATGTCATGAATATTAAAATTCCTGAATACAATAATACTTTTTCAAATAAATTATATTTATCCACTAGAGACCTTTTTGTTAATTTTTAAGAGAATAGCCATATAGAATGCTGCAAAGACAGTTAATAAAATCATTACAACAACTGCTCTAGCTGCTCCTTTTCCAAACTTATAATTTCCAAGCGCCATTTTGTAAGTATCGATAATCAATGTGGTTGTAGCCCCTCTTGGCCCCCCTTCAGTCAATATCCAAATAATTTCAAATGAATTAAATGTCCAAATTGCTGATAATAATGCCATGGTTATAATTACAGGTGTTATTTGAGGTAATGTAATTTTAAAAAATCTGTGCCATCTTGATGCTCCATCACAATAAGCTGCTTCATATAAATCTTTTGGAACGCCCTGCATTGCAGCTAAAAAGAATATAGTCACCATAGGAGTGCCAACCCAAACATCAGCAATAATAGTTGAGATGAAAGCACTTTGCTTATAGGCAAGAAAACCAAAAGGGCCGTCTAAAATGCCTGTTTTCATCCCTACTCCCGCTATAATTCCAAAATAACCATTGTACAACCATAGCCAACCAAGCATCCCAATTGCTATTGGAACAACCCAAGGAGGCATAATTAATACTCTAAACATTCCTCGTCCTGGTAATTTAGCATTTAAAAGAACAGCACCAATCAAACCTACAATTAACTTCAAACTCACTGAAAAAAACATCCAAACAAAAGTTCTTATAACAATTTTATTAAATTTTTTACTACCTAACATTTTCTCATAATTTTCTAATCCTATATATTCCTCACCAGCTAAACTTGAATTTGTAAAAGATAATCTAACAGTTTCTATTAGGGGCCAAGCTACAATGGCCAAGATATAAATGGCAGCAGGAGCAATTAATGCGTAGGCTAGAAATGTTGGTGAATTAAAGGATTTTAATCTGTTATTCATTTTATACTTTCAAATTTAAGTCTAGCTGTTCCCAGCTATCACCTAAATCAATTATTTTTCCAGTTTTACGAGACTCATCAATTTTCATAGCAATTAAACCAGCCTCAATACAATCTTTTACTCCTACAGGTAAATTAGTTTTTTCAGAATTCGTTAAATGGTGGTTAATATCTTTTAACATTAGATTATCTGCACCGTAATGACCCTTCACCATACCAAATGCAGCTCCATAATCTTCATCTAAAATAACATTATTTTTTTGATCATGAGCTTTTAAAAAACCTCTAACAAAATCACCTTCCACCATACCATTTGTTCCTATTACTGCAAATCGCCTAAATTCATCTGGCACACGCATATTGGTATGAAATGCTAATGTTGCACCATTTTGATACTCAATAATTGCTACCTGATGATCAACAATATCCGCATCGCTGTCAAATACCTTATCTTTTGCTTCCCATCCGTATAAATTATATTTTGAAAATTCTTCAAGATTTTCTTTAGGTTTATTTTGAGGCACAAAGGAATTTCTCCCCCCAAAACTAGCTACTCTTGTTGGTCTGCAACCAACTATCATGTTATAAAAATCTATATCATGGCAGCATTTCTCCAACATAAAGCCTCCAGAAAATTTTTCTTTACGACGCCAATTACGCATAAAAAAACCACCATGCCAAGGCATGATATGCTCAGATGCCTCAATTGATATAATGTCTCCAAGAACATTTTTTTCCATTAAATCTCTTACGGATCTTGCATGCTGTGAATATCTCAATACTAAACCAACCAATACTTGATCTTTACCATATTCTCCTAATAACTTAGCTAGTTCAAAAGATTGACTTTCATCTATAACAATTGGTTTTTCTGCAAAAATTTTAACACCAGCTTTTAATCCGATTTTGATGTGCTCCAAATGAAGATGGTTTGGAGAACCTATCATTAAAAGATCTAATTTTTCATTAGTTAGCATTTCAATTAAAGTTGAATATTCTTTGGAAGGAAAAAAATTATTTTTTTCTGCATAGGCTTTTCCTATTGGTAAAGGATCAACAAACGCTATTAAATCTGCATCTTTGTTAATTTTAATTAATTCATGATAGACGTGAGCTATTCTATTTCCAAATCCTACAGCACCAATTTTCATAATAGATGGTAATATAACATTAAAATTTATGAAACTTCCATCCCATTTTAGATAAAAGCTCTAAATTATTTTTTAATGCAGACCTAAAATTCTCCCAAGTTCTTTGTGACTCAGAGCACCATGCAATTTCAGCAAGAGTGGCGAGTCGAGGATTAATCATCATATCAAAATAATTTTTATTAGTAATTGTTTCTGACCAAAGTTGTCCTTGTATACCTAATACATTTTCTTTTTCATCAAGCTCGTAACCTTTTAAGGGCTTCCAATCAAAAACTTCTTTTACTTCTATCGTTGCTGCCCAGCAAATACCTCTTTCATTTGTTGCGTTATTGTGAGCCATATCAAAATAAGTTTTATGACCAGGACAAAGAATAGTTTGGAATCCTTTTCTCACAGACATCAAACCAACATCAGGATGTTCCCAAGCAAAAATAACACAAGACTTATCAATTTTACCAGCACTTCCAGAGGATCCTATATCGTTATGCGGAGGTAAAGCAGCCTCATTCCATGCAGCAGTTATTTTTTTTGAGTCTTTTAAAATATTAATAATGTTATTCATATAAGCATCTTGCAATTCATCGAAAGATGAAATGTTATTTTCTTTCATATATTCAATTACTTTTGGAGAACCTTCCCAGGAACCTTTTGGTCTTTCATCCACTCCAACATGAATAATGCTAAATGTGAATAATTCACTTACTTCATCTAAAATATTCTTTAAAAAAACAGATGTCTCCTCTACTGCTGGGTTAATTGTATTATCTGGATAATTACCTACATCCTCTGATTGAATGTTTGTACTTAAGTCTCTTAATTCTGGCATTACCTGTAATAATGTCCAGGAATGTGCAGGCAAGTCTAGCTCAGGCATTATTTCAATATTAAGTTGCTTTGCATAATGAATTAATTCTTGAATCTGTTCTT
>JABHWG010000155.1 GCA_018657885.1 Pelagibacteraceae bacterium
GTCAACAACTTGGGTTTTTGTTGGTTTATTATGTGGAAGAGAATTAGCAATTTCTACTATGAATAAAGAATACAAACTTCGTTATGTTTTTCCTTTAGTTGGAAAAGATTTTTTGAAAATGATTTTTGGATTAACTGTATCAGTTGGTATTGTTTTATCAATACACTATGTTTTAATACCAAATGGATTTTAAAAACTATTTCTGCTTCTTTAATTCTTTTTTTAATTTAGGCCAATCATCATCACTTAAGATATAGCCTACACATTTTTTTGTACCACATTTACAAATATGTTCTTCAAAATCACTATCAAAAGGGTAACCATAATTATATGTTAACTCTTCATCTTTTTTGATATTTTTAATTGAAGATATCCATATTTCACTATTAGTTATTTCTACTTCACAATTTGGATCGCAAGAATGATTAATAAATCTTGCATGATTACGCAAAACACCTCCATCGATATCATATCTTTTATTTAATTCAAAAACGTAAACCATTCCGGTTTTTTTATTTTTTTCTGCTTTTTTTATTTGAATATCTGCACGCTTATCACCCTCTTTTTTAGTAACCTTATCACCAATATATTGAATTACTTGATAGCTTTTTTTAATGTTTGATAATGCAAATAAGCCTGATCCATGTAGGGATGATTTTTTTTTGTACCACAATTTTTCCATGCTGTTTTATTAGTTATATTTAATTCTTAATCAAGTTGTTTAATTTACATAAAGAAATAATAGTAACCAAATATAAAAATAGGAATCTGTAAACCAAAATTAGTTAACAACGCTTTATCATTTGTTAAGTAACCTGCTATTGACCAACCGATAGCTCCTAAGCCATGAATAAAAATATTTAATGGATAGTTGTTCAAATTTGTAAGAAGAATTCCTGATAAAATTAAGGCTGTACTTACCCACTTTAAATTATTGATAGTAATAAAATTCATTTTCCCTCAGTTTTTTTAAAATTTAACTAACCTTCATATATTATAAAAATTAAGATTATGGTTTATTTATTACAAAAAATTAACTTTTCTTTATTTATTTATTAAAAGTTCTATAAGCACACGATGTTTGGATTAAAAAGTAGCTCGTTGTTCAGTGATACAAAAAAACTTGAACGTGAAATTGATGAGTTTGTTGATATTCTCTCTGAAGTTGGATTGGTATTTAAAAGCATAGTTCCAACTTACCTAAACCATTCAGCAAATAGAAAATTTGATGAAATGGTTGAAAAAGTTAAGGATATGGAAAGCAAAGCTGATAAAATTACTAAAGAGGTTGAGCATACGTTGTATGAGGAAACACTTATTCCAGATGCACGAAGTGATGTTTTAAGACTGCTAGAACATATGGATGAGTTAATAGGCATGTATCAAGGTAACTGCTATCACTTCTCAATTCAAAAGCCTAATTTTCCAAAAGAGTTTCACCAAGATCTAATAGAACTAACAGAAACAGTTGTAAGTTGTGTTGAAGCTTTGTGTTTAACTGTACGTTCTTTTTTTCGTGATATTAAAACTGTAAGAGACAATGGGCATAAAGTTACATTTTATGAAAAAGAATCTGACATAAAATTTAGTGCTCTTGCTAGAAGAATTTTTGATTCAGAGCTACCTTTAGATCAAAAAATGCATCTTCGGTATTTTGTTGAAAAAATAGATCGCATTTGTGATCAAGCAGAAGATATAGCTGATGAAATTCAGATCTATGCAATTAAACGATCTGTTTAATAATTAATGGACATATCAATCATCATATTTCTTTTAGGTGGATTATTTCTTGGCTGGTCTTTAGGTGCAAATGACGCGGCTAATGTTTTTGGAACTGCAGTTGGAACCAAAATGGTTCGTTTTAAAACGGCTGCTATCGTGTGTAGTATTTTTGTCATACTCGGCGCAATCATTAGTGGCGCAGGTACAACTGAGACTTTAGGGAAACTTGGAGCAATCAATGCGCTACCTGGTGCCTTTGCTGCCTGCGTTGCCGCAGGGTTATCAGTATATCTGATGACGAAAGCAGGATTACCTGTCTCCACTACACAAGCGATAGTTGGTGCCATTGTTGGTTGGAATTTATACACTGGATCTGCGACAAATGTAAAAGTGCTTATCACAATTTTAGGAACATGGGTTTTGTGTCCAGTTATTGCGGGATTAATAGCAATGGGATTTTTCACACTTACTAAAAGTTTTTTTTCTAAAAGAAGATTACACATTCTAAGACTAGATGCTTATACAAGAACAGCTCTTCTTCTTGCAGGTGCTTTTGGTGCTTATAGCTTAGGTGCAAATAATATTGCCAATGTCATGGGCGTTTTTGTTCCAATATCTCCCTTTACAGATATTTCTATTTCTAGTTTTTTTGTCTTTAGTTCAAAAGAACAATTATTCTTACTTGGTGGTATAGCCATAGCTGTTGGTGTCTTTACTTATTCAAAAAGGGTGATGTTTACGGTGGGTAATGACTTATTAAAAATGTCACCTGTTGCTGCTTTTATAGTTGTTGTTTCTCACTCCATTGTTTTATTTTTATTTGCCTCTCAAGGTATTAGCAATTTTTTGCAATCAATAAACCTGCCTTCTATTCCGCTTGTGCCAGTATCAAGTTCGCAAGCTGTGGTTGGTGCTGTTATTGGTATTGGTTTATTAAAAGGGGGTAAGGAAGTAAAATGGTCTGTGGCTGGTAAAATTACAATTGGTTGGTTTACACTGCCAATTATCGCAGCATTAATTTCAATGTTTTTACTTTTTATTCTCTCAAATATTTTTAACTTAAGTGTTTTTATTTAATTCTATTATAATTTAAAATAAATTTTTCCTGTTCCTCTGTTTCAATAGCACCCTTTCTTTTTTCTCTAACTATCTCAATTGCTTTTTTATTATCTTCACCAAATTCAATCAAAAGAATGGCAGCGATAGTTCCAGAACGTCCCTTTCCCCCCATACAATGAATAACAATATTTTTTCCTTCCATTAAATCATTTTTTAATAAAACTTTTGTTGTTTCCCATTTTTCAATAAATTGACGATCAGGTGCTTTTAAATCTTGAATAGGTATATGCATCCATTTTATATTTTTAGTGTATATGGAGCGAACAAAGTTTTTTTTATCACACAGTTTTTCAAATTCTGAATCTTCAATTAAGCTTAAGAGGGTATTACATCCTAGATTATTAAAGTTATTTAAATCTTCTAAAAAAATACTTTCCTTAAAAGTAATTTCTGTTCCTTTTCTTCCTGGAAAACAAGTAAGAAAAATTTTTCCCTTAACATCCTTTGGTTGTACAAAGTCATATGCCAATTTATTCATAAAAGTATTTTGTATTAATATTATTTAGTATCAAGAATATTGTATCGCCACGCTTGAGTTTTACGCAATACTTTTTTTGTAATAATTGTATGAGTAAGTCTAACAGCAACCGAAACATAAACTATTAACATAGCCATAGCGGCAGCTTTAGCAACTTCTCCTTGTTCATCAAGATGAATAGCGGATACAGACGCTAGAGTCGTATCATATGAATATAGAAAAATTACCCCAGAAACTGTTGTCATAGCATTTACAAATAAATAAATAGAAACATCAAAAATAGGCGGGAGACAAACAGGTAATGTGACACGCCAAAACATTTTATAAATAGGAATTTTTAAGGACAATGAAACTGATTCAAACTCCTTATCCATTTGCTTTAAAGCCGTTATAGTAGTTAAATGTGAAACTGTATAAAAGTGCACAATTGTATTAACGACTAATATAATCATAGTTGCATATATAAAATTCAAAGGATTATCCTTTGCATTAAAGAAAAATATATACGCTAAACCTAAAACAAGTCCCGGTACCGCCATTGGCATAAGAGCAAAAAATTGAACAATATTTCTTGTGCCTTCATTTATGCGCAATTTTTCAATTAAGTATGATCCGACAAATATAATAATGGTACCAAATATTGCTGTATAAAAAGCAAGTTGTACCGAATTATAAAATGAATCCCAACCTAGTCCGGCTACTTCAAAATTATAATTTTTTAGAGTAAGGTTTAAGTTGTAGGGCCAAAACTTAACGATTGCACCGTATTGCGCCATACCTATCATCAAGATAATGATGAGTGCTAATACTGAACAAAAGGATAGCATTATCATATCTACTTTAAAATGCTTCTTTGGTTTAAAGACAACAGATCTTGATGTGAGAAGAGAAATTTGTTTTTTTCGCGAATATCGATCAATAAAAAAGGCAATCATCGCAGGAACTAATAAGACCATCGATATGACTGCTCCCATTTGAAAGTTTTGCATGCCAACTACTTCTTTATAAATATCCGTTGCTAATACATTATAATTTCCACCTATTACTTTTGGTACACCAAAATCAGTAAACACTTGTGTAAAAATAACAAAAGCGGTACTAATAATTCCGTATCTTGCCCCTGGAATAGTAATTGTAAAAAATGCTCTGAGTTTAGATGTTTTTAAAACTTCTGCCGCTTCATATAAACGAGAGTCTGATAAAGATAATGATGTTGTTAAAATAATCAGTGCATGTGGAAAGGTCCAATAAACAGAAGCCATAATAATACCAATAGGTCCGTAAATAGATTTTCCTAATAACATTTCTTTTAAAACACCCTGATTTCCAAACCAATAGACAAGAGCTATAGCTGCAAGAATTGAAGGACTTAATAGAGGGATGAGTGCTACTAATTTAAAGAAACCCTTAAAAGGCATACAAGTTCTAGTAATTGCGTAAGCAAATAAAAAGGCTAACACGACTACTATAATAGTAGAAATTATTGCAACAAATAGACTGTTATAAAGGGATTGAAATAAAGCAGGTTCCTGAAGATATAAACTGTAATTTGCAAAACCAATAAATTCCCCATCTTTGTTTTCCAAACTTTTAGAAATTAATGCACCTAAAGGTAAAACTAAAAATAATAAAAAAAGAATAATATATGAACCTAACATGAATTGGCCTACTCTATCACTAGAGTCTTTTCCTCTTCGAATATCAGCAAATTTAAATAAATTCATAAATTAAATCAGATTGAATAAATACGAGCGTCTTCTTTAGAAAAATACAAACTCATTTCATTATTAATATCCATTTTTATTTTCTTTGCATTAGAACTTGGAACATCAACAATTATTAATTCATCAGAAAAATTTTTAGTTTCAAAATATACTCTTTGAAATGAACCTAAAAATTCTATCTCTTTAATAACACCGGGCACAACATTATCATCTTGGTTTTCTTGTTGAAATTGAATTTCTTCAGGTCGTATTGCTAATTGAACGTTATCATTTGCACTGTAACTTCCTACATCACAATTAATTTCTATATTATTACATCTTACTTTTTTAGAATCATCAATAGATGCAGGGATAAAATTCATGCTTCCAATAAAAGATGCAATAAAAGGGGAATTGGCTTTATTATAAATTTCATTTGGTGTTCCAGATTGAATTATTTCTCCATCTTTCATTACAAAAATCCTATCTGCCATTGTTTGAGCTTCTTCTTGATCATGCGTAACCATAATAGTTGTTACACCAAGCTTTCTTTGTAAATCTCTTATTTGTTTTCTTAAAAAAACTCTAACCTTCGCGTCCAACGCTGATAAAGGCTCATCTAATAATAATAAACCAGGGGAAATAGCAAGTGCTCTTGCAAGTGCTACACGTTGTTGTTCTCCACCTGATAGTTGACTAGGATACTTAGAAGTATGTTCTTGTAAATTTACTAATTCAAGAAGTTCATTTACTCTTTTTTTAATATCGTCTTTTTTCCATTTATTATTAATTAAACCATACGATATATTTGAAAATACAGAAAGATTCGGAAAAAGAGCATAACTTTGAAACACTATTCCAAAATCTCTATTTGATGGTGGCTCAATGGAAATATCTTTTTGTTTTTGAATTATAGAACCTGACGATTGAGTTTCAAGTCCTGCGATGCAACGAAGTAAAGTTGTTTTACCACATCCTGAAGGTCCAAGAAAACAAACAAACTCTCCTTCATTGATTTCAATATCAATATCTTTAATAGCTTGAAACGTGCCAAAAAATTTGGATAGATTTTTTACTTCAAGGTAAACCATTTATTTACTATTGTACATTGATCTAAATAAACCAGTATTTGGCCATTTTAATATACTATATCTTCTTATACTCAAAATAACATAATAAATTGTGAAAAATTGTTAACAATTTTTTACAATTGTTTAACATATTTTAAATATTATTTAAGGAGGAATTGATATGTTTTTAATAAAAAAAACTCTAAAATCATTAAGTGCTGTTTTAGTATTTTTATCATTATTAGCTTTTAACCATCAAGTTAATGCTGGTGAGCTTTTAGTCTATTCAAGTACTGATGCAGATAATCTTAAACATTATATGGATGAGTTTCAAAAAGCACATCCTGATATCAAAGTTAATGTAGTTCGCGAATCTACAGGAACAATGGCTGCTAAAATGATGGCTGAAAAAGATAATCCACAAGCTGATTTCTTATTTGAAATGGCAGCAACTGTTGCTTTAAATATGGAAGCAGAAGGTATGTTCGTTGAGTACACGCCAAAAGGAATGGATACGATTGATCAACGTTACGTTGATAACACACCTCCAGTTACCTGGGTAGGAAACTATGGATGGGCAGGTTGTATTTGTTGGAATAGAATTGAAGCAGAAAAACATGGTTTACCAAAACCTACTACTTGGGCAGAGTTAACCAATCCAATTTATAAAGGTCACATTTCTATGCCTAATCCCGCATCATCTGGTACAGGATTTTTAGATGCATCAAGTTGGATGCAAATTTGGGGTGAAGATAAAGCATGGGAATACATGGATGCTCTACATGAAAATATAGCTATATATACTCACTCTGGATCAAAACCTTGTAAGCAAGCTGGTTCAGGCGAATTTACAATTGGAATTTCTTGGCCAGGTAGAGCTATTAAAGTTATTAAAGCCGGTGCACCAATTGATATGATTATTCCTGAAGAAGGAATTGGATGGGAAATGCAGGTAGTGGCTATAATGGAAGGTACAGATAATCTTGAAGATGCTAAAACATTAATGGATTGGACTTTGGGTGATGGTATGAAGTTGTTTGGCGAAAGACAATCAATTATTGCTGACTCATCAAAAGTAACCAAAGATCCTGAACTTCCAGATTTTTATGATGAAGTGCAAGCTAAGTTAATTAATAATGACTTTGTTTGGGCTGCTGCAAATAAAGGTCGTATCGTAGCTGAATGGAAAAAAAGATATGATGGAAAAAGTGAACCAAAAAAATAATCTTTATATATAAAGACAATTATGGGGATCTTTGTATCCCCATTTTTTTTATCTATTATTCAGAGACTCTTCTAAATAATGTCTAAAATTTTCTAAATTAGAAGTTCTTTTATTTAATATTTTAGCTTGATCATCAAAACGTCGAAGTTCAACCGCTTCCTTCATAAAAGGTTTTTTAATAAATGCCTCTGCCTCTTCTTTTGTAAAAGGACCTCCTTGTGCTTGTAGAGAAATCTTTGATGCCTCAGATAAAATATCGTAATATCCATCTTCAACAGTAGATAGATATCTTTTACAAGAAACATGGGCTCTGATTGGACGTGTCACTTCTTCTCCATAATAAGAAGATAAATAATCTGCTCCGATATTTTCATGATAACCATCTTCTCCATCATGAATTGGATCTTCTCCATCATATAATAAATGCCCAATATCATGCAATAATGCAGCGGTAATAATTTCTTTAGAAAAATTATTTATTTCAGCTAATTCAGCGCATTGTAATGCGTGTTCTAATTGGGTTACATCTTCATTACCGTATTGAATATTGCTACCTTTTTTTTCTAAGAGGTGCAAAAGTTTTGAGACAATATTTTTTTCCATAATTTTATATTTAGTATATTTTACTATTATTAAATATTTATGACAAGTGTATCAATATATTTCCTAATTTTTTTTGCTGCTTTTTTACATGCCCTATGGAATATAATTATTAAATCTCTTGATAATTCCTTAGTTGGAATTGCTGTTAAAGTTTTCTTTCAAAGTATAATTTTTTTCCCACTTATTTTTTTTGTGCCTTTCCCTGAGGGCATAACTTGGTTTTATATAACTTGCTCATTTTTGTTACATAGTCTTTATTTTATACTTCTTGGAATTATGTATGATCGGGAAGATCTAACGTTTATCTATCCGGTCGCAAGAGGTTGTGCTCCTGTTTTTGTAACAATTTTATCTTTTATTTTTTTTAAAGATAGTATTCCTTTTTTTGGCTTAGTTGGCATTTTAATTATTTGCATTGCTTTGTTATTAATATCAATAAGTAACTTTAATACAAAAATAGATTTTAAAACAATTGGTATTTCTATCTTTATAGCTTTTATTATTTCTGTTTATACTTTCTCTGATGGGGCAGGTGTTAGATCAGTTAATAATAGTTTATCATTTATCGTGTGGAATTTTTTTTTAGGTGGTTGGATTTCTATAGGTTATGTATACCTAACAAGAAGACAATCTTTATTTAGTTTAAAAATTAGAGAGTTATTTTTAATTTTATGTGCAACAGTAATCTCATTTAGTGCATATGCTATAATTATCTGGTCGATGAAATATGAGCCTTTTGGTTTTGTTGCATCAATGAGAGAGTCTAGTATTTTATTTGCCTCACTAATTGGACTTGTATTTTTAAAAGAAAGAATTGGATATTTAAGAATAATATCAGGTGTTTTATTTTTTATAGGCGTTTGTTTTATATTTAATGCTTAATTTTGCTGAATTTTAAATATTTTTGTAAAAAAATTGTAATTAAATCTCTTGTAATACTTAATTTTTTATCTTTAATGAAAATTAGTAATAAATTTTATCAATGGGAGGTAATATGAAAAAAATCACAACTATCATGAGTATAATGGCTTTACTTTTTTTAAGTTTAGTCAATGCTAATGCTGGTTCTTTAACAGTATATACAGCAATTGAAGCGGAAGACTTAAAAAGATATGCAGCAACTTTTAATGAAGATCATCCAGATATAGAAATTAATTGGGTTCGTGACTCTACAGGTATTGTCACTGCTAAATTATTAGCAGAAAAAAATAATCCGCAAGCAGATATTATTTGGGGATTAGCAGGAACAAGTCTTATGCTAATGAAAAGTGAAGGGATGTTTGAGCCTTATTCTCCAAAAGGAATAGAAAAACTTGATCCAAAATTCCGTGATGGTGATGAGCCAGCTTCATGGATAGGTATTGATGCTTGGGTTGCAGCTGTATGTGTGAATACAGTTGAGATGGCAAAACATGGTTTCTCAATGCCTAGCTCTTGGGAAGATTTGACTAAACCTGAGTATGCAGGACACGTAGCAATGCCAAATCCAAATTCATCAGGAACAGGTTTCTTAGATGTTTCAAGTTGGTTACAAATTTTTGGTGAAGATGGTGGTTGGGACTTTATGGATAGACTTCATAAAAATATTTCTCACTATACTCACTCAGGTTCAAAACCTTGTAAGCAAGCTGCTGCAGGGGAAGTTCCAATAGGAGTATCTTTCGCGTTTAGAGGTGCTAGATCTAAAGCAAAAGGTGCGCCAATTGAAATTATCGTTCCTTCTGAAGGTGTTGGATGGGAAATGGAAGCTAACGCAATAATCAAAGGTACTGATAACTTAGAGGATGCTAAAACTTTAGCAGACTGGACTATTTCTAAAAAAGCAATGGAAATGTATAATGTAGCATACGCCGTTGTTGGAATGCCTGGAGTTGCAAAACCAGTTGAGCATTTTCCTCCAGCTTTGTTGGGCGCAATGATCAAAAATGATTTTGAATTTGCAGCAACAAATAGAAAAGCTATCCTTGCTGAATGGCAAAAAAGATACGATACTAAATCAGAGCCAAAAAGCTAATTTAATCTATGATATAAAAAGCTTACAATTAATTTTGTAAGCTTTTTATTAATGTAATTTTATGGAACAATATTTATCAGTAAAAAATATCAATAAGTACTTTGGGGACTTTCAAGCGCTTAATAATGTAAGTTTTAATGTTAAAGAAGGTGAATTTGTATGTATACTGGGTCCTTCAGGATGCGGAAAAACAACTCTACTTAGAGTAATCGCAGGATTAGAGAGTCAATCAGAAGGATTAATTAATCAAAATAATAAAGATATATCTTTACTTCCCCCTGATCAGAGAGACTTTGGAATTGTATTCCAGTCCTATGCTTTATTTCCAAACTTAAGCGTAAAAAATAATATATCCTTTGGGTTAAAAACAAGAAAACAAAATAAAGAAACAATTGATAAAAGAGTTGATGAATTATTAGAATTAGTTGGTTTGAGTGATCATATAAATAAATTTTCCGCTCAACTATCTGGTGGTGAACAACAACGTGTTGCATTAGCTAGGGCTTTAGCGCCTTCCCCAGGATTATTACTTTTAGATGAGCCTCTTTCAGCATTAGATGCAAAAGTAAGGCAGCATTTAAGGTTAGAAATAAAAAATCTTCAAAGACAGTTAGGGGTAACTACTATTATGGTTACTCATGATCAAGAAGAAGCATTAACTATGGCGGATAGAATCATATTAATGAATAATGGAGTTATTGAACAAGAAGGATCACCTCAAGATCTTTATTCTAAACCAGAAACTGCATTTTCTGCAAATTTTATAGGAACAACAAATTTATTTAAAGCTAAGAGGATTTCTGAAAATAGTCTCGAAATTAATGGATCAACATTAGAATGTAAGGAAAATATAAAAGATGATTTATTAACAATAACAATAAGACCAGAGGATATTAAAATTTCTAAAACTGGTAATGAAAAAAATATTTTAAAAGGCACAATCAAAGAGCTTGAGTTTTTAGGGTCTAATATTAGAGGACATATAGAAGTAGACTTCAAATCAGAAAAAACAAATGTTATTTGTAATTTCGCCTCTGAATATATTTTAAATAATAATATTCAAAATAATTCTTCTGTTAGTATATCACTACAACCACACGCGCTTAAAGTTGTTAAGGCATAGATTTAACTATGAAAAAAAGTAGAGACGATTATCTAACTATATTTTTTATATCAATTATAGGTATTTATATTTTGATAGCGCTTGCTTTTCCGATGTATGCAATATTATCAAAAAGTGTTGAAAATAAAGATGGTGTTTTTATAGGTTTTGAAAACTATCAAAGTTATTTTTCAAATCCTGCCTTAGTATATTCAATATATAACAGTTTATTTATTTCCATTATTACGATGGTTATAACAATTTCTTTAGCATTTGTTTTTGCCTATGCACTTACTAAGAGTTGCATGGTAGGAAAAGGTATATTTCGATCAATCGCAATGATTCCTATTCTAGTGCCATCTCTTTTATCTGGTATTTCTCTTATTTATCTCTTTGGCAAACAAGGAATATTTAGAGATTTAATGATGGGTTACGATATCTATGGTCCAATTGGTATCATTATAGCTGAAGTTTTTTATACATTCCCACATGCATTGCTTATTATTATTACAGCATTATCAATAGGAGATGCAAGGTTATACGAAGCAGCAAAAGTATTGCGATCAAAATCTATTCGGACTTTTTTTACTGTTACTCTTCCTTCAGCAAAATATGGTGTTATCAGTGCAGCATTTGTAGTTTTCACTCTAGTTATTACAGACTTTGGAATTCCTAAAGTTATAGGTGGGCAATTTAATGTTCTTGCAGTTGATGTTTACAAGCAAGTAATAGGGCAACAAAATTTTGAAATGGGCGCTGTTGTAAGTGTTGTACTTATTTTTCCTGCCCTTCTAGCTTTTGTAGTTGATCGTATTGTCCAGAGAAAACAGGTGGCTATATTAACTTCTCGGTCTGTTGTTCATGAACCAAATAAGAATAAAAAATTTGATTTAATTATGCTTATTTATTGTTCTGTTATATCTGTGTTTATTCTTACTATTATTGGAATGTGTTTATACGCAAGTCTAGTTACTTTTTGGCCCTACAATTTATCTCTTTCATTAGATAACTATCAATTTGATTTAATGGATGGGGGAGGATGGGATTCATATTACAACTCAATTCGTTTGGGATGTTACACCGCCTTTTTTGGAACAATTGTTGTCTTTACTGGGGCATATTTTGTAGAAAAATCAAGAAGTGTAAAGACAGGTCGCTCAATTCTTCATTTATTATCAATGATGCCTATGGCTATTCCAGGCATGGTGTTGGGACTTGCATATATATTCTTTTTTAATCATCCTGATAATCCATTAAATTTTTTATATGGGACAATGGCAATATTAGTAATTTGTACAATCACACACTTTTATACTGTATCTCATTTAACAGCACTAACATCATTAAAACAAATAGATAATGAATTTGAGCATGTATCATCTTCACTTAAACAACCTTTTTATAAAACTTTTTTTCGTGTGACAGTACCAATTAGTCTTCCAGCAATTTTTGAAATTGGTATTTATTTCTTTGTAAATGCAATGACTACGGTATCAGCTGTTGTTTTTCTTTATAGTTCTAAAACAAATTTAGCATCTGTTGCCGTTTTAAATATGGATGATGCTGGAGACATTGCACCTGCTGCAGCTATGGGAATGATGATTTTTTATACAAATGCTGCTGTTAGGATTGTTTATGTTCTTGTGACTAAAAAAATATTAGTCAAATTCCAAAAATGGCGAACAAAAACTGTATAATTAATTTATTTTACTATATATTTAATTTTCTTTAATGGATTTACATTATCAATCACCTTGGTTTACTGAAGCTTTAGAAAAAGAAGAGAATTTAAAAGTTAATGAATTAAATTTAAATCTTAATTGTGACGTTTGTATTATTGGGGGTGGATATACAGGTCTGTGGACTGCAATTAAAATTAAAGAAAAAAAACCTCAGCTAAATATTATTTTAATTGAAAAAGATTTATGTGGAAGTGGTGCCTCTGGAAGAAATGGTGGTTGTATGATACCTCAATCCACAAAATTTCAAGGAATTAGGGATGTGGTTGGTATTGATGATGCAAAGAAAATGGTTCTATCAACTGAAGCAGCAGTAAAAAATATCAAAGATTTTTGTTCTGAAAATAAAATTAATGCTGAAATAAGAGATGATGGTATTTTATACGGTGCTACAAATACATTTCATCAAGGAGCCTTTGAAAATCTTATAAGTGATTTAAGTCAACATAACATAAATAGCTGGAAAAGATTATCAAAAGAAAAAGTCCAGGATCTAACTAAATCTAAAAAATTTATTGATGGTTATTTTTCACCAATAGGAGGCAGTTTACAACCAGCTTTTCTTGTAAGAGGTCTTAAAAAAAAAGCTGAAAATATTGGCATCAAAATTTTTGAAAAAAGTACTGTAATTTCTTATAATTATAAAAAAGACATTCATATAAAAACTAA
>JABHWG010000134.1 GCA_018657885.1 Pelagibacteraceae bacterium
AGGCCTTTCTTTTTATTACACGAAAGATATGGTTAAAAGTTTCTTTGAGTTAAGAAATCTGGACCAACTTATTTGCTATAGTGAATTTTTAAAAATATGGGATGTAATTTTTGCAGTTATTTATACTGTGATGTATGCATCGTGGGTTGCTTTCTTTTTTAAAAATAAACGTATATTTTTAATAATTCCAATTTTAGCTATGATTTGTGATTGGGCAGAGAATTTTGTAGAATTATTAATGTTAGAAACATATTTAAAGTCAAATTTTATTTCTGAAACATTTGTCTCATTAGGATCTTGTATAAATTCTATTAAATGGATTTTATCAACTCTTACATATTTAGTAATTATTTTTGGAATAATAATTACAGTAAAAAATTCTTTAGCAAAAAGTAAAAAAAATTCTGTCTGATATTTTAAGTACTTTAATTATATTAAAAATTTTAAGTATAAACTCTTTTAACTCTTTCAGAAATAGAAGTAAGAATTTCATCACAAATTGTATTGCTTTGCTTTGCAATCTTATCAATTCCATTTTTATTATTTATTAATTCCATGTAAGTTCCAATTTTAATAGGTTTACTATTTTTTGTAATATCAATTATAATTGTATCCATTGAAACGCGACCAACAATTTTAAAAGTTTGGTTTTTGAAATAAACATTTCCTTTATTACTTAATATTCTAGAAATTCCATCTGCATACCCTATACCTAATATAGCTACTTTAATTTTTTTATTAGTTCGAAAAGTTTGGTTGTATCCTATAAATTCATTTTTACTTATCTCCTTTATTTGCAGCACTTTTCCTTTTAAAGAAATAACCGGTTTTATAATTTTTCTCATTTTTGTGTTAAAATGCCCACCATATAAAGAAATACCTGGTCTCACTAAGTCATAATGATAATTTTTTCCTAAAATTAATCCCATTGAATTCGATAGACTATTAAATTTAGCATTAATTTTAAAATTAATAGATTCTTTAAATTTTTTATTTTGAACAATATTATAGTTATTTTTACCTTCATCAGCGCTTGCTAAATGACTCATTAATATGTGCACTTTAATTTGATTAAAATTAATATTTAATAATTCATTTAAGCTTAATCCAAGTCTGTTTAAACCTGTGTCTACATGTATCCCAAATTTTAATTTTTTATATTTTTTTATATTCTTACATATTAAATTATATTCATCTTTATTATTGATAATAGGTATAATATTGTTGTTATTGAAAATTGATAATTTATTATTTTCTAAACCATTTAATACATATACATTGGCTAATGATTTACTCACCCTAATTTCTAATGCCTCTTCAGTTGTGGCAACAAAAAAATGTCTACAATTGTTTTTATACAAAGTTTCAAAGGTTTTTATAACACCAATACCATAAGCATTGGCTTTAATTGTTGCACCGCAGATTGATTGATTAGCTAAATTAGATAATGCTTTATAATTGTAAGCAAGATTTTTTAAATTAATTTCTAAAATTGCATTATGCTTAATCACATAATAACTTTATCAGTTTTTTTTAATCTAACTAAATTTTTTTGCAGCTAAAGACATTATTTTCAATTTCTCTAAAGCCATTTCTCGACTTAAATGCCCAAGACCACAATCCGGCGCAGCAATTAATTGCTCTCTAGAGATAAATTGTAAAGCTTCACTTATTCTATTTTCAATTTCTTCAATAGTTTCAATTTTAGAACTTGCTATTTTAATAAGTCCAAAAATTATTTTGGTTTTTTTGTAATCTTTAAGAAGTGTTAAGTCATTATGACGATGAGCATCTTCTAAAGATACACTATCTATCTTTGAGTTATCAAGAGCCTTCGCAATCTTTTTATATGAGTCTAGGGGAGCTTTAGGATAGTTAACTGCATCCAGTTTATCTGGATAGCCACAACATATGTGAGTAATTTTTTCTACATCATTTTGATTTATTCCCTCAAAACATTTTTCTAAATTTTCTATTCCAAAAGCTAGAGCATTTTCAGGTTTTCTTGCAAATAAAGGCTCATCTACTTGGATAAATTTACACCCAGCCATCACAAGCCTTTTTATTTCAGTATTAATAGCTAAAGCTAAATCATGTCCCATCTCATCATCTGATTTATAATAAGTATTTCCTATAGTATCAGTGATTGTCATAGGTCCCGGGATAGTAACTTTCACAGGTTTTGATGTAAATGATTGATTGTTTTTCCATTCGCTTACTAAAAATTCTTCCTTAGCTTTTATTTTGCCAGTTATGGTTGGTAGCCAACATTTATAATTACCTGTTCTTGCAACTTTTTCAGTTAGTGTGTTAAAATCTACTCCCTCTAAGTGACGACAATGATAATGAATATAATTTTCTCTTCTTACCTCACCATCTGTTAAAATATCAATCCCACATTCTTCTTGATCTAAGATTACTTGCTTTGTTGCTTTTAGAAAAATTTGCTCAGCTTCATCACCCATTTTATTAATTTCGTCTTCATATAATTTTGTAGGATTTGCTGTATCTGTTCCTCCTGCTGCATTAAACCAATCGGTAATTTTTAAATAAGAA